>JAEUUE010000176.1 GCA_016787605.1 Cyclobacteriaceae bacterium
TCCCGCCACATTTCAGGAAAGACACCCAACGGTTCTGATACGACGCTTCGGGCCGTATCACTGATTCTTCCCTTGAGATCAGGATTTATTTCCATGATGTCGGTGGCCCGGATGCTATGATACAGCGTCGGCGCAGCGTTGTCGCTGGCATAGCGGACGGCATAAAGTGTGTTGCCATCTGTTACCCCCAGAGTCATCCACAGGGATTCGCTTACGCCTTTTTCCTTTCCTGCTTTCTCGATGAACCCGGCCATCCGTTCAAGCCCTCCAACCGGATCATCTTCAAGCCCAAAGGTCAGGGCAAGGTGAAACATCAATTCGGAATCGGTGGAACCGAGGATATTGGAAAAATACCTGGGGCTGACTGCCATTAACAATTCCCGGTGAAACTTTTCGATCTCGAAGACCTCTCCGTTGTGCACAAACAACCAGTTATTGTACCGGAACGGATGACAATTTGTTTCCTGGACCGTGGCCAGCGAGGTGGCGCGGACATGAGCCATAAACAGGTGAGACTCAATATTCTCGGCCAGGTCCCGCAAGTTGAAGTCATTCCAGGCGGGCCGTATGCTCCGGAACAGGCCTGGGCGTGAATGGCGCCCATACCAGCCCAATCCGAACCCATCGGCATTGGTCGGCGTTTCTGCTGACCGCGAACTCATACTTTGATCGATGAGGTTGTGTTTCGCCTTAAACAAGAGTTCATCCAGTTGAATCTTGCCCCCGGTATATGCCATCCATCTGCACATGATGTCTTTGGTGGAATTGTTACGTGCCGAAGGTAGCGGATTTCGTTATAGGTCGTATCCCAATTTCGGAATTCGATTATTGTCACGATATTCAACCAATAAGCCCCCAATATGAGACCTTCTCGTTTTCTTTTGATACCCGCATTCCTGGTGTTCTTCGTCGCCTGCCAGCAGCGGACAGAGGTATTTACACACGGCTTGTCTGCGGGCAGTTCAGTCCCCTGGTTAAGTGAGACGTTTGACGATGCCGGCGAAAAGTTCACCTTCGGGATCGTCACGGACCTGAATGGTGGGGAGCGGGAGGGAATCTTTCAGATCGCGGTGGAACAACTGAACTTGCTCCGGCCTGAACTCATCGTAACGGTGGGTGATCTTGTCGAGGGAACGTCTTCCAATGCCGACTCCATTGCTGCGGAGTACGATCATTTTGACGCCCGTGCCCGCAAGGCCAAAGCCCCGCTTTTCCACGTTGGCGGCAACCATGACCTGACGGATCCCGTGATGCGCCAGGTGTGGAAGGACCGCTATGGCGCCCACTACTACTATTTCGTCTACAAGAATGTCCTGTTTCTCATGCTCGACACGGAAGACCATACCGACGAGCGCCGGAGAGAAATCCATGAGGCCCGCCAGGCGGCTATCAAAGTAATGGACGGGCCGGAGCCGGAAAAAGCGCGGGACATGGAATATTTCAAGATGCCCGAACGAGTGACCGGAAACATCGGTGACGAGCAGGCGTCTTATTTTCAGAAAGTGATCGCCGACCATCCGGAAGTTTACTGGACCGTGTTGTTCATGCACAAGCCGGTCTGGAAGCGTGAGGGTGCAGGCAGCCTCGAACCGCTGGAGAAATCCCTGGCCAATCGCCCGTATACCGTCTTTAATGGTCACTTTCATAGCTATTCCCATACGCTCAAGAATGACAAGGACCATATCATCCTGGGAACCACAGGCGGTCACCAGGGAGCGGACGATCCCAATTCCTTTGATCATGTTACCTTCGTGACCATGACCAAGGAGGGGCCATCGATTGCCAACCTCCGTTTGGATGGCATTCTCGATAAGACTGCCCATATTCCCCTCAAGGGAGACAGCGTCTGCTTCCAGGCTTCGCGGTGCGGTCATTAAGCAAGAATAGGAGTGTTGAGAAGACTTATGAATCGTTTTGTCATTGGTTTGGCCAGTGCCGTGCTCCTGGCGTGTTCCGGGTCTTCCTCGAGCGAGGGCGATGATGCTTTCGACTCCGCGGAATACTTGTTGCCGATCTCGTCGCCAGTGACTCAAGAGTTGGTGACCGCGACAGGCAAGAAGTGGCTGGTTCACCAGACTCCGTTGACTGACCCAGCCTATGTGGGCGTTTCAGTAGAAACGAAAGGTTTTGCCCGCGACCAGCAGGCACTGGATCTTGGGGAGATCGACCCGGTCATCCAGGTACGGCTGGCCGACCTGGACAAGGATGGATTTGAAGAATTATACCTGGTCACCCAATCGAAAGGCCGGGAGTCTTACGGTACGGTTTATGGATTCTATTCCGATGCAGACAAGGACGTTTTGCTGATTTCCTTTGAAGGCGCGTCACCCTATACGACCAAGGAAGGAGGCCCGTTCGAAGGGTATCAGGGGGGAGACGTATTCCTGTTTAATGAAAACCAACTGATGGATTCATTTGATGCCCAGCTTCCACAGTTTGCCTCCCCGGTGAAGAAGAAGGTTTACTACAAATTGGTGAAGGAAGAAGGAGCGATTGTGCTTCGGCCGGATCGATGGGTGGCTGGGGAGTAATCCCGGGATTCCGGTACCGTAAATTGGTACTTCACTAATGGTCACCTGTTTTTACTTAATCTTCGTGAAAGAATTCGCCGGAGTATGGAACTTTAGTGGTAGATTTTTGGAGTTTCTTGAGAATCTGGCTTATCTTTTGATAGTCTTGTCCTATGCGAGTGGGTTGTGCTTTGATCGTCAGTGTGTTGTTGCTTTCGGTGCGTGCAGGAATGGCTCAGGATGGGTCGTCTTCCTTAAGTCATGTATTTCGGGGGATAACCATCCATCGGGTGGAGGGACATAATGACCATTCCGGGGAAACCCACATTAAGTACCTGTCGCCGGCTTTGCTGAAAGAGGACGATCGTAAACGGGGAGAAAAGTACCATTGGACTGAAGAGCGCATCAAGGCGGAGGAAGCCAACATCGATCGCTTCTCCCCCGGTGGCGTGATCCAGGTCGACATCCTGAGGACGACGGAGGCGGCGGCCAATACCGGGAACTTTATCGTGGTCGTGATGGACAAAGAGGGGAAGGAACTCATGAGAAAGCCCCTGCCTGCTGAATCACACCTTACGCATCACGAGAACTTCTTTGGCGCCATGGCCATGTGTACGATCAACCGAAAGATCGAGGGCTCCTTTTTTGTAGTGGTGATCGACCAGCACAGCAAGAAAGAATTCAAGTTTGAAGTGGTACCCTGATCCTATTTCTTGTGGACCTCGAAATGTTCTTTAAAGCAGGCTGACTTGAACAAGTCCCCGGCTTTCGATAGCCCCCCCGACATATTCTTGACCTTGTCGAAGCCCTGCATGTTCAGGTAGTAGGCCGCCCGGGGGCTTCTAAAACTTTGGCTGCAGTACACCAGGATTTCCTTGTCCTTGTATTTCTTCAATTCTTCCAGCCGCTTGCTGAGCTGATTGACATTTACGTTGATCGCCTTCCTGAAGCGTCCATAGGTTTCTACGCTGGAGGTGGTGCCTTCGAATTCCCCGGGAGAGCGGACATCCAGGATGACGACGTCGGGATTGGCCGCAATCCGCGCACAAAATTCTTTGGGAGTGAGGTTGACAAACTTCACGGAAGATTTCGGCACCATCGGCATCTGGCATGCCGGGCAAACCCCGCCCAATTCGCTGACTTTGGTATCACAGGGCAATCCGCAGGGCTGGCACAGGAATTCTTCCTTTTGTTGACTAAAGACGGATATCGACAACAGCGACAATCCGGCAAACAGTAAAATGTACCTGGTCATAGTTCTATCAATCGTTATAGCGTGGAGTTCTCTTTTCCATGAGGGCCCGAAAGGTCTCCTTCAAGTCGTCCGATAGCAGGTGTTCGGCATTGTGGCGGGCAATGTACTCCAGTCCTTCTGCAACGGGGTGATCGGCCGCGTGGCGAAGAACCTCCTTGGTGCCGCGAATGGAGGCCGGCGATTTGGAGGCGATCTGGAGCGCCACCTGCTCCACATGGCTCAGCATCTCTTCCCGGGTGGCCAAACAAGCATTGACCAGCCCCAGTTCCACTGCCTCCCTGGCTTTCACGGCCCGGCCCGTATAGGCCATCTCGGCCACGGATGCGGGTCGCATGAACTTGGGCAACCGCTGAAGGGTGCCCAGGTCGGCCACCATGCCCATGTCGATTTCCTTGATGACAAAGTAGGCGTCCTCCGAACAGTAGCGGAGGTCACACGCGGCGATTATGTCTACGCCTCCGCCGATGCAGCCGTTATGAATCGCGGCCATGACCGGTTTACGACACCGCTCAATGGAAGAAACGCAATCCTGCAGTTTAATCACCATGGCGTAAAGCGACTCCCTCCGGTCGGCCGCCGACGGAATGGCCTCCAGGCGCTGGACTGACATCAGGAGCTCGAGATCGATACCGGCGCAGAACAGTTTTCCTTCGCCCGAAAGGACGACGACACGCACGTCAGCCCGCTGACCCATCTCTTCCATGACAGCCTTCAGCTCTTCCCACGCCGGAAGATGCAGGGCGTTGGCTTTCTGAGGCCGGTTAATGGATACCCGGGCAATCTTCTCGCTGACGGTAACCTGGAAGTGTGCGTAACCCATGTGGCTTACCAGATCTTGATTCGGTCTTCGGGTTTCTTGTACAGTTTGTCACCCGGCTTGATGTCAAATGCCTTGTACCAGGCATCCATGTTGACCGGGGCACCGATGGCCCGGTAGCTGTCCGGGGAGTGGGTATCGGTCACAATGAGTTGTGCGGCCCGGTCTGGCAAGGTATTGCTCCTCCAGATTTGTGCCCAGGCCAGGAAGAAACGCTGATCGGGTGTGAAGCCGTCGATTTTCTCATTCGATTTTCCCTGCGGCGTCATCTTGAAGGCTTCGTACGCCGCATTCAGTCCGCCAAGGTCCCCGATGTTTTCACCCAGCGTAAGCTTGCCATTGACATGAAGGGAATCGAGGATGGTATAGGCATCGAATTGTTCCTGGAGCAATTTAGCCCTGGCCTCAAATTTCTTCCGGTCTTCGGGAGTCCACCAGTTGCGGAGCGAGCCGTCCTTGTCATATTGGCTGCCGGAATCATCGAAGCCATGCGAGATCTCGTGCCCGATTACCGCACCGATGGCGCCATAGTTGTAGGCATCGTCGGCCTCCGGGTGAAAGAAAGGAAACTGGAGGATCCCGGCAGGGAAGACGATTTCATTCATCACGGGTGAATAGTAGGCGTTCACCGTCGGAGGCGTCATCCCCCACCGTGTACGGTCAACGGGCTTGCCCAGTTGGCTCAGCATGTCATTGAACGACCAGCGGCTGGCGTTCTTTACATTGTCAAAGTAGGTGTCAGGCTTGATGACGAGCCCGGGATAGTCCTTCCACTTGTCCGGGTAGGCGATCTTGGGGGTGAAGGCCTTCAGTTTGGCGAGGGCCTTTTCTTTGGTGATGTCACTCATCCAATCCAGGTTTCGGATGCGGATTTCATAGGCCTTGATCAGGTTGCCGATCATCTCCTGCATCCGCGCTTTGGCTTGCGGCTTGAAATACTTTTCCACGTACAGCTGGCCCAGCAGGTCGCCGATGGAATTATCCACCCGGCTTGCGGCGCGATCCCAGCGCGGACGCTGAACTTTCTGCCCGGTGAGGGCCTGGTCGTAGGCAAAGCTGGCGTCGACGAAGGGTTTGCTCAGCAACGGGGCTGCGTTACGGAGAATGTTCCACTGGAGATAGGCTTGCCACTCTGCTGCCGTGGTTTGCCTGACCAGGCTGTCAAGGGTAAGAAAGAACCGGGGTGAATTGACCAACACACTGTCGATGCCTGTAAGTTTCATTTTTCCGAAGAAGCGATTCCAGTCGACGGAAGGCGTGGTTTTTGCAAATTCGGAGACGGCAAATTTGTTGTAGGTCTTCTGGGGATCGCGCATTTCCACGCGGGCCATCTGCGCGCGGGCCAGCCGCTTCTCGAGTGCGAAAACGGCGTCTGCTTTGGTTTTGGCTTCTCCCTCCGGATTCCCGGAGAGCTTGAACAGCGTAGTCATATACGCATTGAGCGCTTCCTGGGCCTTCCGGGAACGCGCATCGGACTTCAGGTAGTAGTCGCGATCGGGGAGGGTCGTGCCCCCCTGGCTGAGTTGTACGGCGTTCTTGGTGGGCAACTTGCGGTCTTGACCGATGAAGAATCCAAATAGCGGAGTGCCGAGTGCCTGGGCGCGCTGGTAGGCGGCTTCATCCAGGGCTTGTTGCCCGGTCTTGATTTCACCGGCCCGTTGGAGATCGGCCTGTATCGGTTGGAGCCCCAGTTTTTCGACGGTGAGGGAATCAAGGGCCGATGCGTAGAAGTCGCCGACCCGCCGTTTTACGCTTCCGGCCGGCGCCGACTTATCATTCATGGCATCCGTCAATATCGCCTGCATGGCTTTGACATTGAAGTCGCGCAACATATTGAAGCTTCCCCATCGTGTCTCTTTGGCGGGGACAGGGTTGTTCCTGAGCCATACGCCACCGGAGTAGTTGACAAAGTCATCGCCGGGACGAACCATAAGGTCCATATTGGCCGGATCCAGGAATTTGGGCTTCGGCACCTCCTGGCTCCTGGCCGGAATGGATACGGACAGGAGAACCAGCGCGATCAACAGGGAAGATAGTTTCATGCTTTTGGCTGTGGTTAGGGCCGCCAAGATACATAGGGAGGGCCCATCCATCAAGGGTTAGGAAGCTGGACACCGGCCGGCCTCTAAAATGAGAAATCCCTCCATAGGGGGAGGGATTTCTTTCCGGGAGTTGAAGCGGGTTTGTCGCGCATTACCAGTACACCAGGTTCTGAAGGAGCCTCGAAGATTGCGCGGAAACCCGCCAAGACCCGGGTTTCATCAACTAACCGCCAACACTAGACTACTTCAATGGCTTTTACATTCTTGGTCTTGTCAACCAGTTTCTTCAGCAATTGAAGTTTCAGCAGGCCGTCTTCATAGTGTGCCTCCACTTTTTCTTCATTGACGTTTTCCGGGAGCATGAAAGAGCGGCTGAAGTTGGAATAGCTGAACTCCTTGCGGGTGAATTCTTTTTCTTTTTCCTCTTTCTCGATTTTCTTCTCCGCGGAGATGGTCAGCATGCCGTTTTCGATGGCAATCTTGAAATCCTTCTTGTTCAGGCCGGGAGCAGCCATTTCAATGAGGAATTCCTTGTCGGTCTCGCGAATGTTAACCGACGGAACGGTGATGCTCTTCATCCAATCGGAATCGAAGAATTTTTCATTTTCGAAAAAGTCCGGAATCCAGCGATCGGTCAGCAGGGACGGGAATAACGGGTTTTTAAGCAGTTTCATACTACCTCCTCTTTTGTGGTGGTTAATTGTTACAGGGCAACGATGTATTGTTGCTACTAAGCTAGCAGCAAGGATAGCGGGGAGGCAATGATGATTGAAGTTCCCGGGTCATGACGGAGATCACGACCGGTAAACGGATCGTCAGGGCTGGGCGGCGAATTCCGAGTAGAGCATGCGGATTTCATGCACGCCAGCCAGGATATCCTTGGTTTCCAGGAGCAGGCGGATCTGCAGCAGGCCCATCCGGTTGCCCAGTTCATCTTGCTGTATCTTCTGGATTTGGTGATCCAGGCTCTTCTGGATCAACCCGTTGAGTTTGACCCGGTGGTCCTCCAGTTCCTTGCCCTCTTTGAAATTCATGTGCTGGATGCTGTCCGTCACCTTGTCGATGTAGAGGGACAATTCTTTTTCCACCTCATCGAGCACTTTCTGGAAGTCGCCTTTGGGCACGGAGTGGTGGTTGATGATGTGGTTGGTGGACACATCGCTGATCAGGTTGGCGCTCTGGTAAAGGTCCTGGATCAGGTCGAAGACCAGGATATACAGGCGGCCGGCGGCCAGGTGCCCTTTCTTCACGCGGCGAACGTACTTGATGATCTTGCTGTGGAGTTTTTCGTTCTGGGTCTTTAGTTTCTCCACCTCTTCCTTGGATTTCAGCAGTGTTTCCCGGTCGCCTTTCATGAGCGCCTTGAGGCAGTGCTGCGTAATCTTGCGTACCGACTTGAGGTTTTTCACCGTGCTCGATTTGCTCTCCTCAATCATCTGGTGCACATCCAGCTCCTCATCGGCAAAAGTCTGCTTGAGCACCTTTTCCTCTGCCTGCTTCCGGTTGAATACGACGTGGCTCCGGATAAGGAAGAATAACGCGATGGCAGCCAGCGCAAAGAAACCAATAAAGCCAGACTGGTAGATGATCAAGGCCATGAGTGCACTGGAAATAAAGGCCACCACGGCCGTGATGAGCCAGCTCGTGATGACGTTCACCACGCCCGCTACGCGATAGACCGCGCTCTCCCTGCCCCAGGCCATGTCGGCAAAAGAGGTACCCATGGCTACCATGAACGTGACGAACGTGGTGGACAAAGGCAGTTTCTTGGAGGTCCCGTAAGCAATGAGCATGCTGGACACGAGCAGGTTGACCGAGGCCCGTAGGAGGTCGAATGAAGGAGTTTCACGGTCGCTGCGGTATTTGGTGGTCAGTTGGGCAAAGCGCTGACTCATGAACGTGGAAATATTCGTCGGGACCACGCTCTCTATCAGGTTGCCGATTTTAACGCCTGATCCTACAATGGCTCTTGATATGAAATTCGCTTTAAATAATTCCTCGCCCTCGTCTTGCCGCCCCAGGGAGACCTCCGTCTCTGTTACTTTGCGACTCTTGGCGTTGGTCCACAAGGTGACGATCATAATGAACCCTGAAATCAGCAGCAGGTAGTAGGGGGTGACAATCTGTTGCTTAAGAATGTCCATCGTCATTTCGTTCGCCGCCAGTCCGGAAGCCTGCCAGGCCTGGAATGAAAGCAGGCCAGCAACGGGAACACCGATGAAATTCACCAGGTCGTTGGCGGCAAAGGCCATGGCCAGGGAGAACGTGCCCAGCAAGACGACCATTTTGAGCGGATGGATCTTGATCCACCACATGAGCACCTGCACCAGGATGCTGAAGAAGACCACGGAGCCGATGAGAATGTTCTGCGTGTTGGCAATAATCCACTTCACCTGGCCATCGGTCAGCAGCACGCTTCCCTTGGCCCCTTTAATCAGCAGGAAGTAGATGATCGTCGAAATGGCCACACCGCTGAAGATGGCTCCGTATTTCTTCAGGCTCTTGTCCAGGTCGAAGGAAAAAATGATCCGGAGCACGTGCTGAATGGTGGAGCCAAATACGAAAGAGAGCAAAACGGAAAGGAAGATCCCGCTAATGATGGTAATGGCGCTCGACATGTTGATCACTTCGTCCATGTTCGGAAGGCCGGCGGCCCGGTCCAGCGAAAGCAGTATGCCCGTTGCCGATGCGGCGCCGAGTATTTCAAAGACGAGTGATACGGTGGTGGAAGTGGGTAACCCGAGGGAATTGTATACGTCCAGAAGAACAATGTCGGTCAACATGACCGCCATGAAAATGATCATGACTTTCTCGAACGTAAAGAAGGAGGGATTGAAGAGGCCATTGCGGGCCACCTCCATCATGCCACTGGAGAAGGTGGAGCCAACCAGGACGCCCAAGCTGGCTACAATCAGGATAGTCCGGAAGGACCCTGCTTTGGAGCCGATGGCGGAGTTAAGAAAGTTAACGGCATCGTTGCTGACGCCAACAATAAGGTCAACGCAGGCCGTGGCCAGCAATACAACAACGAGAATCTGATAGGCTTCCATAGAGCAAAACGGCGGTTCGGGGGACCCAGGCAACCCGCGGCAAAATCTTCATTTTTCGCCAGCGGTCGCCTGACAATCGTCATCCCCTGAGGCCCAAATTTGTTGTCAAGGAAATGCCCGAATTCGGGCAAGATACAGCGAAAATGGACGCCCGGCCCAGCAAGCAGCCTCGTTTTTTGGCCAAGCAGGGATGTTTTGGGTTGGTCCGATTTTAGGGCAGGAGGTGCAAAAGAACTCCTCATGCTTCGGAACCACTTCCTCATTGCCTTCCGCACCCTGATGGGTAACCGGATGTACTCCGTTATAAATGTGTTTGGTCTTACGGTGGGGATCGGCAGTTGCCTGGTCATTTTTCTCATCGTGCGCTTTGAATTGAGCTACAATCGCTCCATTCCGGCGGCCGAACGAATCTTCAGGGTTTATACCACCTTTAGTGGCGACTTTGAGGGCAATAATCGAGGGGTGTCAACAGGTGTTCAGGGGGCGGTGACGGGCAGTTTTACAGGCCTGGCATCCTCCTTCGCTCTTCATGGCTGGGGAGCAAAAGTAACGCTGCCGGGACAAAAGAGCACTGACGACACAGAACGCCAGTCGCGGATCGCACTGACCACACCCGATTACTTTAAGATGATCCCGGTCTATTCGTGGATTCGTGGGTCGGCCTCATCGTTGGGTAAACCCGGGCACGTGGTGCTTACGGTCGACCAGGCAAGAAAGTACCTTGGGGAGGGATCGCCGGATGCATGGATGGGGCAAACGCTGCATTACAATGATTCGTTGATAGTATCGGTTGCCGGACTGGTGGTGCCCCACCCGGGAAATACCGACTTCGAATTCACCGATTTCATCTCGCTTTCTACTATCCCGGCCACATGGCTAAAGGATCAAATCCCCCTGGACGATTGGGAAAGTACCAACAGCAGTGCGCAACTCTTTATCATGCTTGATGAAGATACTTCTCCGACCGATATGGAGAAACAGTTATTGTCACTTACGGAAGAATACCGTAAGCACAACAAGGAGAATGACTGGAGGGCCACCTATACACTGCAACCCTTGAGCGACCTTCATTTCAATACCCGGATGGGCATTTTCGATTTCAGTCGCCCGGCCGCTCATCTTGGAACATTAACCACACTTTCATTTGTCGCCGTAATTCTCGTGGTGCTGGCGACGATCAATTTCGTTAACCTGGAAACGGCGCGTGCTATGAAAAGGTCCCGTGAAGTGGGAATCCGTAAGGTGCTGGGAAGCACCCGTGGACAGCTGATGTGGCATTTTCTTGCACAAAGCATGCTCCTCACGTTTTTTGCTATCCTGGTAGCCATCCCGGCGGCGGAAATGGGTTTGCTGTTGTTCCAGGATTTCATTCCCCAAGGGGTTACGCTCTCATTGACCGATGTCTGGACCCTATCATTTCTCGCGGGCGTTCTGCTGGTGGTAGGTTTTTTTTCCGGGCTCTATCCGGCCTTTGTATTGTCTTCCTTCCTCCCGGCGCTCGCGCTCAAAAACCAGGGGTTAAAGATGGGGCACTCGGGATCCGCGATGTTCAGGAAAGGACTGATCGTATTTCAATTTGCCAGTGCACAGTTGCTGATCATCGGCACCCTGGTCATTGTGTCGCAAATCGATTTCATGCTGAATAAGGATCTTGGCTTTGAAAAGGAAGCGGTTATTCATATTAACCCGCCCTGGAGGGCGGAGGAGGCGAAGCGCTTCACCTTGAAAAGCGAAATCGAAAGAATCCCTGGCGTCGACGTAGTTTCCCTCTGCCAGTCGGCACCCGCCACCAAAGGGTACAGCTCTAATGTTCTTTCCATCAAAAGGGAAGGTGAAGAGATCCGAAAGAGCGTGCTGAGAAAATTTGGAGATCCGAACTATCTCGCGGTGTATGGAATCAGGTTGATCGCTGGAAGGAATCTTACTCCTAATCACCGGTCTGAAATCCTCGTCAACGAAGCCTTTCTCAAGGAGTATGGGCTGGGTGTCGATGAGTCTTTGGGATATGAAGTGCGCCAGGGCGAGAAGGCATACTCCATAGTCGGCGTGATGAAGGATTACCACGTGTTCTCACTTCACGAACCCTATCAGGCGGTTTATATGTCGGGATGGGAAGAGGATCTCTATGGCATCAGCGTTAAGTTGGCATCGGCGGAAGGTGGCAGGCAGGATTATCAGGAGGCCATTGCGGGAATGGAAGCGGCATGGAAAAAGGTGTATCCGGAGTATCGATTCAAGTACGAGTTTGTTGATGAAACGATTAGAAATTTCTATCAAACCGAACGCCGCATGTCCAGGTTGGCGGGTACCGCTATGGCCATCGCCATAATTATTAGTTGCCTTGGATTGTTCGGCCTGGCTTCCTATACAGCAGTGCAACGCACTAAGGAGGTGGGTATTCGCAAGGTATTGGGAGCCACCGCAGAGAACATTCTCCTGCTCCTTTCCGGTGACTTTATTAAACTGGTGGCCCTTGCCTTCGTGGTGGCTTCTCCGCTAGCCTGGTGGGGCGCCAATAAGTTTCTTGGCAACTATTCCTTCCACACCACGCCAGGTATTTCCCTCTTTCTCCTGGCCGGCGGGAGTTCAATGCTTTTCGCCTTCCTTACCGTCTCTTACCAGGCACTGAAAACCTCATTCATGAATCCTGTGGATTCACTGCGAACCGAGTAAACTGATTTCCTACTTGGAAGCCCCTCCGGCAGCCTGTTGCTGGCGGGCGAGGGCCAGGGACACGGCCGCCGCCGCATTGACCAGGCCGCCGGTGTTGCTGAGTTCGGCAAATGTGGCCTGGCCACCCCCCGGCTTGTTCACGGTGAGGCCGTCGAACTTACGGGTTGAAGTTTTTATTATATCGGCCACCTGCACGGCCGACAAGTCGGGGAAATACGACCACACCAGGGCGGCGATGCCGGTCACTACCGGGGCCGCCATGCTCGTCCCGCTCTTTTCTTCGTACCCGTTGTTGGGTACCGTGGAATAGATGTCCACCCCGGGCGCGAAAACATCAACCGTCTTCTTCCCGTAATTCGAAAATTCGGCTACAAACTCTTTCCCGCTGCCGGCGGACGTGGCGCCTACTTCGATCCAGTTGCGCGCTTGTTTTCCATTCCCATACACGCGGTTCGGGTAATTCCCCTCTTTGTCGTTGTCTTGTTTTTCGTTGCCCGATCCATGAACGAGCAGCACGCCTTTTCGCTCGGCGTAAGCCACCGCCTCATCCACCACATTTTTGTCGGGGGAGATGGACTTTCCAAAGCTCATGTTGATGATTCGGGCGCCATTGTCCACGGCATAACGGATTGCGTTGGCGATATCCTTGTCGCGTTCGTCACCGTTGGGAACGGCACGCAGGCTCATAATGCGCACGTGATCGGCAATGCCCTGGATGCCCAGGTTATTCGTGCGGCTTGCCGCCACAATGCCGGCCACGTGGGTGCCGTGCATAGGGTCGGGCCCTTCGACGTTGTTGTTGCCATAGAAGCGTTCGTTGACATTGTCAGGGTTGTCGCCCACGAGCGCACGGGAATCGAAGTCCGTGTTGTATCCGTATTCAACAATAACCCGGTAATGATCCAAAGCCTCATCCAGGTCCTTGCGGATCTTTTCAAGATTTTCCCCTTCATCGGCATTGCGAAGCAAGAGCAGTGCAAAACCCTTGGCGAAGCTCAGGGAGGGATTGGTGGATTGCAGCGTATCTACGGCTTCCAGGGTCAGCCGGTCTGTTTTCAGCACGGCACTTAAGGTGTCGATGCTGAACTTCAGGCTGCGACTCATTTTTTGGTAATAGTCGTATTCTTCGCGGTTCTCGTCGCGGAGCTTGGTGTATTTCTCTTTGATCGCGAGGTATTGGGCATATTCCTTTCGCTGCTTGCCCGGGATTTTGTTTTCCGTCAGCCCTCCATACTTCTTGTCCAGCCGAAGGTACTGGCGTGTCAGCTCGTAGGTATCCTCGTTTACCTCGCCGTCCTTGCCGCCGATGAAGTTCCATCCGTGGACATCATCCACGTAACCATTCTTATCGTCATCCAGGCCGTTGCCGGCCACTTCACGCGGATTGGTCCAGAGCACCTCCTTCAGGTCTTCATGATCGATGTCGATGCCGCTGTCGATAATGGCCACAATCACCGGGTTGGCCGGCCGGCCTTTCAATTGCTCATAGGCCCGTTCCAGGCTGATCCCCTGCACCTGGTGGGTTTCGGGATCGAGCAAGTGCCATTCCTTGGGAATTTGCGCCCAGGCGTTTTCTCGCAGAAGCGCCAGGGCAAAGAGGAGGGCCAGCAGACGTGAAGAAATCATAAGTTGGAAACGCAAAAATACGGGGTTTGGCTCGCTACGGGATCAAATTTCTCAAAAGGTGTCAAAAACCTTACGCCAGATAGCTCGCCGCAAATACTCTACGCCCGAATTGGGGCCCTTTGGGGAGATTTGAATAACAAATCAAAGAAGCCATGGTACACCTCATCTTGCTGTCGGTTGGGTTTTTCTTCGCCCTCTTCTTCTATTATGCCGCACAGCTGAACCGCCAGCGTGACCTTGAATCGACGCCCCATTTGGCTGTTTGAAGTGATTGATCGTGATATTGCTTGATTGGGCGGCGCTGAAAGCCGCAGGAATGAAAACAACAAACCCACCTGAGTAGGTGGGTTTTTAATGTGCCGAAGACGGGAATGGCTTCACTCCGCCCCTCAGGGTAAACTTCTCGTCCCATACAGTTTCAGACAATAAAAAAACCCACCTGGTTAAGGTGGGTCTTTAACGTGCCGAAGGCGGGACTCGAACCCGCATACCTTGCGGCACACGCCCCTGAAACGTGCGTGTCTACCAATTTCACCACTTCGGCGGTACAACCTCTACTCGTTTCTCCCAGGGGAGAAACTCAGGGGGAGGTGTGCCCGGGACTGGACTCGAACCAGCACAGCTTGCGCCATACGCCCCTCAAACGTACGTGTCTACCAATTTCACCACCCGGGCAGGTCTTTGGCCCAACTTCGCCCCGACAGCAATCGGGGCTTCGTCAGGCAGGCAAGGCGGCAAAGGTATAAAAGCTTTGTCGTCCTCCCAATATCTAGTTCAGGCTCCTCTGAGCCATTCGAAGGCTCGCCCTGAGCCCTGTCGAAGGGGAGCCGAAGATGGGACTTGAACCCACGACCTACGGTTTACGAAACCGTTGCTCTACCAGCTGAGCTACTTCGGCTTTTCCTCTTTCCGGGCTACCCCGCGAAAGGGACACAAAAGTAGAATTATTCACAAAAACTCGGTGATCCAAGGTCAGGGAAAATGCCAATTTCTTGGCCGATTGGGCTCTCTGATTAGCAGGAAGGGCCATATCTTCGCCTGCGATGAAAAACTTCGCCATCCTCGGCGGCGGCATCGGGGGCCTGTCGCTGGCAATCGCTCTCCAGAAAAAAGGTCTTCAGGTCACCGTCTATGAATCTGCCCCTGTCTACAAACCCTTGGGTGCCGGGCTTGGCCTGGCCGCCAATGCAGTAAAGGCCTACCAGGAAATCGGGATAAGTGATCGGGTGGTGGAGGCGGGAAAGAAACTCAAGCATGCTTTTGGCAAGGAACCGGACGGAAAGATCATCAGCCAGACGGACATCGAGGCAATGACGGACCGCTTTGGGGTCCTCAACAGCTTTACCATTCATCGCGCCGATCTTCACGAGGTACTCTTTGGTCTACTCAATCCAGGCACGGTCATCAACGGCAAATCGGCTGTGGGCGTCAGCCAGGATTCCGAAGGGGTCAGCGTTTCCTTCTCCGATGGCACCTCGGCAAAAGCCGACTACCTCATTGCCGCTGATGGGGTCCACTCGGTAGTCCGCCAGTCGCTCCTTCCCGGTTCCGCACCGCGGTACGCCGGCTATACGTGTTGGCGAGCCGTCACCGATGGTCTTCCGGAGGGAATGAACCCCGATGAAATGAGCGAGACCTGGGGCCGTGGTCGACGTTTCGGGGTGGTGCCGCTTACCGGCAACCGGGTCTACTGGTTTGCAACACTGAATGCGCCGCCCAACGATCCGGCCATGCGCGCGGCAAGGCGAAACGAACTCAGGCAGTTCTTCGACGGTTTTCACTTCCCTATTCCACAATTGCTGGACATGACACGCGATGATCAGATCATCTGGAATGACATCATTGACTTGAAGCCGATCAACCGGTTTGCTTTCGGTCGCATGGTATTGATCGGCGATGCGGCACACGCCACCACGCCCAACCTGGGTCAGGGGGCCTGCATGGCAATTGAGGATGCCGCTACGCTCGCTAACGCGCTGGAAGACTATGAACCCGAAATAGCCTTCCGGAAGTTCGAGTCTTTCCGCATCCGCCGGACTACACAGATCGTAAATCAGTCCTGGAACTTAGGAAGGATTGCCCAACTCGAGAATCCCCTCCTCATGCGGCTTCGCAATGGAATCTTCCGACTGCTTCCTGAGTCGATGATCCACGCGCAACTTCGCGATCTCTACACGGTCTCCTTCCGACCGTAATTGAAATCGTTTTCACCGGGCTAACGAGCATTGGGTAGTGCGCGCTGGCTCTACCTAACATTCGTTCTTTAAAAATATTTTCGCGTTCACTCATTGGATGTGCCGACAATTCTTTTCATTCTTGTTGCACGAGCACGACCTGGCATGAGCAAGTCCATTCGCATCGATGAAAATTTTTGCACGACAGTGACTCCGTCATTGTCCGTCATTCGACTGCTTGTGCTGATTATTTGTCCACCAACCACGGGGCCCTGATGCGCAAACGCAGCATATGAATTCAACAGCCGCCCCGTCTTCGGGGCGGTTTTGTTTTAATCACCCTTCAACCAACTAACGATTGTTATCATCCATGCAAACTTATTACTCCGACGATACGACGCTCTTTCTTAATGGTGAATACGTTCCCGCCCGGGAGGCCGTGACCGACCTTTTTGGCCAGACCCTTCACTATGGGTATGGTGTCTTCGAGGGCATTCGCGCCTACCACACGGTTCATGGAACGAAAATATTCCAGGCGCAAGCCCACTTCGACCGGCTGGCGGAGAGCTGCCGCCTGATGAATATTCCACTTACCTATTCTTCCGAAGAGCTTACCCAGGCTTCTTACCAGGTGTTGAAACGCAACCGGTTGTCCAATGCTTACCTCCGTCCGCTGGTGTTCTGCAGTCCCAATATGTCGCTGACGGCGCCGCGGGAAGTGTCGGTCATGATCACGGCCTGGGACTGGGGCAAGTACTTCGGGAATTCTTCTCTCCGTGTCTGCCTGTCTTCCTACCAGCGGCCCAATCCGAAATCGATACGTGTGGAGGCGAAGACGTGTGGCAACTACGTGAACTCGATACTCGCGACGTCCGAGGCGAAAGCGCTCGGATACGATGAAGCCCTCATGCTGGATATGAAAGGACATGTCGCGGAGGGGCCGGGCGCCAACTTCTTTCTCGAGAAGGACGGCCAACTCATCACCCCGCAGACTGGCCACATTTTGCCCGGCATCACCCGCCGGGTAGTCCTGGAGATCGCCAACGAATTGGACATCCCCGTTGAGGAACGCCCGGTATCGCCCCAGGAATTGGAGGGTGCCGATGCCGCATTCTTTTGTGGCACGGCCGCGGAGATCACACCTATTGAATCGATCGACGGGAAACCGTTTGCCAAGCCGTGGAAGAAGTCGGTGAGCCGCATCATCCAGGAGGCGTACCAGGCACTGGTGCTCGATAAGAATTACAGTTACGTTATCGTCTGAGAAGTGAACACCCTTAATAAATACAGCAGGACTCTTACCCAGGACCCGACGTTGCCGGCCTCGCAGGCGATGCTGTACGGCATCGGCCTTACGGAGCACGACATGCAAAAGGCCCAGGTGGGGATTGTCAGCACGGGCTTCGACGGTAATACCTGTAACATGCATCTCAACGGCCTGGCCGCCGAAGTGAAAACGGGCGTCTGGGACCAGGAACTCGTCGGTCTGATCTTCCACACCATCGGCGTGAGCGACGGCATCTCCAACGGAACGGCCGGCATGCGCTACTCCCTCGTGAGCCGGGAGATCATCGCCGATTCCATTGAGGCTGTCTGCGGCGCCCACTATTATGATGGCCTCATCGCCGTGGTGGGATGCGACAAGAACATGCCGGGTTCACTCATGGCCATGGGCAGACTCAACCGTCCTTCCATCATGGTGTACGGAGGTTCAATCGCCGGCGGTCACTGGAAGGGCAAATCACTGAACATCGTGTCGGCATTCGAAGCCCTCGGAGAAAAGTTGTCGGGCACGTTGTCGGAAGAAGACTACAAGGGTATCATCCAGCATGCCTGCCCGGGAGCAGGCGCCTGCGGGGGAATGTACACGGCCAACACGATGGCCAGCGCCATTGAAGCCCTCGGAATGGCTTTGCCCGGCTCCTCTTCTTTCCCGGCGCGAAGTGAAGAAAAACTGGCCGAGTGCCGAAGAGCCGGACAGGCGATCCGATTGCTGCTGGAGAAAGACATCAAGCCCCGGGATATCATGACTCGCGAGGCCTTTGAAAACGCCGTGATCACAGTCATGGCACTCGGTGGATCCACCAATGCTGTCCTTCATCTCATCGCCATGGCAAAGACCGTGGGCGTGCCGCTTTCACTCGATGACTTCCAGCATATTTCCGACCGGACTCCGCTGCTCGCCGACCTCAAGCCGAGCGGTAGGTACCTCATGGAAGACTTGCACCAGATAGGAGGCACGCCGGTGGTTTTAAAATACCTGCTACAGAAGGGGTTCCTGCACGGCCATTGTCTCACGGTGACGGGGAAAACACTGGCTGAAAACCTGTCGGAGGTTCCGGACCTCGATTTTCAAAAACAGCAGGTTGTATTTCCGGTGGATAAACCCATCAAGAAGACAGGTCACCTGCAGGTGCTGTACGGCAACCTGGCGACGCGTGGTTCGGTAGCCAAGATCACCGGCAAGGAAGGAGAAAAATTCAAGGGCCGCGCCTGCGTCTTCGAAGGAGAGTTCGAGGTGGTCGACGCGATCAAGTCTGGAAAAATCAAGGCCGGATCCGTGGTCGTCATCCGGAACGTGGGGCCAAAGGGCGGTCCCGGCATGCCGGAAATGCTCAAGCCCACAAGCCTCATCATGGGCGCCGGGCTTGGCAAGTCGGTCGCGCTGATTACGGACGGACGTTTTTCCGGGGGATCCCATGGGTTCGTCATCGGCCACGTCACGCCGGAAGCGGTGGATGGCGGACTGATCGGCCTGGTCGAGGAGGGAGACTGGATCGAGATCGATGTGAAGTCGCACGAGGTGAACCTGCTGGTCGACGAAAAGACACTCGCGTTGAGAAAATCAAAGCAACGTGCCTGGGCAGGCCCGCAGGGGAACGGTGTTCTATATAAATATGCCAGACTGGTGAAGACCGCAACCGATGGATGTGTTACCGATGAAGAATAAGGACGAATACTTGCTGAGCGGCGCGGAGATCCTCCTGCAGGGCCTGGTGGCGGAAGGCGTGGATACCTTGTTTGGATATCCCGGCGGCGCCATCATGCCGGTTTACGATGCGTTGTATGACTATAACGACCGGCTTCGCCATATCCTTGTCCGGCACGAACAGGGTGCGGTGCATGCCGCGCAGGGTTATGCGCGTGCCTCCGGTCGGGTAGGGGTGGCGCTGGCCACTTCGGGACCTGGCGCCACCAACCTGATTACCGGCCTGGCTGACGCCATGATCGACTCGACGCCTATTGTCTGCATCACCGGACAGGTGTTCGCGCATCTTCTCGGCACGGATGCTTTCCAGGAAATCGATGTAGTCAACACCACGAATCCTGTAACAAAATGGAACGTCCAGGTTACGGAAGCGGCGGATATCGTTCCGGCCTTGTCGAAAGCATTCTTCATTGCCCGCACGGGACGACCCGGGCCGGTATTAGTTGACATAACCAAGAATGCTCAGAATGAAAGGATAACTCCGCCGGAGTACAGGCCTTGCCGGTCTCTCCGGACGTACTCGCCGAAACCGGAATTGCAGCCGTCGCAGGTATTGGCCGCCGCTGCGCTGATCAACGAAGCCAAAAGACCCTACTTGCTCGCCGGGCAGGGCGTGATCTTGTCCGGGGGAACCGATGCCTTACGGGCCTTCGCCGAGAAGACGGGAATCCCCGTGGCTTGCACGTTGTTGGGATTGGGCGCATTTCCAACCGGGCATCCGTTGTACGCGGGTTTCCTGGGAATGCATGGCAACTATGCCGCCAACGTCAACACGAATGTGTGTGATTTGATTATCGCTGTCGGGATGCGATTCGACGATCGCGTGACCGGCAACGTGGCTACCTATGCCCGTCAAGCCCGGATCATCCATGTGGATATTGACAAAGCGGAGATCAACAAGATCGTTCGGGCCGACGTGGCCGTTCACGCCGACGCCCGCGAGGCGCTCGAAGCGTTGACGGCGCAATGTTTGCCCAACCGTCATGACGAATGGTTGTCCTCCTTCCGCCAGTTGAGCGAGGTGGAAGATGCGAAAGTTATGCGGCAAGAGGCCCTGCGCGACGGACCTGTTCGGATGACGGAAGTCGTCCATGACCTGTTCAGGCAAGCGCCGGAGAACACCATCATTGTCACCGATGTCGGACAGCACCAGATGGTGACGTCGCGGTATTTTGGATTTCTCCGACCTCGTACCCACATCACCTCCGGGGGTGCAGGCACCATGGGCTTTGCCCTTCCGGCCGCCATAGGGGCGGCCCTGGCGATGCCCGGCACGCCCGTCGTGGCGGTGGTGGGAGATGGAGGATTCCAAATGACGATGCAGGAGCTCGGAACGATCATGCAATACCGGATCCCGGTCAAGATCGTGCTGCTCAACAACTCCTTCCTGGGCATGGTGCGCCAATGGCAGCAACTGTTTCATGGGGCGAGGTATTCGTTTACCGAGATAGAGAATCCTGATTTTGTGCAGGTGGCGAGAGCCTACAACATCCCGGCCACACGGATCGACCAGCGTGAAGAACTGCCCGATGTCATCCAGGACCTGCTTGCCGCCGAGGGCCCCTTCTTCCTGGAAGTCGTCGTCGCCAAAGAAGATAATGTGTTCCCCATGGTTCCCGCCGGCGCAGGCGTGGCCGACATGCTGCTGGAATTACCCGTCACCCGGGCCCCCATACAAACCGAATGAAACAAGATATCAATATGTTCCTGATCGCGGAGAACAACTTCTCCGTCCTCAACCGGATCGTCAACATCCTCAACCGGCGACGGGTGCGGATACGGCGGATTTCTGCCCACGAAGAGCCGGACAATTTCCGCCGGGGCAGTGTGTCTATGGTTATTCATACCACCACCGACATGGCGGAGAAAGTCAAACTTCAACTGGAGAAACTTATTGAAGTGGAAGCGGTCAGCTATCACCTGCAGCCGCCGTTGCTGGAAACCCTGGCGGTCACCACAATGAATTATCCGATGGCCGCCTCGGCCACGCAAATCCTGTAAAAAATTACCCAATACCCAAACTACAAACACACTATGGCTAAGATCAATTTTGGAGGAACCCTGGAAGAAGTCGTCACCCGTGAAGAATTCCCGATGGAAAAGGCGCTTGACGTGTTACGCAACGAGACCATCGCCATCATCGGCTACGGGGTGCAGGGCCCGGCCCAGTCACTCAACCTTCGCGACAACGGTTTCCACGTCATCGTCGGGCAGCGGGAAGGCGGAGCCAGCTGGGCAAAAGCCATTCAACATGGGTGGATTCCCGGGGAGACGCTGTTTCCCATCGAGGAAGCCTGTCGCCGCGCGACGATCATCCAGTTGTTGCTGTCGGATGCCGGACAGATTTCCGCCTGGCCGGAAGTGAAGCCCCACCTGACCAAGGGTAAGGCGCTGTATTTCTCCCACGGCTTCGGCATCACATTCTCCGACCAAACGGGGATCATCCCGCCCAAGGATATTGATGTGATCCTGGCCGCACCGAAAGGATCAGGCACATCCGTGAGGCGCCTGTTCCTGCAGGGCAAGGGCATCAACAGCAGTTATGCCATCTACCAGGATGCCACCGGACGCGCCCGCAACAGGGTCATTGCGCTGGGTATTGGCGTAGGGTCGGGCTACTTGTTTGAAACCGATTTCCGTAAAGAAGTGTACTCCGACCTCACAGGGGAGCGCGGCACGCTGATGGGCGCCATCGCCGGAATCTTTGAAGCGCAATACGAAGTGCTCCGGTCGAAAGGCCACAGTCCTTCCGAGGCCTTTAACGAGACGGTCGAAGAACTGACGCAAAGCCTGATGCCGTTGGTGGCTGAAAACGGGATGGACTGGATGTATGCCAACTGCTCGACCACGGCTCAGCGCGGCGCGCTCGACTGGAAGAAACGGTTCAAGGAAGCTACACTTCCCGTCTTCAACGAACTTTACGAAAGCGTTCGCAGCGGGGCGGAAGCCAAACGTACCATTGAGTCGTGCAGCCAGCCCAACTACCGGGAAAAACTTGCCGAGGAACTGAAAGAATTGCGTGAAAGCGAATTGTGGCAGGCCGGCCAGGCGGTTCGTTCCCTGCGGCCGGAAAAAAATGCTGTGGAGGCGAGCATGATTGACGCCTGAGGTTCTAACTAACAATCGTAAGCGACAATTTTTTTTGAAGTCGGTTCACTGAAAGAAAAAAACTTTCAGACCTTAGCGATCACATCAAACAATCGCCCTGCCGGTAGCAAAAACTCCGGCAGGGCGGTTTCGTTTGGTGGTGCTTGTAGCAAACGAACAGTTGTTGTGGAGCCAAAAACACTATTTGACAAGATTTGGGATGCTCACGTGGTGAAACGCGCCGACGGTTTTCCGCATGCGCTGTTTATCGACCGGCATTTTATCCATGAGGTGACCAGCCCCCAGGCGTTTGACGGCCTGCGTGCCCGCGGCATACCGGTCTTCAACACGAGACGCACCACCGCGACAGCCGATCATAACGTCCCGACCAAAGATCAGCATCTCCCCATCCGCGAAGCCTTGTCGCGCCACCAGGTGGAGACACTCCGCAAAAATTGCAAGGAGTTCGGAGTCGACTTGTATGACCTCGGGCATCCTTACCAGGGGATTGTGCACATCATCGGGCCCGAGCTTGGCCTCACGCTTCCCGGCATGACGATCGTGTGCGGCGACAGCCACACCTCGACACATGGAGCGTTCGGCAACATCGCGTTCGGCATAGGGACCAGCGAAGTAGAGCAGGTGCTGGCCACCCAGTGCGTACTGCAGCACAAGCCCAAAACGATGCGCATCGAAATCAACGGCCAGCTCGGCCGGGGCGTCGTGAGCAAAGACATCATTCTCTATATCATCTCGAAGATTTCCAGCAGCGGCGCGACGGGCTACTTCGTAGAATATGCCGGCGAGGCAATCCGCGGCCTGTCGATGGAGGCTCGTATGACCGTCTGCAACATGAGCATTGAAATGGGCGCTCGCGGCGGACTGATCGCTCCCGATCAAACCACCTTCGATTATATCCGCGGACGGAAGTTCGCACCCCAGGGTCAGGCCTTTGAACAGGCTGTTGAAACGTGGAAGGCATTGATTACCGATCCGGGGGCCCGTTACGACAAGGTCCTCACGTTTGACGCGGCCGACATCGGGCCCATGATCACCTACGGAACCAACCCCGGCATGGGGATGTGCGTCACCGACCGGATTCCGACCGCGAAAGAACTGGCTTCCCTGGGAGATACCACCTCCTTCACCAACTCCCTCGAGTACATGGGCCTGGCACCCGGCGATTTTCTGTTGGGGAAGCCTGTTGACTACGTGTTCATCGGGAGCTGCACGAATGCCCGCATCGAAGATCTCCGGCAGGTAGCCCGGCTGGTCAAAGGCAAGAAGCGCGCTGAAAGTGTGGAGGTGTGGGTGGTGCCCGGATCCAAGCAGGTGGAGGCGCAGGCAAGAAAGGAAGGATTGGACAAGATTTTTGAAGAGGCTGGATTCGAACTCCGCAGCCCGGGATGTTCGGCGTGCCTCGGCATGAATGAAGACAAGGTGCCCCCGGGCAAGTATTGCATCTCCACCTCCAACCGGAATTTCGAAGGTCGCCAGGGCCCCCGGTCACGAACCTTTCTGGCCAGCCCGCTGAGCGCCGCTGCCGCGGCCATCACCGGCAAAGTAACCGACATACGAACCTGGATGGAAAACTGAAGCTATGGCCAAAGAGAAACTATCTACGCTGATTTCAACGGCCGTTCCGCTGCTCATCGAGAACATCGACACGGATCAGATCATACCGGCTCGTTTTCTCAAAGCCACCACACGTGAGGGTTTCGGTGAAAATCTTTTCCGCGACTGGCGGTTCGATGCGGCCAACCAGCCCGTTCGGGATTTTGTGCTCAACAACCCCCGCTACTCAGGGAAGATCCTGGTCACCGGGAAAAACTTCGGTTGCGGGAGCAGTCGCGAACATGCGGCTTGGGCGATTTACGACTTTGGTTTCCGCGTGGTGATCTCGAGCTTCTTCGCCGATATCTTCAAGAACAATGCCTTGAACAACGGCCTCCTGCCGCTCGTCGTGAGCGAGAATTTCCTGAAGAAGTGCCTGGAGCGGGTGACGGCTGAGCCGGCGACCCCGATCACGGTGGATTTGCCCAACCAGGTGGTCTCCATTACCGGCGGACCTTCGGAGCATTTCGAAATCAATCCTTACAAGAAGGCAAGCCTGATCAACGGGCAAGATGATATTGACTACCTCCTGAGTCTTCGTGACGAAATCCGAGAATTTGACAACGCCCGCCAGCGTGTGGCGCCCCTCCCATGAAAAAGAAGATCATCGTGCTCCCCGGCGACGGCATCGGACGTGAAGTGACGTCGGAAGGAAAGCGTGTGCTCGAAGAAATTGGCCGGCAGTTTGGCCGTGAGTTTGAATTCGGGGAAGGAATAATCGGTCACGAAGCCATCGAGAAAACCGGTACCGCTCTTCCCGATGAAACACTGGAGAAGCTCCGTGCGGCCGATGCTATCCTGTTCGGCGCCGTGGGTCACCCGAAATATGACAACGATCCCTCGCTGCCGGTGCGCCCGGAGCAGGGCTTGCTGAAAATGCGCAAGGAACTGGGCCTCTATGCCAACCTGCGCCCGATCCGCCTCTTCGATGAGTTGCTCGGTGCCTCCAGCATCAAGCCCGAAGTCCTTCGCGGTGCAGACATTCTCTTCTTCCGCGAATTGACGGGCGACGTGTACTTCGGCGAAAAAGGAAAGAAGAACGACGGTCAGACGGCCTACGACATGATGATCTATCATGCCTATGAAGTGGAGCGGATTGCCCATAAGGCCTTCCAGGCGGCCCGGGCCCGGCGAAAGAAAGTGACTTCCGTAGACAAGGCCAACGTGCTGGAAAGTTCCCGGCTGTGGCGTCGCGTAGTCCAGGAAGTCGGGAAACAGTACCCCGACGTGGAACTGGAACACGAGTTTGTCGACGCAATGGCCATGAAACTCATTCAGCAGCCGCGTCGCTATGATGTGGTGGTGACCGGCAACCTTTTTGGTGATATCCTCACCGATGAGGCCTCCCAGATCGCGGGCTCCATGGGGATGCTCGCCTCGGCCTCGGTGGGTGATTCCGTCGGCTTGTACGAGCCGATCCACGGAAGTGCCCACGACATTACCGGCAAAGGGATTGCCAACCCGCTCGCTTCCATTCTCTCCGTCGCCCTGATGCTGGAAATCTCCTTCGGATGGAAATCGGAGTCCGAGGCGGTTGTCGACGCGGTGCGGCAGGTATTGAAGTCCGGTTACCGTACGGCCGACATCGCCGACGCTTCGACGCCGAAGGAGAAGATTCTCAACACTCGCCACATGGGCGATCGTGTAGTGATCCAGTTAACGCAAAGCACCGTTCCCTCCACCCATTAACAGACTTAAACCATTACGCCATGAGCCAGAAAGTCCAGATTTTTGACACCACCCTTCGCGACGGCGAGCAGGTGCCCGGTTGCCAGTTGAAGACCGAAGAGAAGGTCGTTATCGCCAAAGAGCTCGAAGCATTGGGTGTCGATGTCATTGAAGCGGGCTTCCCGATTTCAAGTCCCGGCGACTTCCTGTCCGTGGTGGAGATTTCGAAAGCGGTGAAGCACACTACCGTATGCGGGCTCACCCGCGCCAAAAAGGATGACATTGACGTGGCGGCGGAAGCCCTCCTTCACGCGAAGCACGGACGCATCCATACCGGCATCGGCTCGTCTGACGTGCACATCAAGCATAAATTCAAATCGACGCGCGAACAGGTGCTGGAGCAGGGGGTATGGGCGGTGACCTATGCGAAGCAGAAGAACTATGAGGTAGAATTTTATGCCGAAGACGCCGGCCGTGCCGACCTGGAATTCCTGGCTCGCATGATCGAAGCGGTCATTGCCGCCGGGGCCGATGTCGTTAACATTCCCGATACCACCGGCTATTGCCTCCCGCACCTTTACGGCAAACGGATTCAATACCTCTTCGAGCACGTCAGCAACATCCACAAAGCGGTCGTATCTGTGCACTGCCACAATGACCTGGGTATGGCGACTGCCAACACCATCTCCGGCCTCATCAATGGCGCGCGCCAGGCCGAAGTGACTGTCAATGGCATCGGGGAGCGGGCCGGAAACACCTCGCTGGAAGAGGTGGCCATGACGCTCCAAACGCACAAGGACCTCGGGCTTTACACAGACATCAAATCGGAGCGGATCTATGACATCAGCCAGATGGTGAGCGAAATGATGCGCATGCCCGTCCAGCCCAACAAGGCCATCGTGGGACGGAATGCCTTCGCGCATTCTTCCGGAATTCACCAGGATGGCTTCCTGAAGCATGCCGAAAACTACGAGATCATCAATCCCGCCGACGTCGGTGTTCCGTCGTCTTCCATCGTGTTGACCGCCCGCAGCGGCCGCGCGGCATTGAAGCATCGGCTTGAATTGCTGGGTCACAAGGCGGAAGGCCAGGAACTCAACAACCTGTATGAGCATTTCCTGTTGGTGGCCGACGAGAAGAAGATGGTGGACGACAACGACCTGCAGGCCCTTGTGGCCAGCCACCTGGTGCTGGTGAAGTAACTCCAGCGCCGAAGAATTTCCATAAACGATTCTCCCGGCCTACCTTGCGCCGTTTTTAAACTGAACATGGCGCTGCTGGAGAAACATTTATACGTGAAGAGATCACTCTTGCCCGGGGCAGGACGCGGGCTGTTCACCAAAGTTCCAATCAAGAAAGGAACCCGGATTGTCGAGTACAAAGGGGAGATCATGACCTGGAAGGACGTAGAGAAGATGCCCGACTACCGCAACGGGTACGTTTTCTACTTCAACCTCAAGTATGTGATTGATGCCTGGCGCACCAAAAAGTCGGTGGCGCATTTTGCCAACGATGCTGCGGGGATTGTGCGGGTGAAGGGGTTAAAGAACAATTCGGAATACACGACCAAAGGCAAGCGGTGCTTCATTACGGCGACGGAGGATATCCCCGCGAAAGCGGAGATCCTGGTCGACTATGGCCGCGAATACTGGCAGGCGATCCGCTACAACATCCGCGAGGAGAAAAGGAAGAACGAGCGGGCCGGAAAGAAAAACAAGGCGGGAACGCTTCCCCACCAGTCGGCCTCACGCACGCCGAAACGCACGAATCACCACCGGTCAGTTTGAGCCTTTCTCCGAGGCGATGGCTTCCAGGATGGCTTCACGAACCTGCTTGATTTTTTCCATCTGCGTCTCCAGGTATTCGCGCCTGGCTTCGTCAGTCAGGCTGTCGGGCAGGTCGAAGTAATGCATCCAATCCATCATCATCTTGTCCACCGAATCCAGGCGGGCAATGCGGCGTTCCAGCTTCTGCCGTTCTTCAACCACCATATCGGGAGTCGCTGCGATTTGTTCCTGGAGCTTCTTCTTCAGGTTGTGAAGGTCTTCCGTTCGGGGCATCACCTCGTCATGAATGTCCATCACCTGGTCGTAAAGTACCTGGTTAGGGTCGTTGTTGACGGCATCCGAGTCGCCCTGTTGACCCTCCTTCGACGGTCCGCCGCAGCCGGCCAGCGCAAAGGCCAGCACGGAAATGAAAAGGAATAGCTTCTTCATGGGTCAAAGGTACAGCGGCCCCGCATCTTTGGGTCCAGCATAGGAGTACTATTTTCCGTACAAAATAGTCGTATCCGATCCCGAATTTTGACACCCCGGGGTCGTCCTGCCACCCTGGATAACATCGGTACCCCGCCTAACGGCAGTTCGTACGGCAGTAAAAAAGTTCCGGGGTAAGGCATGTCCGGGTTGGACAATCGGATAATTTCTCTTTTCTTGCTGTCATGATCGCGAAACGATTTTACTTCTACGGTTTCTTTTATCGGGTCCAGACGGGACTTGATGGAATCGTGCATCGTTCGTAATCAAACATGAACAAGCATCACCAGAGAGTCCCGCCAGAAGCGGGACTTTTTGTTTTATGACCATGAAAAAGAACGGAACAGCAAGAAAGACAATCGCCAGGCGACCGAAACGAGTGGACCCACTTCGCGTGGCCATCCAGGGGATAGCCACCAGCTTTCACGAAGTGGCGGCACTGACGCATTTTGACGAACCGGTCGACACCGTAGAGTGTCTCAGCTTCCCCGAACTCTGTGAGGCCCTGAAGAATGACCGGGCCGACTATGCGGTGATGGCGATCGAGAACTCCATCGCGGGAAGCATCCTTCCGAACTACTTTCTCCTCCAGCAATATCATTTCTCCATCGTGGGGGAGCTCTACCTTCCCATACACCTGCACCTGGCGGCCCTGCCCGGCGTCAGGCTGGCCGACATCCGCACCGTGGAATCACACCCGATGGCCATCCGCCAATGCACGGAATACCTCCAGCAATTGGCTGGCGTTGCCGTGCGGGAGAGCGAGGACACTGCCTTGTCTGCCAAACGGATCCGCGATCTCCGGCTCAAGGATGTGGCTGCCATCGCCAATGCCCAGGCGGCTGAGAAGTTCGGCCTGCAGATCCTGGAGAAGCGCATCGAAACCCATCGCAAGAATTTCACCCGGTTCCTGGTGCTTACCCGCGAGCGGGGAGAAGTGCGCGACAGCAACAAGGCCTCCCTCTCATTTGAGGTGGCCAACGAGGCGGGAAGCCTCGCCAGGGTGTTGGTGATATTCAGTGATTCGGGCATCAACCTGACCAAAATTCAATCCATACCCATCGTCGGGAGACCCCAGGAGTACACCATTCACGTCGACGTGGAATGGTCGAGGAGAGCGGCCTATGACCAGGCGATGTGCCAGGTGATGAGGAAAACCCGCAACCTGAATGTGCTCGGAGAATACAAGAAAGCAACCTTAACGTTTTAGTGATGATTCAGCCTGCCAAACGAATCCAACAAGTGGAAGAGTATTACTTCAGCCGCAAACTGGCGGAAGTAAGAAAACTGGACCGACCCGAAGCCCCGGTCATCAACCTGGGCATCGGCAGCCCGGACCTGGCGCCTTCCCCCGAAACCATCCAGGCGCTTTCTGCCTCGGCGGAGAAGCCGGCTCATCACGGGTACCAGAACTACAAAGGCATACCCGCCCTTCGGCAGGGCATTGCGGAGTTCTACCGATCGATCTACGGCGTATCGCTGCAGCCGGACTCGGAGGTATTGCCGCTGATGGGTTCCAAGGAAGGAATTTTTCATATTTCGATGGCCTTCCTAAACGAGGGCGACGAAGTGCTCATTCCGGATCCTGGTTATCCGACGTACGCGTCGGCCGCGCGACTCGCCGGAGGAGCAGTGCGTACGTATGCCATGAATGAGTCGCTTGGGTGGGGCATTGACATCGAGGCGTTGTCTCGCCAGGATCTTTCGCGCGTACGCATCATGTGGGTCAATTTCCCGCACATGCCCACGGGCCGTGTGGCTTCAACGGATGAATTGACCGCGTTGGTCGACCTCGCCAGGAAGAATCACTTTCTTATCGTCAACGACAATCCGTACAGCCTGATCCTCAACGAGGCTCCCCGCAGTATCCTGGCTGTTCCCGGTGCCGATGAGGTGGCCATGGAGCTCAACTCTTTGAGCAAGTCCCACAACATGGCGGGTTGGCGCATCGGCTGGGTAGCCGGTCGTCGCGAATATATCGATGCCGTCCTGAAGGTAAAAAGCAACATGGACTCGGGGATGTTTCTCAGCCTTCAGCACGCGGCGGTGGAAGCGCTCAAACTCGGTCCCGGATGGTTTGAACAACTCAATCAAACGTACCGGCAACGGCGGAAGAAAGGCGAGAGCCTGTTGCGGGCGCTCGGGTGCTCTTTTGAGGAAAACCAGAGCGGACTTTTTCTCTGGGCTCGCGTGCCTTCGATAATCGAGGATGTTGAAGCGTGGGTGGATGACCTTCTTTACGGCGCACGCGTGTTCATCACGCCCGGTACGGTTTTTGGCCCGGCAGGCAAGAGGCATGTTCGCCTGTCGTTGTGTGCCACGGAATCCATCATGGATGAAGCCTGCCTGCGCATCCAGCGTTGGAAGGCGGGAGTCGCCGACTTTGGTTCCCTTGACCCTAAAATGGACGCCGCATGAACTTCTGCATCGTTGGTCTCGGACTTATTGGCGGTTCCGTCGGCCTTGATCTGAAGGGAAAACCCGGGATCATTCGCGTTGGAGTGGATCTCCATCCGGAGAATGCACAGGAAGCGCTCTCCCTTGGACTGGTCGACCGCATCGAAGAGGAAGGTAAAGCGTTGACCGAAGCGGATGTCGTACTCCTCACCATACCCGTGAATGCAATCAAGGCGCTTCTTCCCCAGATTCTCGACGTGGTCAAGCCCGATGCCACCGTGATCGACCTGGGTTCGACGAAATCGGTCATCGGCCGCGAGGTGGCCGCACATCCCCGTCGTCATCAATACGTGGCTGCGCATCCCGTAGCCGGAACGGAGAACTCGGGGCCGCGTGCCGCCGTTCGGGGTTTGTTTAACGGGAAAGTCAATATTATATGTGACCGGGAGCTTTCCGGGGAACACCACCGGGCGCTGGCAGAAAATATCTTTTCCATGCTGGGCCTGAAAACTATCTTTATGGGGGCCGACGAGCACGACAAGCATGTGGCGTATGTCAGTCACTTGTCACACGTAAGTTCCTTTCTGCTTGGCCAAACCGTGCTCGACATGGAGAAGGACGAAAAACAGATCTTCAACCTGGCGGGCAGTGGCTTTGCAAGCACCGTGCGCCTGGCCAAGAGTTCGCCGGACATGTGGACACCGATCGTGGAGCAGAACGCGGAGTATTTGGGTCAAGCCCTTGCCGAGTACATCATGCACCTGCAGCGTTTTCAGTACCACCTGATGAAACGAAACACGCGGGAAATTCATGCAGTGCTCCGGGAAGCCAACCAGATTCGGCGTGTGTTGGATAGACAGGAACAGGAACCGAAAGCCGAAATTGTTGTTAAGTAAAAGGAGAGGATCCGAAAGAAGAGAGTTATGAATTCAGCATCAACCACCATCAGCGGTACCTTCGGCAAGCAGCGCCCGTTCGTCATCAGTGGCCCTTGCAGCGCCGAAACAGAAGCTCAAATGATCACCACGGCGAAGCTCCTGGCGGCTACCGGCAAGGTGGATGCCATCCGGGCCGGCATCTGGAAGCCCCGCACCCGACCGGGTCAGTTTGAGGGTGCAGGTCTCGAAGGACTGAAGTGGCTGGCCATGGCCAAGCAGGAGACCGGGCTGCCGATCACGACGGAGGTCGCCAACGCCGGGCACGTGGAGGCTTGCCTCAAGGCCGGAGTGGATATTCTCTGGATCGGGGCACGGACCACCGTGAATCCATTTTCCGTCCAGGAAATTGCCGATGCCCTGAAAGGTGTCGATATCCCCGTAATGGTGAAGAACCCCGTTAACCCGGACCTGGAGTTGTGGATGGGCGCCCTGGAGCGCATCGAGCGTGCCGGGATAAAGAAGATCGCCGCCATTCTCCGGGGCTTCTCCTCTTTTGAAAAGGGGCCCTTTCGCAATGCGCCGATGTGGGACCTGGCCATCGAATTGAAGACGCGAATACCCGGACTGGAAATGTTCTGCGACCCGAGCCACATTTCAGGAAACCGTGAGTTGATCGGGATGATCAGCCAGAAAGCGCTTGACCTCGACATGGCCGGGTTGATGATCGAGAGTCATCCTAACCCGGATGCGGCGTGGAGCGATGCCAGGCAGCAAGTGACGCCGTCCGCACTGGCGGCCCTCCTCGATGCACTTGTGGTGCGTTCGGTATCCACCGATGACCGGTCCTTCAAGGACACGCTCGCCGTGCTGCGCGATCAGATCGACCAGATCGACGACGAAATCATGCAGAAGATGGCGAACCGGATGAAGATCTCCCGGCAGATCGGCCAGTACAAGAAGGATAATAATGTCACCATCCTGCAGGTGAGCCGGTGGGAAGAGATCGTGCACACCCGGGTGTCATTGGGCAAGGCCATGGGGCTGGATGAGGGATTCACCCGCGACCTGCTGCGGCTTATTCACCACGAATCCATCCAGGTGCAGACCAAGGTGATGAATGAGGCCGCGGTGAAGGTTTAGGGGATGTTTTGATGTTTCGGTCCCGCCTTATTTTCCCTACTTTTGCCACGCTTAATCAATGGACATCATGGCAGTAACGTCAGCCTTCCGGTTTTCTAACGCCCCCGAACCTCATCGCACGCGCACCCGTGAAATCATGGTCAAACACCCGCAGGTGAAGACCCTGATCAGCAAAAACCCCATGACCTTCGTCGCCATCCTGGGCCTGGTAGGCGGAATGATTGCCGGCGCGTGGCTGGTGCGAGACGCCTCCTGGTGGATCGTGGTGCTGGCTGCCTACTTCGGAGGCGCATTTGCCAACCATGCTCTGTTTGTGATGATTCATGAATGCACGCATCATCTTCTTTTCAAGAATAAATCACTGAACCAGGCCTCGGCCATCCTGGCGAACCTGCCGCATATGCTGCCCAGCGCCATTTCCTTTGCGCGCTACCATATCAAGCATCACGCCTTCCAGGGAGTGCATGAGCTGGATGCCGACCTTCCGGATTATTGGGAAGCCCGGCTCATCAATCATTCGGTTTTCGGAAAGGCCCTGTGGCTACTTTTCTTCCCGATCTTCCAGGCGATCCGCACCGTACGGCTGCGCGAAATCAAGCCGGTGGACGGATGGATCGTGGCGAACTGGATAGCCCAGATTGTATTCGACGTCGCCATCTGGATGCTGCTGGGTCCCAAGGCATTCTTCTTCCTCCTCTTCAGTTTCTTTTTTTCTGTGGGGCTGCATCCCCTCGGCGCCCGCTGGATCCAGGAGCACTACCTCACCCTGGATGAAAAGCAGGAGACGTACAGTTACTACGGTCCCCTGAATGTGGTCGCCTTCAACGTGGGTTACCACAATGAGCATCACGATTTCCCTTCCATTCCCTGGAATAGATTACCCGATCTCAAGAAAGAGGCCCCGGAGTACTATGACACCTTGAAGTACCACACTTCGTGGACCCGGCTCTTCTTCCGCTTTCTCTTCGACCGCAACATCTCCCTGTACAGCCGGATTGTCCGACAGGAGCGCGGCAAAGTAGCGCTGAACGACGAGTCGAAGCCCGACACCGAGTTGGCGGCCACAAAAGCATAAGTAAGATGGCGCGTTGGCTGGCCTTGGGACTTCTCTGCTTCATGCCCCTTGCGGCCCTGGCCCAGTCTTCGGACGAGCAGTTTATCCTTGACCTTTCACGGCGTAAGTTTGACTGGCTGATACGCGGAAACGCCGACTCCCTGGATCGCGTTCTCGACGAACGCCTGGAGTACATTCACTCCAACGGCTGGGTGCAGACGCGTTCCGAGGTCTTGGCCGACATGAAGAGCGGCAAATTGGTCTACCAGCAAGTTTCCATCAAGTCGGCTTCCGTGCGCCGATATGGGCAAACGGCTGTAGTGACCGGCCTGGGGACATTCGAAGGCATCAATTCCGGGACACCGTTCAAGCTTGATTTGCGCTACACTGAAGTCTACGTCCTCTCCGGCAATCGTTGGAAATTGGTTTCGAGGCACTCAAACCGAATGCCTTAGTTCTCTCCTGGTCCTCCCTGCCTCAAGGGCTTCTCATGTAAGGTTTTAAGCCAAAATACAGTATATTTATTGGTGGAGGGTCCTAATATTGTATCCAAACTAACCACCCATCATGAAGACTATTGTCTTATTTTTTTTCATGCTCGGTACTTTTGGAGCTTCGATAGCTCAGACCGATGGCGCAGAACCTGACAATTACATTGTGGTGATCGGCGCATTTTCGAACCCGGATAACGCAAACCGCTTCGTGAAGCTCAGCAAGAAGTACAAGGTGGAGGCCAAATCGGAGTTCAACAAGATCCGCAGCCTCTACTATGTCTATGTGCTGCAGACTGGCGATAAGACCTCAGCAGTAATTGAGGCGGAACGACTGCGCGAGGAGACCCCGATGAAAGACACGTGGGTGTACAACGGCACGTTGGGTGATGTATTGGTCCGGGTTCCTGAACCGGAGCCGGCTCCGGTTCAATCGGCGCCCGTGGAGGAAGTGAAGGTGGTGACCCCGGAGCCCACGCCTCCTCCCGTGAAGACGGAAGAGGAGAAGATCAAGGAAGCGGTTGAAGGCAAGTCCAAAGTCCTGAAGCGGGGCGAGATGGAGACCTTGCACCATCTCTATTTCTTTCGTGACGCAGCCATCCTTCGGCCCGAGTCCAAGTACGAGGTGGATCGCCTCGTCGAACTGCTCAAGTCGCATCCCAATGAAACCATCCGGATTCATGGTCATACCAACGGCAACGACAAGGGGCCGATTATCCGGCTCCCGGAGGGTTCAAAAGATTTCTTTTCCATGGACAACGCCGTTCAGGACTACGGCTCTGCGGTGAAACTTTCCGAGTTGCGCGCCCTGGTAATTCGCGATTACCTGGTGGCCAACGGCATTGATGCCAAACGGATGAAGATCAAAGCCTGGGGCGGAAAGAAGCCCCTGTACGAGGTGGATGACGACAAGGCCGAAGCAAACGTACGGGTAGAGATCGAGGTATTGCACCCGGAATAGCCACTGCGCGGTTACCCTTAAGCAGTCTGTCAGATTCAGTATACCCCGCCACGGGTGTGGCGTTTGAGGGTATTTTGCTATCTTCGAAGATTACTATCGTGCTTTCCTATATGAAGGTCTTGATCCGCCGCCTGCCCGTTATCCTGTTCCTGGTAATTTCAACGCCCGTCGCCCTGTTTGCCCAGGAGGATGAATATTACGTCACCATTGGCGTCTTTGCTGTTCACAACAACGCGATCCGGTTTACGGCCAAAGCCAACAAGGCGGGCTTCAATGCCCAATATGCCATTAACCCCAAGCGCAATCTGTATTACGTGTACTTGCTTGAATCAACGGATCGTCGTAAGGCGGTTAGTTTCATGATGAAAGTTCGGGCGGAATCAGATTATAAGGACGCGTGGATTTTCTTTGGCCGTCTGGGGACCGATGCGCCCGCCGAAGTGAAGACCACTCCGGCTCCAACCCCGGCAGAGAAGACGGAGGTGACCCCCGTAGTGGTAGCCCCCATTGTGGTGGAAGAGACGAAGACAGAAACGGCTCCCGTGGCCCCTGCTCCAGCTAAAGCAGATAGCGTGGTGGCAGCCAAGCCGCCGGTCAAGCGGGTGGTGAAGGGCAAACTCTTCACCTTCAAATTCATCAATGCCGATAACGGAAACGAAATCCGGGGTGAGATTCACTTTTCCGAGTCCAAGAAAGCCACCCAATACCAGGCTTTCAAAGCCGACGAGGCGATCGACTTGCTCGCACCGAAAAACCCGGCCGGCATCTACTACATCACCACCATCGCGCCGGGTTATAAGCCCATCACCACGCAATTCAATTACAAGGATCCTGTGCCGGTATCTTCAGGAACCGGACCGGAGGGAGAGTTGATCATTCCGCTCAGTCTTGAGCGCGCCAAGCGGGGCGACTACATCGAATTTACCAACGTCAGCTTTTACCGGAATTCCGTGGTACTGCACCCGCAATCAGAAATTGAACTGCTGGGGCTCGCCGATTTGATGAAGGAACACAAGGATTATAAAGTCAAGGTGCACGGTCACTGCAATGGCACGGAGTCACGGGACATCATCACACTGGGTACCAGTACCAAATTCTTTGCGAGCGATCCCGGCAATCAGAAAAAGAGAGCGAGCGACAAGGAGCTGACGACGCTCAGGGCGGAAGCCGTGAAGAGCTACCTCGTCTCCCAGGGCGTGGAAGCCGACCGCATCAGCGTAAAAGGTGAAGGAGGCAAACTGATGATTTACCCCCAAAACAGCGTCTACGCCAACTACAACGATCGCGTGGAAGTGGAGATCACCCGCCACTGACCGGGGTCACTGCGTCATGGCTTTCAGGATGTCGTGCTGGGTGATGATGTGCACCCGCTCCTGATCATCGCGTACCAATACGGCCTTATTGTTCCGGTTGAGCATGGAGGAGAGGACATCGAGCGTGGTGTCCTGCGCGACAAACTGCATGGGCTTGTCCATCAAATCAGAGACACGGCTTTCCGTCGCCCTGGGATCGGTGATGATCTTTTCCAACAGGCTTGACGAGGCGATGCTGCCCACGAATTCGCCGTTATCTACCACGGGCACCTGGTCGATGCCTTGCTGATTCATGATGCGTATGGCGTCGCCGATCAGGGCATTGCGTTCCACGGTGAAGAGGCCCCCTTTGTCCTTGCGTTTGCTGAGGATATCACGTGCGGAGGCGAAAGCGCGCTCTTCCAGGAAACCGTGATCCTTCATCCAGTTGTCATTATACACCTTGTTCAGGTATCGGGTTCCGTGATCGGGAAGCAAGACCACCATGACGTCGTCTTTCTTGAGGTGGGTGCGTGCATACTCGAGCGCGCCATGAATGGCCGACCCGCTGCTCCAGCCTACGAAGAGACCCTCTTCACGGCTTAGCCGGCGGGCGGCAATGGCCCCGTCCTTATCGGTCACCTTGATGAATTGATCGATCACGTCGAAGTCGACGTTCTTCGGCAGGATGTCCTCTCCGAAGCCTTCCGTGAGGTACGGATAGATTTCGTTTTTGTCGAATATGCCGGTCTCCTTATACTTCTTAAAGACCGAGCCGTAGGTATCTATGCCTACGGTGACCAGGTTGGGATTCTTCTCTTTCAGGAAACGGGCCGTTCCGCACATCGATCCCCCGGTACCTACGGTCGCCACATAGTGGGTGATCTTTCCGCCGGTTTGCTGCCAGATTTCGGGCCCCGTAGTTTCATAATGGGCCTTGGCATTGGACGGGTTGTCGTACTGGTTAGGGTAGTAAGAGTTCGGGATCTCCTTGTTGAGTTTGCGGGCGACCGAGTAGTAGGATCGGGGATCGTCGGGCTCCACGTTGGTCGGGCACACGACCACTTCAGCGCCTACTGCCTTGAGGATATTGATTTTTTCCTGTGATTGCTTGTCGGCCATGGTGAAGATGCAGCGATAGCCTTTGGCCACCGCCGTAAGGGCCAGGCCCATCCCGGTATTTCCGGAGGTTCCTTCAATGATGGTGCCCCCGGGCTTGAGGAGGCCCGCTTTTTCCGCGTCTTCAATCATTTTGATCGCCATCCGGTCTTTCGTGCTGTTGCCGGGGTTGAAGTATTCGACTTTGGCAAGAATAGTTCCCGGGATGCCCTTGGCGATGCGATTCAGGCGTACCATGGGCGTGTTGCCGATGGTCTCAACGATGGAATTGTAAATCATGCCGGCAAAGGTAAGAAACTCCGCCGAGGAGATCAGGACGCGGTGCCCGCGAGCAGGTACATGACGGCCATCCGAACCGCCACGCCGTTTTCCACCTGGTCGAGGATGATGGAATGCCGGGAGTCAGCCGCATCGCTGCTCAATTCCACGCCGCGGTTGATGGGGCCCGGATGCATAAGCACGATGGGTTTCTTCAGCGCATCGAGCCGCTCGCGCGTGATGCCGTAGTACAGCGAATATTCCCGGAGCGACGGAAAGTACTTCAGTTGCTGGCGCTCCAGCTGGATGCGGAGTACGTTGGCCACATCGCACCAGGCCAGTGTTTTTTGAAGATCAAGCTCCACGTTTACGCCCAGTTTGGAGATGTACTTGGGAAGAAGCGTGGGAGGTCCGCAAACCGTTACCTGGGCGCCCAGCTTGTTGAGCGCGAAGATGTTGGACAAGGCTACGCGGGAATGAAGAATGTCTCCGATAATAGCCACCTTTTTTCCCTTGACGCCATTGAGTTTCTCGCGAATGGAAAAAGCGTCAAGGAGCGCCTGCGTAGGGTGCTCATGGGTGCCGTCGCCGGCATTGATGATATTGGCCTTGATGTGCCGGGACAGGAAATGGGGGGCTCCTGCGCTGGCATGCCGCATGACAATCATGTCGACTTTCATGGCCAGGATGTTGTTGACGGTATCGAGCAGGGTTTCGCCTTTCTTCACCGAGCTGGTCGAGGCTGAAAAGTTGATCACGTCGGCCGAAAGTCGCTTCTGGGCCAACTCGAACGACAACCGCGTCCGCGTTGAGTTTTCAAAGAATACGTTGGCGATGGTCACATCGCGCAGCGAAGGTACTTTCTTGATTGGGCGGTTAATGACTTCTTTGAAGTTGTCAGCCGTTTCAAAAATGAGTTCAATATCCCGGAGGGTGATGTTCTTGATGCCCAGCAGGTGGGGTTGACTCAGGCGCGGCATAACGTCATTCTTTATTGATCAGCCAGATTCGGTTATGTTGATGTTCGGTATCCAGCTCAACCAGCACTTTTTGCGTGTCGAGCGTATTGACGTATTGGCCGACGTAATCGGCCGCAATGGGAAGCTCGCGGGTGCGTTTACGGTCGATCAGCACCAGCAACTCGACTTTTTCGGGCCTTCCGAAAGCCATCATCGCGTCGAGTGCGGCGCGCACGGTTCTCCCGGTATAGAGCACATCATCGATGAGCACCACATTCTTGCCCTCGATGAGAAAAGGCACGCGGGTTTCGCTGGCCTTGGGGGGCTCTTCGCGCCGGCGGAAATCGTCGCGATGAAACGTGGCATCGAGGTATCCCAGGGGGATCTCTTTCCCGCTGGCTTTGGACAGATTTTCACGGATACGCTCGGCGAGGAAGATGCCCCGGGGCTGAAGGCCGAGAAGTACAGTTTGACTGAAGTCGGCGTGGTTTTCGATCAATTCCTGACAAAGGCGGTCGATCGTCACGCGAAGAAGATCGGAGTCAAGAATGAGTTTTTTCTGCATGCCTCGGCCGCAAATATAGCGGTTTCCGCACCATGCCGTAAGGGTTCAGCGGTAAGTAATTTTGTGAATGAAGAACACCTGCCGATAACCTCCCCGGCGGCCTTTCAGGCTTTGCGTCCCTGAAGCGTAGAAGTAATCGCCGTACCAGGCATCCAGTTTCTCCGTGTTCTCCTCTTCCCGGTCCAATTCTTCATGGTCGGCCCCTGTTCGGATTTTCTCCGTGGTTTTTCCCTCCAGTACCTGGTCGTTGAGGATAATCTTGGTTCGGACCACATTGTCGAAGAGGTACATCAGCAGGATTTTGTCCTTGTCCGGCTGGACCCTGACAAACTGCTGCAGTTGATAGGTCTTCACGTCGTTGATCTCAAAGCTGTTATCCCAGGCCAAAGCCGCGTCCTTGCGGAAGGCAATGACGACGGCGTGGGTGTATTTGTAGCCGTCGAATATCCGCTCCTGTCGTGCCTGGGGATTGTAATTCTTGGGATATACGTAGTGCGGGTAAAAGGCTTCCCCGATCAGGAGAAACTCATTGTTGTAGTCGATCAGGTCGTGAACCAGCAGCCGGTAATTGAATTTGATCTTTTTGCCCTTGATGGTCTTTCGTTCTATCCGTTCCTTCACCCGTTGCTGCTGGCGGGCGCGCATGTAGCTGAAGAAGTTCTTCAGTTCCGCGAAGTTGTAGTACTTGATCGAGTAGGTTCCCCCGGCGTCCACCAGGGCCACGAAAACTCCCCGCGAATATTCGGTAAACCGGCCATAAATGCCGGCTACCAGATGGCGGCCGTCGGGCAGTTTTATGGAGCGGCCAAACAGCAGGTGCTTGTCTTCATCGGGTTGCAGAATCGTTGTCCGCAGGAGTTCGCCCTGGGCGTCATACGTGCGAATCCACAACGCCCGCCTCTTTTCGAAGTTTCTGGCGCTGACCACAATGTCGGTGGTCCCGTCCCCGTTGAGTTTGATCTGGTCCAATTCTCCGGGGGAGTTGAAGAAACCGGGCAGGATGCGGGCGCTTTGCTGTTCGAAACTGTACTGCAGCACCAGCGGCCGGCTGTTGAAGTATCCACCGATCAGCGCTGATTTTCCCGTGAGGACAAATTCAGCCGGGTAAAAGGGAATAATGTTCTTGACCGGGTAAGCCCGGTAGGAGCTGTTGGTTTGATTGATGGCCACGATCACGAAGTCCTTGCCGATGTAGCCCGGATCCTTCAGCAGCATGTAGAAGGTGTTGTTGGCCGATTTGGTCTGCACGACATCGAGTTTCTTGCTTACCGTGATGGATCCTTTCCATTGTTCCCGCAGCAACGTGTCCAGTTTGATGAGCTCGAACTGATCATCCTTTTTTCCGATGGTCCGGCGGTAGATCATCATTCCGTGTATTCCGAGGCGCACGGCATTATAGCGGGGTTCGTTCCGTTCGAGGATGGGAATCTCGTAGCGGGCAATTTGCTGAACCTGCGCCGTTGCCGGGAAGGAAAGCCCCAGCATCAGGATAAGCCGTACAGGGTTAGAAATCCAGCCGGTTGACATAAAATACATATCGTGACTCGGTATTGTCGCCCACCGTGGCCCGTACCCGCCGGTAGCCCCAGGCGTAGAAGCTTTGTCCATACCAATACCGAAGCCCGCCTTCGTCCTCTTCATCCTTCAGTGCATCCGATGACTGCAGGAGGCGGATGGTGGCTTTTTGGGAAGCTGGCCGGGAGGCGATGTCTTCGGGCTCTCCCAGGTAAAGGATGTCAGACTTGAATTTGTAACATAAAAGCATGGAGTCTTTCCGAATCAGGAAGTCTCCCGTTTGATCAAGCATGGGTCGTTTCACCTCCTGGTAAGGAAGGGTGAGGCCTACAGGCGCTGCCTGGGGTAGGCTGAAGCGAAGGGCCACCGATTGGATCATGCGTACCTCGCTGTTGCGCTGGGGTTCGTTGTAAAAGGGAGCGTCGTAGCCGTACGGCCGATAGGGGTAGCCGGGTGTGCCAAAAGGATTGTTGTAGTAATTGTAATTCCAGTTTGGGCTGCCGTACGGATAGTACGTCATGTTGCTCGGCGGGTGAAACATTTCGGCAAAGAGGAAATATCCCCCATTGAATTCCTCCAGCCGGATGGGGAGCAGGTTGGCTTTGTACCGGGGCATCCTGCCTTCCGTCCGCTCGCGAGCGGCTTTGTCCAGGATTTTCTTTGCCTTCTTTTCAGGCAGGTAGTCCAGGAAATGCGAAATGCTGGCTAAGTCGGTATACCGGACAGGCTGCTCCTGGAACGGATCGACGATACAGGAATAGAAGCCCAGCACCTGGTTAGAGTTGCCCTGTCCGTAGGTGCCGACGAGGATCATGTCATCATGAACCAGTCGGCTGGTGAGTCCGGACAACACCGTATACCGGTCATCGAAGGGAATCACGTCATCCACCAGCAGGTTGCCGGCTCCGTCAAAGGTCCGCAGGGTAATCCGCTGGGCCATTCCTTTCCGATTCTCAACCAGCAGCATATTAAAACTCCCGTTGTGGTTGGCGCGAAGATCGAGTAACGAGATGTCTTTGGTAAACAGTCCGGGCAATACCTTGGGGTGATCACTGGTGTGGTCGTAGAGCAGCACGGCCGGTTCCGAATTGATATACCCGCCGAATAGCGCCGTCGTCCCGGCTACGGTGAAGTGGGTAAGCTGAAAATTGAGATCGAAGCGGATTCGCTCGCTGCCTGAATTGCGCTTGACCAAATCCAGGGTGACCAGCTGGAAATTGTAATAGGTGGTCTGGCTTTCACGGAACAGCAGGTAGAGGGTCCCCGGAACATGCTCAAAACCCACCAGGTTCAGGCGATTGTCGAGGTCGAGATCGGTCGACCAGAACCGACTCAGTACCGTGTCCAGCAATTCAACGCGCCATTTCTTGTTCCCGTGGGCGAACTCCTGGAGGTCCTGCACCAGCGCCAACCCTTCGCTACCCATGGAAATCAGTTCAAAGGGTTTGTCGGCCGCCTTCCCGGGAATTTCCATCCGAAAATCCTGCGCGGGCTGCGCCTCCAGGCGAATCACCGGGACGAGCAAGAGGCAAATGAGAATCGAACGGAGGACAAGGCGGATCAAGGCGTTGCGCTTAAATCAAGGATGTGTTTGAATTCCTCGGCGGTGACGGGTTGAACGGACAGGCGAGCCGCTTTGACCAACACCATCTTCTGGAGGGATTTGTTTTTCTTGATTTCAGCCAGCGATACGGGTCGCTTGAGTGGCTTTTCCGGTGCCAGGTCAACAGCCACCCAGGCCGGATCTTTGGGCTCCGGGTAGGGTCCCCGGGTAACCACGGCAATTCCCGTGATGGCCTTTTCCTCCCCGGTATGGTAGATCAGCGCCTTGTCGCCTTTGGCCATGCTGCTCAAGTGCTTGCGCGCCTGGAAATTGCGAACGCCATCCCAGGTTCCTTTTTTGTCCCGGACCAGGTCGCCCCAGGCGTAGGTGTCGGGCTCCGTTTTCAATAGCCAGTAGTTCATAATCCGATCAATCAACTTCTAAAGTAGCAATTTGGTTTTTGAAAAGATGTAGAAATTACTACCCCTGAACAGGGTATTGTCGTGTATGGTGTAAATTTGAAGACTGCGGCGACATGAAAATTCTTATCCTCCGGTTCTCCTCCATTGGCGATATCGTACTGACGACGCCGGTCATCCGCACGGTGAAGACACAGCTGGACAAAGCGGAGGTTCATGTGGCCACCAAGAGGCAGTACCGCGATCTCTTCGAGGCCAATCCTTATGTTGATAAGATGCACTACCTGGACGACAGCCTTGCGGATTTGATTGCTGCCTTGCGCCAGGAACAATTTGATTATGTGATTGACTTGCACCACAACCTTCGCACCATGCGGGTGAAGCGCGCCTTGGGGGTGAAGTCGTTCAGCTACAACAAGCTCAACGTGGAGAAATGGCTGAAAGTCAATTTGAAAATTGACCATCTGCCCAATGTGCATATTGTTGATCGGTACATGAAGACGGTCGAGCCGCTGGGCGTACACATGGATGCGCTGGGCCTCGACTATTTCATCCCCGAGAAAGATGAGGTTCCGGTGGAGTGGCTTCCCGAAGGTTTCCGGGGTGAGTACGTCGTGTATGCGATTGGAGCCCAGCATGGCACCAAGAAGTTGCCGGTCAACAAGATGATTGAGCTTTGTGATCGGATCAACAAGCCGGTGGTTTTGCTCGGGGGGCCGGAAGATGCGGAAACTGGCGATAAGGTGGCTGGCTTCTTTAGCCGGGAAGGAGAGAGCGCCGAGACCGGTGATGGACTAAGACGGATGGGCAAGAAGGCGACTGTCTATAATGGCTGCGGCAAATTCAGCATTAACCAGTCGGCGAGCGTCATCAAGAAAGCCCGCTATGTATTTACTCACGATACTGGCCTGATGCACATTGCGGCGGCTTTCAAGAAGGAGATTTTCAGTATTTGGGGTAACACCATTCCCGCGTTTGGAATGTATCCCTACCGTACCAAGTTTACGGTGCTGGAGAACAACCGGGTTTCCTGTCGTCCTTGCTCAAAAATCGGGTATGACAAGTGCCCGAAGGGGCATTTCAAGTGCATGAATGAGCTGGTTCTTGACTTTTACCTTCCTTGAGGGGTTACTTTTTGGCGTTTCTTGACTTCAACGTAAGGTTTTTGCTGGTTTTCAAGGGTTTCCAGAAGGGAAAGCTGCCAAATACCTGCTATTTTGCCCGTTGATATCCGTTTGTCTATGCGTTTTGGTTGGTTAATCCTGGGGTTTCTTTTGGCTCCGCTAGCTTCTTTGGCCGCGACCATCACCTCTACCGGAGCTGGTGGCGATTGGAATGTCGGCGCGTCCTGGGTGGGAGGAGTAGTGCCGGTGGCTACTGATGACGTGATTATCGCCAGCGGAGCCACTATCAATGTCACCACCAATCAGGCTTGTGCCACGCTGACCATCAACGGCACGGGGATTCTCAATTTCCCCACCAACAACCGTACACTGACAGTCAACGGAACGATGACCATGAACGGCAACAGCCAGGTCACGGGCAACAACAATAACAGGATCCTGAGCCTTCAAGGCGACTTTAACATCCCCTCTGGTCAGGCTGCTTCGATCGGGGGCGTGCGGGTGACTCAAGTCATCACGGGAACATTCAATCTTGCCGGCACCTTTACTCCGACGGATAATACAGGCCAGAAGACTTTTGGGAATGCCAATTTCTACGACGGATGTCTCATTGACGCTACAGTAACCGAAGCCATCACGATCGCAGGTAATCTGAATGTTCTTCCGGCGACCCCTGGACAGCATGCCCGGATCGGCAGGCTGTCAATGACGGTAACAGGTACGACTACGGTGACAGGCTACCTGGAGTTTGCCAACTCGGGAGTCGGGACCAAAACGTTTAATAACACCATCACGGTGGCGGCGGGTGGAACGTGGGACAATATTATCGGCGAAGACCCGGTGATCAACTGCAGTATCGTGAATAATGGAGTGTGGCCGCAGCCCACCGGCGGAAACGGTCGCTATGATGTGAACGTGGCCGGCACGTATACCTATTCGGGCTCTAAAGAAATCGCCTTTACCCGGCTCCGGATCCAGACCAACGCCGTAGTGACCAACAACACCAGTCTCCTGCTTTCCCATACCGGGAATGCCGCGCTGACGGTCAATGGCGGCGGGACCTTTATTAATGGAGATGGAATTGTGACAGCCGTGCTCACCTTTACCGGCTATGCCGATGTGGTAAGTCTCGGCGGCGGCGGAAGCGCGGTGGATTTTGACAATATCGGAAACACCGTGATTTATGATGGTCTCGCCAATCAGAACATCCATCCCACCACGTACCACCACCTGACCTGCAACAGCGACCTGACGGCTTCGGTCAATGGAGCAACCGTCGTTAATGGAACGCTGACTATTTCAGGGACTACCGTGGTCGATGTAACCGGCGGTACGGACCTTACCGGCCCCGGAGACCTCGTGATGACGGGAACCAGTAGGTTGCGAATTTCTTCTGCCGGTACCGTTCCCGCACTCACGGGCGCCGGGCATTCCCTGGACCCTGGCACGACCATTGAATTCTACCGCGCCGGGGCGCAGACCGCCGCCAGCAGCGCATCGTATCCTTACCAGAATGTACTCATCAGCGGAAATGTGGGATCGGCGGTCAACCTGAATACGGTGTCGACTATCCTTGGCGACCTCACGGTGACGAATGCCGGTACCTTCAATAATGCCGCCGGAACCCCGGCGCTGATCAGTGTAACCGGTGACTTCAGTTATGGATCAACGCAAGCTACGACCCTCAATACCAACCTCGCAGCCGGCAGTGTCACTATATCCTCGACGGGCACTTTCACGTATTCTAACCGTACCATTACCATCAACCAGAATGACGGTTTCTGGGCAGTGACGGGCGCTCCGACCATTACGGCAGCCGGTACCGCCACGGTGGCCTTTACCACCGGGACCAACCAGACCATTGCCGGTACCGTGGCTCCATCCTTCAACCGGCTGACGATCAATAATGCCAATGACGTGACGCTGGCGGTTACTCCCGTGACGGTAACGGGAACACTCACGCTGACATCGGGTCGTCTGATCACCGGGGCCAACACGGTAGTGATGGCCACCGGCTCAACCGTCGCCCGGACCACGGGATTCGTGGAGGGTAACCTCAACAAGGGGTTTGCGGTGGGCACTTCCACTCAGACCTACGAGGTGGGAACAAATACCGACTACACCCCGGTTTCCGTGACCTGCACCTCCGTAACAACAGCAGGAACACTGACGGTTGCCTCTGTGGACGGTGATCATCC
>JAEUUE010000026.1 GCA_016787605.1 Cyclobacteriaceae bacterium
GATAGGCGCCAGGCTCTCCTCCTCGCGACCTTTGATCTGTTAATCCCAACCCCATGACTCAAGGATTCAACTTCGACGTTTTCATCAGCTACCGCCAAAATGACAACCGCGTCGCAGGGGCCGGCGGTGAAGGGTGGGTAAGCGAATTTGTCAGCCACCTCACCACCGAACTGGAATCCATGGTAAAAGGCGGGGTCTCCATCTACTTCGACAACGACCCCAAGCACGGGCTGCGCGAGACCGACCAGGTCGACGCCTCACTCAACTCCCACCTGAAGTCGGTGATCTTCGTCCCCATCCTCTCGCAGACCTACTGCGACACAGCCAGCTATGCCTGGACGCAGGAATTCCTCCCGTTTGTGAAGCAAAGCGCACAGGATCCCCTCGGCCCTACGATCAAGCTTCATTCGGGTAACGTGGTAAGTCGCATCCTGCCGGTCTGCATCCACGAATTGGATGCCGACGACCAGGCTTTGGTGGAAAAGCACCTCGACGGAAAACTGCGCGCCATCCCCTTCATCTTCAAGTCCGCCGGGGTCAACCGGCCGCTGCGGTCCCGCGAAGATGATCCCATGAAGAACATCAACCGGACGATCTACCGCGACCAGGTCAACAAGCTGGCCATGGCCATCAAGGAGATCATCGAGGTCGTGCGGAAGCCGGAACAACGGTCCGCCGTCAGTCAGAAGGAGGTGAAGAAAAGCTCCCTGCTCGACGGCCTCACGCCACCGCCTCCCTCGGTTCGCTCAATCACCATCCTGCCCCTGGTTTTTAACTCGGCTCACCCCGAAGAAGAGTTCCTTTCCCAGGGTTTTGCCGAAGACCTGTTCTCTTCGCTAAGACAAGTTCGTACCCTGCGCCTGTCCATCCAGGGACTTAACTCCCCGGTGAGCGGAAAACTCTCCTCTCCCGAGACCACACCCGCCACACTCGTGCTCACGGGCAGCATGACCGTGAAGGAAGACGACATTACCATACAAGTTCGACTGGTCCAATCCAGGACGGAGAAGCCGATCTGGCAGGGGGATTTTCGCTGCACGCGCGAAGAACTTTTCAGCCTTCGTACGAGGATCATTCTTGAAATCTGCGAAACCCTGGGCGTTCAACTCAAGGAAAATGAAAAACGTCTCGTCCAACAGCCAACGATGACAAGCCCCCAGGCGCTCGAACTCTACTGGAAAGGCCGCTACCACTGGCGCCGCCGGGGTAACGACTTGCTGACGAGCCTCGAGTGCTTCCAAAAGGCGGCCGATATCGACCCCAACTTCGCCCAGGCGTACGCGGGAATCGCCAATGCAGCCGTGCTCCTGGGCTACTACGAGATGATCCCTTTCGAAGAAGCCATTGCCAAATGCCGGGATGCCGCCATGGCGGCACTAAACATCGACCCCACCTTGATTGAAGCCTACTACGCCCTGGCCTATGTGGCGCTGTGCTACGAATGGTCATGGCCCGATGCCGAACATAGCTTCTCCAAGGTCTTCGAGATTAATCCCAACAGCCCGGCGGCCAGCAAGAAATACCGGCTCGCCCTCACCCAGATTCTCTGCAACTTCGAAGAAGCAGAGACCGAATCACCGGGAACGGTGCCGTACTTTCTCCAGGCCTACGCGCTGCTGCACAAGGGAAAGTTCGAGGAAGGGCTCCAGGTCGCCCAGATTGCCACCAAGAAAGACCCGGCTTCGTTCATGGCCCAGCGGGCAGCCGGGCTGTGCTACCTCGGGCTTGGCTATGAAAAGGAAGCCATCGAAACATTGAACACCGCCGCACAACTTTCCAACCGCCATCCCCTGGTGCTGTTTGATCTCATTGGCGCATATGCCACGCTCGCTCACAACGAAGGTGCCCAGGAAATTATGGAAGAAGCCATGGCGAACATCAATGCGCTGCCAGCGAAGATCAATGATTACTACTTTCAGCCGTCGTAGCTCGTGGCTCGGTACTCGGCTCTAGGTGCTCGGGGCTCGGTACTCGGCTCTAGGTGCTCGGGGCTCGGCACCCGCGGCTCGGTACTCGGCTCTAGGAGCTCGGTTCTAGGTACTCGGTTCTAGGTATTCGGTCCTCGGTTCTAGGTACTCGGTCCTCGGTACTCGGAACTAGAAACTAGGTACTCGGAACTAGATACTCGGTGCTAGGCGCAAGGCGCTAGGTTCTCCGTACTCTATTTCACTGTATACTCAGCATTGGACACTTGGAAGCCTTTAAAAACTGTCAGGTTTTCCGTCAAGGCATTAGTTGTAGTCTCAGGGAATCAAGAGCGAAATTTCCCTGATGAGTTATCGTTCCCTGGAGATTTGGAAGCTTGCGAAAAGGCAGGATCGCGAGATTCACGCGATGAGCTTGGCGCTCCCGAAATTTGAGCTTTATGAAGGAGGCAGTCAGATTCGGCGCTCAGCCCGGTCTGTGGGGGCCTCCATTGTTGAAGGTTATGGCCGCAGGCGGTACAAGGCCGATTACATCAAGTTTCTGATATACGCTCTCTCTTCAAACGACGAAACCATTTATCATCTGGAGATGCTATGTGAGACGGGTTCCATGACCGATAAAGTCTTATTCGACCGATTATTGGATCAAGCCATGCATCTGGGAAGTATGCTGAACAATTTTATTAAAGGAATCGAGGATCGAGACTAAACCCCGAGTAAAGCCCAGCTCCGATTCCGAGCCGCGAGAACCGAGTAACGAGAACCGAGCGCCGAGAACCGAGTACCGAGAGCCAAGCACCGAGTACCGAGCGCCGAGTTAGAACTTCTTCCCCGGAAACACCGCCACATCGCCCAGGTCCTCCTCGATGCGGAGCAACTGGTTGTATTTGGCCATCCGGTCGGAACGGGAAGCGGAACCGGTCTTGATCTGGCCGGTATTCAGGGCGACGGCAAGGTCAGCAATGGTGCTGTCTTCCGTCTCGCCCGAACGGTGTGACATGATGCTCTTGTAGGAATTGCGGCGCGCCAGGTTGACGGCGTCGATGGTCTCGGTCAGCGAACCAATCTGGTTCACCTTGACGAGGATCGCGTTGGCGATACCCTTGTCGATGCCTTCCTGGAGGATCTTCGCGTTGGTCACAAAGAGATCGTCGCCGACCAGTTGGATCTTCTTGCCCACCTTGTCGGTCAGTGTCTTCCATCCTGCCCAATCGTCTTCGGCCATGCCGTCTTCGATGGAGATGATCGGGTACTTGCTGACCCACTTGGTCCAGTATTCAGCCATCTCCTGAGACTTCAGCTTCTTGCCCGAAGACTTCTTGAAATGATAGAGTTTCGTCTTGGAATCGTAGAACTCGGAGGCGGCAGGATCCAGCGCAATGCATATGTCCTTGCCCGGTTTGTAGCCGGCCTGTTCAATGGCCTTCAATACCACTTCAATAGCTTCCTCGTTTGATTTCAGGTTGGGAGCAAATCCGCCCTCGTCGCCCACGTTGGTCGACATGCCCTTGTCGTGAAGCACTTTCTTCAGGGTGTGAAACACGGTGGCGCCCATGTGAAGCGCTTCCGAAAAAGACGATGCGCCGATCGGCATGACCATGAACTCCTGGAAGTCAATCGAGTTATCGGCATGACTTCCGCCATTGAGGATGTTCATCATCGGAACCGGCAGCGTATTGGCGTT
>JAEUUE010000059.1 GCA_016787605.1 Cyclobacteriaceae bacterium
AGGGCCCCACATGGCCGATGGGCCGCCGTGGATGTTGAGTATCGTCGGGTATTTTGTTCCGTCCTTTCTTCCCACCGGCTCCATCACCCAATACTGCACCTTCGTACCATCCGGACGTGTGATCCAGTGCTCCTTCGGGAAAATCACCTGGCGGTCCTTCATCCAATCTTCATTGAAGCGGGTGAGTGCTTTGTTTGATTTGTCCTTGAGGTTGTACACATGCACTTCCCACGGATTCCTGGTCTCGGTCAACGCGTAGACAACCTTGTCGCCGCGCACATCAAAATCATTCACGCCATTATCGGCGCCAAGTATCTTCGACACGGTTCCTCCCTTTGCCGAGACGCTGAATATTGGAATGTCACCCTCGGTCTGTGCGGCGAAGTAGATCGTCTTGCTGTCTCCCGACCAAATGGCGCCACCGATATCCCGGTCGAGCGAGGCGGCCAAAAGCTGCGGCTGGCCTCCGGCACTCGGAATAATGGCCAGTTGATTCTGCTGCGCATGCCGGTTGGAGGTGGCGGTGGCCGAAAAAATGATTTGGGTGCCGTCTGGTGAGTACTGCCCGTCGGAAACGCTATAGCCTGGCCAGGTGAGAAACTCTTTGGCGGTCTTGCTAGCCACGTCGATCATCCAAAGGTCGCTGTCCCGTTCACGATCCGGATGCACTTTGTAAACTCTCGAGGTGCAAAGGATTTTCTTTCCGTCGGGTGACCACTCAGCGTTGTCGAAATCCTGGAAGCCCGTTGTAAGCTGCGTGGCTCCGCCTTCGCCATTCGAGGAAATCACAAAAAGATGCGTGAATGACTCATCCGGCTGCAGGTTGAGCTCTCCCTGAATATTCTGCCGGTTCAACACGCGCGGGTTGGACTCACTCGCGTTCTTGGCCAGCCAGGTACGGATATCTTCAAGGGTGCCATCAGGCGAGGCGGTAACTTTCTTCCGCTCATCCGCTTTCATCTTCTTAAAATTCTGCTCATCTCCTTGCTTCCGACCCGGGCGCTCATAGGGCCACGGGGTGGTTCCGTCAATGGCGTAGAAAGGAATCGACGAAGAGAACAGGATTTTTGTTCCGTCGGGTGACCAGCGCGGTGAGCCTGCGCCGTATTCGGCTTTGGTCAGCACATGTGCCTCTCCGCCGCTCAGGGGAAGTATCCACACCTGGGAGCGCTCCCCGTCGGTGCGGGTGAAGGCAATTTGCTTTCCATCCGGCGACCACTGTGGTGAGCCGTCATTCTTATCGCCAAAGGTGAGTTGTACGGGTGGCGTCGCACCGGAAACATCGACCAGGTAGAGGTGACGTGTGTAGTAATATTCATTGTCCCCTTTCACCGCCTTCCGGTTGACCACCATCACGGCCTTGGTTCCGTCGGGCGAAAGTTGAAGCTGGTTGGTGGTCACGATTTTCATCAGGTCTGAGGCAACGATGGGTTTTTTGCCTTGTCCGAATCCCACGAATGGGATCAGTAGCAGCAGCAGAATCTGGGCGGTGCGTCTCATGGCTTTCATATTTTCAAGTAAGTTCAAAATGTTCTTTAACTTGTCTAAACCGCTCAAGGAAATGTTTTGTCAACCCCGAAAGCATTTGACGCAGATCGCCCTGGTGCTGGTGTTCCTTTTTGAGTCGGCAGCGGCTCAGGAATGTGGCAAAACAAGGGACCTTATCGATTACATCAACAAATTTCACCTTGAGCCGCGGGAACTGAACGACGATTTTTCCGCCAGGATCTTCGGGTCTTTTCTCAATCATCTTGACCCCCAGAAAATATACTTCACCAGGGAGGATTCGGTCAGCCTCAGCCGTTTTGCCTTGTCCCTGGATGATATGATCCTGCGCAATTCCTGTGAATTTCCTGAGGAAGTCGCCATTCTTTTGCGACGCCGTATTGAGCGGACCCATCGCCTTATGGATTCTCTTCTTCGTTCGCCCATGAACTATTCCCGGAAACAACCCGGCCCTCCGATTCGACAGATTCCGTCTCTTGCGGCCAATTCCTCCGCCTTAAGGGAGGTGATAAGCGGCCAAGTGAAACTGGCCGTTTATAATCGCGCCTCCCGGATCTGTGCGGTCAACAATGAAGCCCTTACCGTTGAATCGTTCCTCAAGAATGAGAGCGCTGCCCGTGAAAAAGTCCGGCGACGCCTTGAGGAAACCCGAATCAGCCAACTTGAGGCGATCAACGACAAGCCTTACATCACCGCGCAATTTTGGAAGTCCATCTGCAGTACCTACGATCCACATACCACGTTTCTTTCTTCCTCCGAAGGTGAAGCATTTCAATCCGCCCTGCGGATGACAAAGAAGAGCTTTGGAATCGAACTAACATTCAACCGGGCAGGAGTACCTTCCATCTCTCGATTGCATCCCGGAGGCCCCGCCTGGAGATCCAACTTGCTGAAGGTGGGAGACGTTTTGATGGGGCTGAAACCCGATGACTATCCGGAAGTGGATTTTGCAGACCTGGATGAACATGAAATTCTTGGGGCTCTTTATGACCCCGCCGTCTCCCGAGCTCAGTTCCGCATCAAGAAGGCAGAAGGCCGAGACGTAGTGATAGTCCTGGTCAAAGAAGAACTGGAAAACACGGAAAATCTGATCTCCAGCTTTGTCCTGACCGGTCCGGTAAAGGCCGGCTACATTGAGCTTCCCGGGTTTTATACGAGTCTAGAATCTGATCCGTCAAAAGGATGCGGTGAAGATGTTGCCCATGAAATCATCAAGTTGAAACGGGAGGGGATTCAGGCCCTGATCCTCGATCTCCGCAACAACGGTGGCGGCTCACTCAAGGAAGTTCTGGACCTGGCAGGAATATTCGTGGATTACGGTCCGCTTGGAATCCTCGATCGGAAAGCAGAGGCTCCGCTGACCCTTCGTGATCAGAATCGCGGCGTTCTCTACGATGGCCCGCTCGTCATTCTTGTGAATCAACTCAGTGCCTCTGCATCCGAGTTCATCAGTGCCGCACTCCAGGATTACCGAAGGGCGCTGATTGTAGGAACCACCACCTACGGGAAAGCAACAGGTCAACAGGTTATGGATGTTCCTGCTTACATTTCCTCAGGCGGCCAATTGAAGATTACCACCAGTCGAATCTATCGGATAACCAGGGGCAGTCTCCAGCGGACTGGAGTTACCCCCGATATCCATCTCCCGGATATCTCGGAGGCCTTGGATAGAACTGAGGCCAGCAACCCGCATGCCCTGTTTCCGGGTTCGACCAGTAAAAAAGTCTATTTCACTCCCGGCCCGGAGCTTCCTGGCGAGCAACTCCGCCAGGCCAGTAGGAAGAGAATCGCCCAGTCGGCCCCGTTTCGATCCATCGACTCCCTGATCACCTTGCTTAACGAGCCGCCGCCCCTCCAATTGAATGCCTACCTCAACTATCACCGCACGTTGTCACGACATTTTGAAATAATCCAGGCTAACCCGGTAAAGATTGGTGTTCAACCCACGGCTATTGACCGGCAGGTACATGCCGTTGATCGGTATCATCAGCAAATAAGTGACCAGGCGATGGATGAAATTGCGCGCAGTATTTACCTTCACGAAACACTCCAAATTCTGGATCAATGGATAAATCAAAAACGTTGATGCCTGCGTGGCTGGCTGGCGCCTTTTGGCTGCTCCTTTGCACTTCCCTGCCTGGATATTCGCAAGAACCACCGGATGCCGGCGGGTACCTTTCCTACCTGGAGGCGCAGTTTACAGAAATCGCTGAAAGCATGATGAGTTACACGAGTGCGGCGGCACACGGCAAAGGAGCTCGTAAAGTCGAAAAGCGCAGGCAGGAAGTTCTCCTGCAAATAAAGGAAGCCGAAAGAAACGTGCGTCGCATGAAGCCCTTCCAGGGCGATACCCGGCTGCGGGATACGGTGGTCGCTCACTTTAATCTGTCCTTCCATGTTCTCAATGAGGATTATGGTAAAATACTTGACCTCGAGGACATTGCTGAGCAGTCGTACGACCTGATGGAAGCCTACCTGCTTGCGAAAGAGAAGGCTGAAGCCAAACTGGATGAATCCGGCGAACGGGTGGATGTCGAGTACAGGGCATTTGCCTCGGCCAACAACATCCGGCTCGTTCAGGGCAAATCTCAACTCGTGGAGAAAATGAAGATTGCGGCTAAGGTGAACGCGTACTACAACCAGCTTTACCTCCTGCAGTTCAAGAGCTATAAGGATGAAGCCTATTTTCTCGATGCCATGTCGACCGGCAATGTATCCGGGATGGAGCAATCCATTGCTGCGCTCAAAACCAGTTCAACCAGTGGGTTATCGGCTCTCACCAGCATCCCTGCCTACAACGGTGATCCCATGATGCGAAA
>JAEUUE010000071.1 GCA_016787605.1 Cyclobacteriaceae bacterium
TGCCCTGGCCGTTGCCGGGCCAGCGCCGTCGGGATCGGGCCAGGTAAACAATGTACCTGCGGGAAGCCCTGCCGGAGAAAGTGTTATGGGATGATTGACTGCCTGTCCACTGCATATCGTCTTCGTTTGACCCGCCGCCACTACTGGAGCCGGGTTAACGGTGATCGCCACGTTCTGTGTGGTTCCTGCACAGCCGGCCGAGCTGGTGGGTGTGACGGCGTAGTTGATGACCTGGTTGGCGCCGGTGAAGTTGGTGAGCACATCTGTGATGTGAAAGGTTCCGGCCGGGTCGGCAGCAACGCTATTACCCGTTGCCGGTCCTGCGCCATCGGGATCAGCCCAGGTGAGTGTGGTGCCTGCGGGGGTGTTGGCGGGCGTAAGGAGAATCTCGCGGTTGACCGGGCTGCCGCTGCAGATGGTCTTTGTTTGAGGAGTGACCAGCACCGGTGTCCGATTGACCACCAGGGGTGTGCTATTGAAGGGAACTACACCGGCACAGAGCGTAACCGTGTTGACCAGTGAAGTAACCGTGATGACATGTGAGCCCGGTGCGCTGCCCCAGGCGGTATATGGCGGGGAGATTGTTAATTGTCCTGATGCGTTGGTGGCCACCCCGAGCTGCGTGAAAGGTGTGCCGTTAATGGTGTACGAAACATCATATGTCTGTACCAAATCAGGCAAGAGGTCCAGGACGGCATCAGGTGGGTTTGTCAGGGCACCAATATCACAGACCGCAGCTGTAGCTACAAAACTCTGCACAGAAGGAGGAGGCGTCGCAATGACATTAACCGTTGCTGTTCCACCCATGGACGTTGCCACACAGCCATTAGCATCCGTCAATGATGTAATCTGGTACGTCTGACTGGCAGGTGGCAATGGTCCCACGATTGTATAGGTCGTACTCATATGACCAACCACTACCAAGGGACCCTCCACAGTCCGTGTGATTGTAAAATTGAAGGGGGCGGTACCGGTGAAGGTCCATGTGATGTCTGGAGCAGGTGTACCGGAACAGACCGATCCTCCGCCAGCGGGGTTGGAAGCGGTGGGAAGCGGGTTGATGGAGACTGCGATAGGATCTGAAAGCGGGCTTACGCACGAGGTGGGCGCGGCACCCAACACTTCAACAGTATAATCTCCACTTTCCGCAACAGCAGATAGGTTAATGTTCTGCGCTGTAACTCCCGTAAAGATCCCATCCTTGTACCATCGATAACTAGTAGCCAGAGCATTACTTGAGGTTAATGTAACGCTCCCGCCGAAGCAGAAGGTTGTTGCACCAGATGGGGTGATGGTTGGCTTCGGGGGGATAGGATTAACTGTGATCTGAGCCACCCCGCTTGTCGCCGTTGCACAAGGGCCATTTTGAACGATTGCCCTGTACCGGTAAATAGTCTGTACACCACCAATGATGGGAACCGGGGGCGTAATCGGGTTAGCTACGCCAAGAGTACCATCAGCCACAAAGCCCCCGCCATTGACTTCTCTCTCCCAGCCCACTATTGTACCTCGCATTGTAGCAACCGGAATCGAAATCGAGGTGAATGCAGCACCCTCGCAGATAGTTTGCGCGGCAGGTCCTATTGTACCGGCATTACTTGAATAATGAACGGTGACATTCAGGTTGGTGAAATTATTGGTACAAGTCCCATCCGTGAATCGTTGTTGAGCCCTTACCTGTCTGGTGGTGTTGGCCGTGGGGGGAGCTGGTTCAGCTAAAGCAAAAGCATACACAGCACTATTTGATGGTGAGGCAGTTGGTGTGATCGTGATGCCTGCGCCTCCACCTCCAACAGTCCAAACATACTCGGAACTAAAATTCTGAACCGCTGCATTAGTGAACGTTCCAGCTGGAATGGTGTGTGACGGGTTGACGATGACAGGTCTTTCAAATGTTTGTGAGGTACCATTGCAGAAAGAGGTCGTGCTTGGCAAAACTGGAGTAGCGGCACCTTCTACATTGGGCACAGTTGTGTTGGCATCGAAGTTTGGTTTTACTACAGCAATAACTTCCACCGGGTCACTTTCGCAGTTGTTGGTTGCGCCCGTTACCTGGGTTGCCCACACTGAATAAACC
>JAEUUE010000144.1 GCA_016787605.1 Cyclobacteriaceae bacterium
AATCCCCGGCCTGGCGGTGCCGATTTTGTAGAACTGTATAACGCTTCGGAGAAGTTTCTTCAACTCGAAGGTTGGCAACTGGGAAATGGCTCATTGGTGCTTTCGCTGCCTCGATTTCTTCTCCATCCGGGACAATGGGTTGCCTTGTCCGAAGATCCTTATGGGTTGACGCTGCAGTATCCATTGGCCAACGCACCGCAAATTGTTCACGCCGATTTGCCTTCCTTGCCCGACGATGAAGGGGAAGTTGAGCTGTTGAATTCTGCGGCCCGTTCGTTTGACCGGGTCAACTACCATGCGGATTGGCACACGGTCTTTCTCAAGGAAGACGACGGGGTTTCCCTGGAGCGGATTGATTATACACAAGGCGCACAGTCGCCCGGAAACTGGATTTCAGCATCCTCCCAGGCGGGCCATGCCACCCCGGGCCGTGCAAACTCACAACAGGGAAGTTCTCCCGGTGAAGAAGACGGCGTACAAGTAGTTCCCGCCCTCTTTACCCACGGGGATTTTGCTCAGATTCATTATCGATTGGATCATCGTGGAGCGATGGCCAACATTAAAGTCTTCAATCACGGAGGATCGGAGGTCAAGACGATTGCAGAAAATGAGTGGTTGGGGACGGAGGGATTCTTCCGTTGGGATGGGGATAAAAATGACGGGGAAAGGGTGGCGCCCGGGTATTATTTCATCTGGTTTGAGTGGTTTGATTCGATGGGGCGCGTGGAAACTTACCGCAAACGGGTTATTGTGACGTCACGGTGAACTTAGTTTCCCGCCTCGTCGTTGGAACTATCGACCTGCCCGATTTTTTGTTTTAAGGGCATCGGAGTATTTTTGCGCATCTTTTTAAAACCTGTCCTGGAGGACTCTGGATTATGGCAAAATCAACGAAAAAAGCGGCAAAGAAGGTAGTGAAGAAGGCCAAGCCTGCTCCCAAAGCCAAGAAAGTTTCGAAGCCTGCAGCCAAGAAGGCTCCGGCAAAAGCAGCCAAGAAAGCCGCTAAACCGGCCCCGGCAAAGAAAGAGACGGTGAAGAAGGAGACGGCCCCTCCCGTAGCCAAGCGGGTGGAGAAGAAGCCGGCGCCTGCCGCGGCCCCCAAGCCTCAGTTGAACCTGAATATCTTCCCGGCGCTCACGCAGCGTCCCATCGCACACAAGCCGGCCAAGTCGTCCATGCCCGAAGACAAGACCCGTTACAGCGATGAAGAGCTGAAGGAATTTGAAACCCTGATCCTCGACAAGCTTGAAAAGTCACGCGAAGAATTCCGCATCCTCAAGGAGACGTTAAACCGCAACAACGATGCGGGTACGGATGCCACTTCAGGAGGCAACACCAAGGTCCTGGAGGATGGAGCAGAAACCGCAGAGAAAGAGAACCTCAGCCAGCTGGCCTCCCGTCAGTTGAAATACATCACGAACCTGGAGAATGCCCTGGTCCGCATTAAAAACGGAACGTATGGCATCTGCACGGTGACCGGCAAACTGATTCCGAAGGAACGCCTTATCGCTGTGCCGCATACGACGCAATCCATTGAGGCGAAGATGATGCAGCAGGATTGATCAGAAGCGAACGATAGTAGGATTAGCAATAGAATCTATAAACAATTCCCTTGGACTTTCTGCAAAATCATATTGAGGCACTGATTTTTTGTTCGCCGTCACCGGTCAAGGTGGGCGAATTGAAGTCGTGCCTGAGCGAAATGTTTAATGCAGATGTTCCGGAGGAGGATATCACCGGCGCCATCCAGCGACTGACGGACAAGTACGCCCAGGAAGAATTCGCTTTTCAGCTCAACAAGTCCGCCGGAGGTTATCAATTCCTGACCAAGCCCGCATACCAGGCGAGCATCGGGATCATGCTCAAGCAGCAGTCCAAGAAGCGTCTGTCAACCTCAGCGCTGGAGACCCTGGCGATAATCGCTTACAAGCAGCCCGTTTCCAAGACGGAGGTAGAAACCATTCGCGGTGTGAATTGCGACTATGCGGTTCAGAAGCTGCTGGAAAAGGGACTCATCGAGATCCAGGGCAAAGGCGAGACCGTGGGCCGTCCACTCATCTACGGCACGAGCCCCAAGTTCATGGAGTATTTTGGCATCAGCGAACTCAGCGAGCTTCCCACTCCCAAGGACTTCTCCCAGGAGATCAATAGTATCGGGGAGAGCCCTGAAAATCAATAAATCCGTTCGCTTTCAGGCCGGGTTAGGCTAACTTACACACTATGGCACGCAACAGCCGGTTCCGCACCACGTCGGGACCAACCTCAGGCCGTCCCCAGCCGGGTAAAAAGAAATTTAGGGATGACAAGAAAAGTGACTCCCCTTCTTCCTTCCGGGGCAAGAAGTCATTTCCTTCAGGAGGGCCCGACAGTCGCCGTTCGCCCAAGAATGAAGAAAGGTCCAGGCCTGGTAATTACAAAAAGTCATACCCTTCCGGGGGGCCCGGAAGTCGCCGTTCGCCCAAGGGAGAAGAGGAATCCAGACCGGGTAATTTCAAGAAGCACTTCAAGAAAGAGGGTCCTTCCCGATGGAGTGAGCGAGGAAAATTCCAGGATAAAGGCAGGGGAGAAGGAAAAGGCCGAAGCGAGCGGCCGGGATCACCCGAACGCGATGAACGCAAACGCGGCCGTGAAGGAGCACGTCCACAGCGCCCCTTCTACAAGCAAGGATTTGGTCGTCGGGACGAAACCCGGGAAGGTTCGGGGGACAAGAGATACAAGTCCCGCCCTTCCGGCGAAAAAGGAAGAAGCGAAAGGCCGGACCGTAAGGAGCGCAAGTCGTTTGTAGAATCTCGGCTCGAGAGGCAGCGGAAATATTCAAAGCCTTCGATCCATAAAGAGGCGGGCGCGGCCAATCCTGACGGACTGATTCGACTGAACAAATTCATTTCAAACAGCGGCGTTTGCTCCCGGCGTGAAGCCGATGACCTGATTGCCATGGGATTGATTACCGTCAATGGCAAGTCGATCACGGAGCTTGGCTACAAGGTGAAGCCCACGGATGATGTCCGCTACGAAGGCCGCCGGCTTAAGGCGGAGCCAATGGTGTACATCCTGCTCAACAAGCCCAAAGGATACATCACCACAACGGAAGATCCCCAGGAGAGAAACACGGTCATGCAATTGATTCAGGGCGCCTGCAAAGAGCGCGTATACCCGGTGGGGCGTCTCGACCGGAATACGTCGGGATTGCTGTTGTTGACGAACGACGGAGAACTTACCGACAAGCTGACCCATCCTTCGTACAATGTAAAGAAGATCTACAAGGCGGAGTTGGACAAGCCGCTGACCAAAAACGACTTTCAGAAAATTCAGGCCGGCGTGGAGTTGGAGGAGGGAAAAGCCATGGTGGATGACCTGGCCGTAATCTCCGAAGACGGTAAGACCGTTGGCATTGAGATCCATATCGGCTGGAACCGGGTTATTCGGCGGATTTTCGAGGTGTTGGGCTATGAGGTGGTGAAACTGGATCGCTCGGTTTATGCCACGCTTGACAAGAAGGATTTACCCCGCGGGCATTGGCGGTTCCTTCGCCAGGACGAGATCATCCGGCTTAAGCATTTCCAATAGCCGAAGGAGGTTTGGAATTTATTTTGTAACATCACTTTCTAGTCAGGAGAAAGTATGCGTATTGGTATTCACGGTCGGGATTTTCAACAGAAATCCTCCCGCTTCATGGAGCGGGTTCTCACCATCCTGAGCCGATACAAAGCCGAGATCTTCGTTTCCTCCAAGTTTCAGAAGCACTTCAAACCGAAACATAATTTTAAGTTTAAGGTTTTTGACCACGGGGATTCGCTGAAGAACCTGAACTTCTTCATTTCCCTGGGAGGGGATGGCACGCTCCTGGAGTCCATCACGTATGTGGGCAAATATGAAGTACCCGTATTGGGAATCAACACGGGAAGGCTGGGGTTCCTCGCCACGATCAGCCGTGAAGAGACCGAGCATGCGCTGGACAGCCTGTTCAAGGGAAACTACACCATCGATGAACGAACCATGCTTCGGCTGGTATCCGACCCGAAACTGTTTGACGGCACAAGGTTCGCACTGAACGATTTTACGATCATGAAGAAGGACACTTCTTCGATGATCACCGTTCATGTTTCCGTGGATGGCGAGCTTCTTAATTCCTATTGGGCAGATGGCGTCATCGTATCCACCCCCACCGGTTCTACCGGCTATTCCCTGAGCTGCGGAGGACCCTTGGTCTTCCCCGAATCGGAGAGCTTTATTATCACCCCGGTCAGCCCGCATAACCTGGGGGCACGGCCGATCGTGGTATCTGACCGGTCGGAAATCACCTTCCGCATAGAGGGTCGCAGCAAGAAATTCCTGGTATCCCTGGATTCCCGGTTCGAGACGGTGGATGAAACCGTCAAACTGAAGATCTTGAAAGAGCGATTTAAGGCCCAACTTATCCAAATGCCGGGTCAGCATTACTTCAAGACACTCCGGCAGAAGCTCAACTGGGGACTGGACCTGAGGAACTGACCTATCCAGGGTTTTAATTCGGATGGGTTATTTCCTACATTTGTTGGTTGTGTGTCAAGTGCATATGAAGAAACTGCTTGTTGTCGGTTTGATTCTTGGCCTGATTATCGGTTCATCGGAGTCGGCATGGTCACAGTTCAATACAAAAGGAATCAAGAGCGAGAACCGTCGCATTGCCGGTTATCGGGGTACCAAGTCCAAGTTTGGTAAGGAGAAGATCTATAACTCGGTTGGCGTTTCGCTCAATCTGCTCAACTACTACGGCGATTTGGCCCCGTCGCCGTCCAGTTTCAGCACCGATCTGTCTTTTACCAAGCCGGGTTTTGGTTTGTCTTACACCCACCGTTTTGGACCCCGCTACTCCCTCATGGGGCAATACCTCTACGGGAGCATTAAAGGGGCAGATGCCGAATCGGCCGATCCGAGCGACCTCAGCAATGGAATTTACCGGTATCAAAGAAATTTGTCCTTCCAAAATCAGATTCACGAGATATCCGTCGTTGGTATTTTTGATTTGTTCGAGAACCAGCAAACGTACATGAGCCGCGCAAAATGGACACCCTATGCCTACATCGGTGTGGCCGTTTACTTTCATAACCCCAAGGCCATTGCCCCGGCAACCGATTTGCAGGGCAACCCGCTTCCCGAGGCAGGCAATCTTGTGGAGCTCCAGCCGTTGGGAACGGAGGGGCAGTACTCGAACTTGGCTACGACCGACGTTAACAATGGCATCCAACCCTATTCCCTGGTTCAGTTTGCCATTCCTTTTGGCTTGGGCGCACGTTTCCGTCTCACCGATGTTCTGGATCTTTCCGCCGATGTGGGTTTCCGCTATACATTTACGGATTACCTCGATGACGTGAGCGCGAACTACGTAGACCTCACTAAACTGAACAGCCCGTTGGCACAAGCCATGTCTTACCGAACCAATGAATTGCCGGGATATCCCAAGAATCCTCAGCCCTCCGGAATTCCCGGGGTGAATGTGGAGGCAGGCTACGGTTCGGAATTCCCGGATAACAAGCGCGGCGGAAAGAAGGATAATGACATCTACATGGTGACGAGCATTCGCCTCACCTACATCCTCAAGGCGCACTTTCATCAGGCGAAATTCAGATGAGAAATGCCTGTCGTCTTGGCCTGACGTTGGGCATGGTTCTGACGGCGGTTTTGACGTCGCCCGCGCAACTTGTTCAGCGTTCGGAGATCGGATTTGGACTGGGCACCTTCAACTATACCGGCGACCTGGTTCGGTCGTATGACTTCGCATACTCCCAACCCGCCGCTACGATTTTCTATCGCGCCAATATCAGCAAGGTCATCAGTTTCCGGGCTGCCTTCACTGCGGGAAAGCTAAGTGCCAGTGATGCCACCAAGCCGATCGATCCGTTTGCCGTGCAGCGAAACGCCTCCTTTGACATTTTCCTGAGCGAAATATCAGGGGTTTATGAGTACCACTTCCTCAATTGGCGGGATGATATCCGCCGGCTGCGCTTTACGCCGTATTTGTTTGGCGGCCTCGCCCTCTTTAGCATGGCAGGGGTGAAGGACAGGGCGGACCAGTACAGCACCATACAGATGTCGGTTCCTTTTGGGGGCGGGGTCAAGTATGTGGTGAACCCGAAATTCTATGTGGCACTCGAGTTTGGCATGCGGAAGACGTTTTTCGACTACCTGGACAACGTTTCCGACGGGGACAAGGCCTATAAGAACTACCAGTACGGCAACGGCAATGACTTCGACAACTACTTCTTTTTGGGTTTGTCGCTGACCCGTACGTTTTACGACATCCCCTGCCCTACAAATCCCTACCGATAGGGGATTTTTTCCAGGCAACTTTCCCGGCCCGCCCATCATCTTCATAAACCCGGGCAGGGACCCTTCTCAATAGTGTTAAAATGTCCAAAATAGGCTACTTTTGCGGTCCTGTGGCCAGTTTTAAGGACCAAATTGACTTCAATAACCTTCCCAACCATATCGCGGTGATTATGGATGGCAATGGACGCTGGGCCAGGAAGAAGGGTGCAGCCAGGATCTTCGGTCATCGAAATGCGATCCAGGCCGTCACCGAAGTGACAGAAGCATGCGGAGAGCTGGGCATAAAATATCTTACCCTGTATGCGTTTAGTACAGAGAACTGGGGTAGACCCAAGGAGGAAGTGGATGCGCTGATGGAGTTGTTGGTGAATACCCTCAAGAAAGAGCTGAGTAATCTGATGGAGAACCAGGTGCGACTCACCACCATTGGCGACATATCGCATTTGCCGGATCAGTGTCAACGCAACCTGCGGGAGGCGATTGCCACTACCCGGGAAAATACCGGGATCCATGTGATCCTGGCGCTGAACTACAGCGGCCGATGGGAACTGACAAAGGCCATGAGGAAGATCGCGGAAGAAGTGAAGACTGGCGCTCTCGATCCCGGCAAGATTGATGAATCCATGATTGGTTCTCATCTTGAAACTGCGGGGATTCCTGACCCGGAGCTCCTCATCCGAACCAGTGGCGAATTGCGCGTCAGCAATTTCCTGCTGTGGCAGATTGCGTACACGGAGCTGTACATTACAAAAACATTATGGCCGGATTTTCGCCGGGAAGATCTTTACGAGGCGATCTACTCGTATCAACACCGGGAGCGGAGATTCGGAAAAATACTGGAACCGAACGCCGAGGCATGATGAGACGTTTTCTTGTTTTGGCGTTACTCTTAACGTTCGTTATTTCTGCCTCCGCCCAATTCCGGCGTCGGGGCAATCAGCCCGCTCCTGCACAGGAACCTTCTTCGGCCGAGGCACCGATCAGCATGACGAACCCGAATGAATACTATATCGCGGGGATCGAGATCACGGGGCTGAACGTTCTCGACAAGAATGCCATGAGTTCACTCACCGGGCTGAAGGTCGGCGATAAGATCAAGATCCCGGGCGACAACATTGCCACGGCCATTCGCAAACTTTGGAAACATGGGTTGGTAGGAGATGTGACCATTAGTGTTGACCGTATCGAGGGCCAGAATGCCTACCTCATTATCGCGCTGGCTGAGCGCCCCCGCCTTACCGACTTCTACTTCACCGGTATACCTAAAGGCAAGCAGTCGTCTTTGCGTGAAGACCTCAAACTGATCAAGGGAAAGATCGTCAACGATGCGGTAGTCCGGAATACTGAACTTTCAGTGAAGAAGTATTTCGCGAAGAAGGGATTCTTGAATGCGGATGTAAAAGTCGTTCAGGAACTCGACACCCTCAACCGGGGTGGCGTCAGGCTGCGCATCGATGTGGCCATGAACGCGAAGGTGAGGATCAATGAGATTTCTTTTGAGGGCAATGAAAATATGCCCGCTTCCGTGCTCCGTAGAAAAATGAAAAGCACCCATGAACATGCCCGGATTACGATCCACCGGGCTATCCTCGGTGCCATCCTGAAGACTTCACCCCGGGACTATAAAGCAGCTCTGGATTCCAGCCACAAAGTTACCGGCCGGCAAACCAAGGAGTTTATCAACAAGCACCTCAAGCTGAATATTTTCAACGGCTCCAAGTTCATCAAAGCAGACTACGACGACGATAAGGAAAAAATCATCGCGTACTACAACTCCCAGGGCTACCGCGACGCGGAAATATTGTCCGACTCCGTCTACCGCCGTGGTAAGGACAAGATTGACATCAAAATCAAGGTCTACGAAGGCAGAAAGTACTATTTCCGTAATATCATCTGGAAAGGAAACTACCTCCACTCTTCGGCTACGCTCGACAAAATCCTGGATATCAAGAAAGGTGACGTCTACAACAAGGAGGAGATTGACAAGAAGACCTCCTTTAACCCCAAGGGAGCGGACATCAGCGGACTTTACATGGATGATGGTTATCTCTTTTTCCGGGTCACACCGGTAGAAGTGGCTATTGTCGGGGACTCGATTGATCTCGAGATGCGCATCTTTGAAGGCGATCAAGCGACGCTCGACCAGGTGACCTTCACCGGCAACGAACGAACAAGCGACCATGTAATCCGCCGTGAATTGTCGACAGTGCCCGGACAAAAGTTCCGCCGTTCGGATATCATCCGCACCCAGCAAATGCTTTCTTCGATGGGATACTTCAATCCCCAGAAGATTGAGCCGGAAGTCAAGCCCAACCCGGCCAACAGTACGGTAGATATTGAGTGGAAGCTGGAGGAGCAGTCGAACGACCAGATTCAATTGTCGGGAGGCTGGGGTGGCTTCTATGGATTTGTCGGTACGGTCGGATTGACCTTCAACAACTTTTCCATGCGGAATGTGCCTCATTTTGACAGATGGCGCCCCTTGCCGGTAGGCGATGGTCAGCGGCTGTCGCTGCAGGTGCAGGCCAACGGCCGTGCGTTCCAGAGTTACAGCATCTCGTTTACAGAGCCCTGGCTGGGAGGACGCAAGCCCAATTCGTTTACGGTGAGCATGGCCCATTCGCTTTCCAAACCCAGTGCGAACTTCCAGGGGGCCTCCGAGGATGTCTCTCTCAACACCAGCAGCATTACATTTTCTCTCGGCCGGCGCCTGGAGTGGCCCGACAATTATTTCACGCTGACCAATTCGCTCACCCTTCAGGTGTATGAATACAAGAACTACCTGACGGGGACAAATTCCCTACCGCCGATCGGACAAACGAACAGCATCATTTTCAATACCACGCTCTCCCGCAACAGCATCGACAACCCGATGTTCCCCACGAGCGGATCGTCATTGTCAGTCGGGGTTTCGCTCACGCCGCCCTATTCGATGTTTAAGGATGACGCCTATTACGATGACATCAATACCCGATACAAGTGGCTTGAGCTGGTGAAGTGGATGATTGATACCAAGTTCTATCTCCGCCTCCTGGGCAGCAACAAGCCCAACGGCAGAAGTTTGGTATTGGAGGCCCGCGCCCACCTCGGGTTTTTGGGCACTTACAAAAAGGATCTCATTCCCGGACCTTTTGAACGCATCTATATGGGAGGCGCCGGCCTTGCCGGTGGATTCAACTCCTTCGTGCTTGGACAGGAGATTGTCGGACTTCGCGGATATATCGACAATGCGGTGACGCCTCCCTTGTACTATCTCCGCACCACGGGCAACCGGACCAACGAAATTGAAGGCGGCATAGTGTACGATAAATTTGTGATGGAGCTGCGTTACCCCATCAGCCTGAGTCAGAGCGCCACGATCTATGCCTTCGTATTTGGCGAGGCGGGGAATAACTGGAATAATTTTTATGACTTTAATCCGTTTAAGTCCTACCGCTCTGCCGGTTTTGGCGCCAGGATATTCATGCCTGCGTTCGGATTAATTGGTCTGAACTGGGCGTATGGATTCGACAGGCTTCCGGGCGCCCCGGGGATAAGCGGGTCACAGTTCCACTTCACGATTGGGCAGCAAATCCGCTAGAAAATGAGGTTTTCACTCCTTTTGCTGGGATTCTTCGTATTCGGCCTGAATTTTGCCGAAGGTCAGAAGTTCGGCTACATCGACACCAATTTCATCCTGGGCAAGATGCCTGAATACCAGAAGGCCCAGAGTGAAATTGAACAGCTTTCGGCCGGGTGGCAGAAGGAGGTGGAGGACCTCCAGCGCGCCGTGGAGGTCGCTTATGTGTCCCTGAAAGCGGAAGAGGTGCTGTTAACGGAAGAAATGAAGGCGGAGCGGATGGCCATGATTCAAAAAAAGGAAGCCGAACTGAAGGAATACCAACGGAAGGTTTTCGGATTTGGCGGACTATTTTTTTTGAAAAAACAGGAATTGATTAAACCTTTGCAGGATAAAGTCTGGGAGGCTGTAGAAAAAGTCGCAAAACAGAATCGGTTAGCCATCATTTTCGATAAGTCTGGCGAGCTGGTAATGATCTATACCGACCCTCGTCACGATTATACCGACTTTGTGCTCGAAGAACTTGGATTAGGAGACCCGAATGATAAAATCAAATAACAAAACACAGAACATGAGAACGCTAGCAATTGCCCTGCTGATGGTGGTTTCGATGAGCGCCCTGGCGCAGTCAGCGCACAATCAGAAGATCGGCTTTGCGGACCCGGCTTACATCTTCAGCCAGATGCCGCAATACAAGCAAATCGAGAATGAGATGAAGACCCACGGCGATCAGCTGCAGGCTCAGGCGCGCGCCAAATACACTGAATACGAGACCAAGCTGAAGGCTTACCAGCAAGGTGCGGCCACAATGCTGGATGCAGTGCGTCGCGACAAGGAAACGGAGCTGACCCAGCTCCAGGAGAACATCCAGAAATTCCAGCAGGATGCCCAGGCTTCTCTGCAGAAGAAGGAGGCCGATCTGATGGGCCCCATCAATGCCAAGATCGGAAATGCCATCGAAGAGGTAGCGAAGGAGCAAGGATATACCTTCATTCTCAACCCGCAGATCCAGGGTTCGATTGATATCCTGCTCTACGGTGACGAGAAATATGATATTTCAGCCCTGGTGCTGAAGAAGCTTGGCGTCACGCCGGCCCCGGCCACGCCCAGCAAGTAATCTCAGAAGGAATCTTCAGGAAAGACCCTGGCTCCCCGAGTCAGGGTCTTTTGTTTCTGCCGGTTGTTGATCGGGATCGCCTGTCTTGCGGAATGGCGAAGCTTCCTGGTGTATCCGGATAGCCTTCCGGGCAAGCCAGATTCCGACCACCAGCGAGGCGATTGCCCCCAGCCAGATCCCGGGAACGAATGAGATGAACCAGAAATAGTCGTAGGCGCCGTGGAACAGCGTGGCGGAAAGGAGGCCGAACAGGGACAAATAGCCGCGACCTTCTTCAAATTTGGCCCTTCCGATATAATAACCCATTAGCACAGCAAAGGTGCCGTGTGCAGGTACCGCGGTGAACATGCGGAGCAGGGCCGTCGTCAATCCACCCTGGCTGACATAGAGAATGTTCTCCAGCGTGGCAAACCCCATACTCACCAGGACAGAATACACAATTCCATCGAAGGGCTCGTTGAAGTGAGCATCGTGATATAACACTCCGCGGACAAAAATGAACTTGCTGAACTCTTCGACGAGCGCAACCAGCAAAAACGCATGAACGGCCTGTTGAGTCAGGTCTTCCTCATCGGTGGGAACAAGCATGTCGAGCGGAAAACTGATCAGGAAGGTGACGATTACGGCGACGATGCCGAAGGCAAAACTCTTGACCAGCAAGCCCACCGGCTCCCGCTCATACTTGTCCTTCAGGTAAATGTAGAGGATGATGCAGGCGCCAGGCGCTGATGATAGGGCAAGCAGGGTGAGCCAATCCATGCCAGGAGGGATTATTCGATGACGTCCTCGATGGCATCGAGTTTCTGATCGGAAAATGCGCCGGAAGTTGCATAGACAATGGTGCCCTCGGCATTGAGAACAAAGAAGTAGGGAATGTCACGTTTTTCGAAATCCAGGGCCTCTTTGTAGGTTTTCAATTCCCCTTTGTAGAAGAGAATGTGAGGGAATAGCTGGGGATCCAGGTTCTTCATCGCCTTCCGTTTGGCGGTTCCTTCCGCCGCGGCGTTGATTCCGGTAAACATGGGAATGAAGTAGACGTTGACGTCATAGCCCATACCGGCCAGAAGCCCCTCAGGCTTCTGCACGAACTTGGTAAATATCGGCTCAAACCAGGTGCGCAGTTCGTCTTCTGACTTCTTGGAGTAGGCCAGGCCCAGGAGGGTAAACTTCCCTTTCACGTCGGAGGGCAGCGTGACCTTTCGGTCTTCCACGGTCTCGGCCACCATTTCCGGAAAGACTTTCCCAACTACCTGTCCAATAGAAGGACATATGAAAGCGAGATTAAGCCAGACAAGGACGGAGAGGAATTTCATGCCATTTCTTTACCCTGAATGTACGAAATTCGGGGTGTCCGCGAATTATGGAGCCCCGCATGCAACATTTGACAGCAAAACTCAGTCTATAAACGCAAATCCCTTGTCATGAGATGCTTCTTCTTCCTGCTGTTGCTGGCTTCATTCACCGGGTTGGCCCAACCGGCTTTGGATCGGGGCAAATCACTTTATGGAGAGAAACGGCTTGAGGCTGCCAAAGAACAATTTCAGCAGATTGACGAAGACAGCCCCGATTATGCGGCAGCACGGTATTACCTGGGGCGCATTGCATTTGAGGAGAAGAAATTCGACGATGCGGCCGATTTTTTTGAGGAGGCAACGGAAGCCAAAGGAGGAAATCAGTCGGAGTACTTCACCTGGTTGGGTGATACCTATGGCACGATCGCGCAAGATGCCAATGTCATCCGGCAGGGCATGCTGGCACCGAAGATGAAGTCGGCGTGGGAAAAGGCGATCGCGCTGGATGCGAAAAATCTCAATGCCCGTTTTTCGTTGATTTCTTTCTATACACAGGCCCCTTCGTTTATGGGAGGGAGTATGGACAAGGCAAAAGAAATGGCCCGTCAGATCATGGCTATTTCACCGGCACAAGGCCACCGTTCTATGGGGAATTTGTACCTGAGAGAAAAGAACATCCCCGCAGCGGAAAAGGAGTACCTGGAGATGGCGCGGATCGAACCGGCACTTCTCCCTGTCCTCGGAAACTTCTACGTCAACGAAAAGATGCATGGCAAGGCGTTCACCTTGTTTGAGGAGCAGTTAAAGAAGAACCCGGGCGACATGCTATCAGCCTACCAGTTTGGCAAAGTGTGCGCGCTCTCGGGTCAGCGCCTCGATGAGGGGGAACAGTACTTGCTGAAATACCTCAGCTATACCCCAAAGCCCAATGAACCTTCGCATGCAGGAGCCAACATGCGCCTGGCGCAGATTTATGAGAAGAAGGGCAAGCGATCCGAAGCCAAACAGAAATACGAAGCGGCCCTGAAGATGGACGGTAACTTGCAGGAAGCCAAAGAAGGACTAAGCAGGGTCTCTGGACAGTAGTGCTACTTGCTGAATAGCGGTGGGGCCTGCTCATCCCACCCGGTTACATCCTGGTAAGCCTGTGCCAGCAGGGCAATAGCCGCTTCTCCATCCAGCCTGCCCAGGAAGGAGATGCTGGTAGGGCTGCCTTTCGCCGTGAATCCGTTGGGTACGACAAGGGCGGGGGTCCCCACGAGATTCGTCAATAGCAGCTGAATTCCCCCAAAACTGGGCGATACGATGACGTCATAATCCCGGGTCTTCTGGTAGTATTCGTTGACCAGCACGGTTCGCACTCGCGAAGCGTTGATGTAGTCAACAGCCGAAATGAAACGCGCTGCCCGGAACGTATTGGGCCAGGCATTGCGACGCTGATCGGTCATAAGGCTATCGCGATTGGACCGCGTGAGTTCATCAAAAGCAGCGGCGGCTTCTGCGGAGAGCATCATCCGAACCGAAGGAACCGGGAGTGTCATGCTCAGCGTGATGGGCTCAAGTGTTACACCCATCGATCGAAGAGCCTCAAGTGCTTTCTGATCATTGTCGCGGGTTGGATAATTTTCGTCGAACAAATTCTTGAAGTACCCCACGCGCAGTTTGCGGACATCGGTCTTGCGCGAGAAGTTGAACGGGGCATCGTGGACGCTGGGGTCCTTGCCATCACTACCCCGGATGACATCCAGCACAAGGGCACAGTCGAGGGCGCTTCGGCAGATGGGGCCAATTTTGTCCATGCTCCAGCTGAGCGCCATGGCCCCGTATCGGCTTACACGGCCATAGGAGGGACGAAGACCGGTGGTGCCGCATCGTGTCGAAGGAGATACGATCGAGCCAAGTGTTTCCGTGCCGATGGCGAAGGCGACTAGCCCTGCGGCGGTGGCAGATGCGGATCCTGCCGACGATCCACTGGAACCCTGTTTCAGGTCCCACGGATTTTTGGTAACTCCCCCGTACCAGATATCACCGAGGGCCAGGGCGCCCATGGTTAGCTTGGCGACGAGTACGGCGCCCGCCGCATCCAACCGGCTGACCACCGTAGCCGTCATGTCAATACGCTGGTCCTTGAAGGGTGCGGCACCCCAGGTGGTCTTGGTGCCTTCCACCGCCAACAGGTCCTTGATCCCATAGGGAATGCCATGAAGTGGACCGCGGTACTTTCCTCGCGCGATTTCAGCGTCGGCTTGTTTGGCGCGTTCAAGGGCAGTTGCCTCCAATAGGGTGATCGTACATTGAAGCGTATCGGAGTATTTTTTCAGACGATCCAGGTACAGCCGTGTAAGTTGCACCGACGTGATTTTCCTGGCCTTGATCAACGAGGCCAACTTGTAAACAGGCAGGAAGGCCAATTCAGAGGAGGTTTTCGGAACCTCCAACTTGCGGGGGATTCCAAAATCGATGGACAGTTGCCTGGTTTCCGGAACGAATCCCTGAGGTACCGGATTGAACAAGAGCGACATTCCCACACTGTTCGGAAGCGCGTACGCATGAAGGCCCGTTACCAGGCGCTGGTACTCCTGGAGGTTGCGCAACAATGAATCGCGCTCTGCCACGGTGAAATTCACATCGAGAAACGGTTCCATTTCCCGTGTGGGATAAGAAGGGGATTGGGCAACGCAGTAAAGCGAAGCAGCAGTGATGAGGACGCTGCTATAAAACCATGAACTAACTGTCTTTTTCATACCTTTGAATTGCGCAGATCAATCTACGAAGTAATTGAGAAACTTATTGGAACCATTCGATCAAACCTTATCTCTATGAAAGCACTATTGGGATTTTTCACCGCCGCACTTTTCTTCACCTCCGCGCTCGCTCAGGAGGACATTGCGGTTTGCCATACCGCATCCACTGAGAAATTTGCACGGTTTGCGCAGTTTGATGAGTTCAATGCCGAGCATCCCAATCCTCGGGAGTATGAACACGTCAGCTTGGCCGGCGGCGAGATGGTAAAACTGAAGTGCCCCGATGGCACGGAGGCCAATGCCTTCTTCATTAAGTCGGCGAAGAATTCCAACCGGTGGCTCCTGGTTTTCCAGGAATGGTGGGGCCTGAATGACAACGTAAAGCGCGAGAGTGAAGACTTCTACAATGCCCTGGGCGACGTGAACGTCCTGGCCGTGGATATGTACGATGGTAAAGTGGCTACCGACCGGGAGAACGCCGGGAAGTACATGTCAGAGTTCAAGCAGGAACGGGGTGACCAGATTATTCGTGGCGCGATTGCTTTTGCGGGACCTGGAGCAAAAATCGGAACAGTAGGCTGGTGCTTTGGCGGAGGACAATCACTCCTGGCTTCGCTTATTGCAGGAAAACAAGCTTCGGCATGTGTCATGTATTATGGAATGCCCGTGGAAGATGTCAACGTCCTGAAGACCTTGAACTGCGAGGTCTTGAATATCTGGGGTTCGCAGGACCAATGGATTAGCAAAGCCGTGATGGACAAGTTTGAAGCCAACATGAAGGCGGCCGACAAAAAGTTGACGATTAAGGCCTACGATGCCAACCATGGTTTTGCCAACCCCAGCAACCCGATGGGAGCATTCAATGAGGCGGCCTACAAGGATGCCTTCAAAGCGACGACCGATTTTCTTAAGGCGAAGCTGAAATAAGTCACACACAGAGGAACGCTACTCCCAAACGACTTTTCCTTTCTCGTGGTACCAGCCGGGGTAGCGCGGAACATAGATTTTTTCCAGCGCGTTCCGCTTGAGCTTAAGGGTGGGTGTAAGGAGACCGTTCTCCTGTGTCCATTCTTTCTGCATGATCACCGCGGTTTCGAGCTTTTCATAGGACTCAAGGTGGACATTAATCGCATCCAGGGTGGCGGTCAGGCTGGCCGTTATTTCATCCTTTGACTTGGCACGGGCCGCCTCGGTGAGTACGGTAAGCACGATGGGCTGCGGAATACCCATTCCCACAACACACACCTGGGCGATGTCCTTGTTCTCCATCAATTTCATTTCGATAGGTGCCGGAGAAATGTACTTGCCCTTGTCCGTCTTGAATTGATCTTTCACTCGACCCACAATGGTTAAATAGCCTTCTCGGTCTATGCTGCCGGTATCGCCCGTTTTCAGGTAACCTTCTTCATCAAACATGGCGGCCGTCATTTCCGGTTCCTTGTAGTAACCCTTCATCAGGCAGTCTGACTTGACGCATATCTCGTCGTGGTCGGCTATTTTTCGCTTCAAGCCCGGCAATGGTTGTCCGACGGTGCCAAATCGGAAGGCGGCAGGTGAGTTGAAATGACTGTATACGCAATCCTCGGTCATTCCATAGACTTCAAAAATGGTGATGTCGAGTTTCTTCCACCACTCCAGTTGACCCAAGCCGAGCGGAGCCGCCCCGGAGAAGAATAGTTTGGATTTGGAAAGACCCAGCTTCTTCTTCAGGACGGATTTCAATAGTGCTCCGACCAGCGGAAAGCCGATCAGCCGGCTGAACCTGGGCTCTGGAATCTTTTCCAGGATTTTTTCCTGGAACTTGGACCAAATTCTGGGGACGGCGAAGAAATAGTCAGGCTGGGTATCGGCAAGGTTTTTGGCAAACGTTTCAAGATTTTCTGCAAACGAAAACTGGGCGCCCAACATCAGGCCCATGGTCTCAATACCCATACGTTCGGCAATGTGACTCATCGGCAGGTACGAGAAGAGCCGCGGTCGTTCAGGAAAGGGTATCGCTTTTCGGGCTGCCGACAAGGTGATATGAAAGGACTGGAATACATGCATCACGCCTTTAGGCTTGCCCGTAGTTCCGGAAGTATAAACGATAGTCATCAGATCGTCCGGTTGAATAGCTGCCGGATGAGCAATCGGCGTGTGCGTGGCGGTGATGTTTTCCCAGCTGGTCTCCTCTGGGACTCCGTAAGCCTCGACGCCAATCCGGACGATGTCGGGGATTCCTGGCTGCTGCGAAGCATAGTGGTCGAGCTTGCCAATAAAAATGGCTTTGGCTTCGCTGTGAACCAGGATTTCATGAATGGTTTCTCCCGGCAAAGTGGGATACAGCGGCACCGACACATGGCCAGCCATCATGACTGCTAAATCGGCCATCACCCAGTGGGGGCAGTTTTTTGAGAGGATGGCGACCTTACTGTGCAGAGGAAGCTGAAGGGCTTCCAGGAACCCGGCGATTCGCCGGATTTCTTCACCGGCCTCCTGAAATGTCCAGGTTATCCAGCCCGGACCTTTGGCTTGTCGAAAGACAATGTCGGCGGGAGCTGTCCTCTCCCAATGCAGAAAATACTCCAGCGGATTGGTCATGGGGTCAGTTTAGTTGAGTGAATATAACGCAGCGGCACCCAAACCGCGAAGGGCCTGATTGCCTATCTTCGCCTCATGAGTGCCGCCAAGCCAAAACTCTTTCTTCTCGACGCCTATGCGCTGATCTACCGGGCCCACTTTGCGTTTACCAAAAACCCCCGGATCAACTCCAAGGGCATGAATACCTCGGTCGTGTTTGGATTTACCAACACGTTACTGGAAGTGCTGCAAAAGCAGAAGCCCACCCACATCGCGGTGGCCTTTGACACGGCCGGCCCCACCTTCCGGGATGAGATGTTTGAAGAGTATAAGGCCACCCGGCAAGAGACACCGGAAGACATCCGAACCGGTGTTCCCATTGTGAAGGACATTATCCGGGGTTTCAATATTCCCATCCTCGAGAAAGAAGGCTTTGAAGCCGACGATATTATCGGGACGCTCGCCAAGAAAGCGGCCGCTGACGGATTTGAGGTTTTCATGATGACCCCGGACAAGGACTTCGGGCAAATTGTCGAGGAGCACATCAAGTTGTACAAGCCCGCTTACATGGGAAACTCAGTCGATATCCTGGGTCCTAAGGAAGTGTGCGAGAAATGGGACATCAAAGAAGTCAGCCAGGTTATCGACATGCTCGGGCTGCAGGGAGACACTTCCGATAATATTCCCGGAATCCCCGGGGTAGGCCCCAAGACTGCGGCCGATTTGCTCAAGCAATTCGGAACGGTGGAGAACGTCGTAGCCCATTCCGGTGAGCTGAAAGGGAAACTCAAAGAGCGGGTCGAGCAGTTTGGACAACAGGCTATTCTTTCCAAGCAACTTGCGACGATCAAGACAGATGTACCCATTGACTATGATCCGGAAGCCCTGAAGTACAAAGGCCCCGACAAAGCCATACTGACTCCGATTTTTGAGGAGATGGAGTTCAAGACACTGGCGGCCCGCGCTTTTCAAGCCGTGGGTGGTGGGGCTTCATCCGCGGACGAAGAGGGAGCGCCGGCGAGGCCATCAGGAGGACAGTTGTCCATGTTTGGATCAGGCACTGCGGAGTCGGGCGAAAAAAAGGTCGTTTCAGGACGGCGAACCGTGATCAGCAAGGAAGAAAAGAAAGGTTTGCTGGAGAAATGGAAGGATTGCAGGGAGATTGCCATCGAAGTGCTTACCGATGAAGTCGAGCACTATGATTTTCAGATCACGGGAATCGTCTTTTGCGCCACACCCGGTGAAGCACACTTTGCTGAAGCCGCCCAGTTGAACGACTTCGCTCCCCTGCTTGCCAATGACCGCCTGCTCAAAGTGGGCCACAATATCAAGGCGTCCATGCTGGCGCTTAAGAAAGCTGGCCACGTCATGCGGGGCCCCGTGTTCGACACGATGCTTGCCCATTACCTGATTGAACCGGAAGCTTCCCATGAGTTGGAGATTATTGCCAATCAATACCTGGGGGTTCAATTGTCAGCTGACAAGCAAAGCCAGGATCTGGCCATGGAGCGGGTGGATGTGGCGTTGCAGCTTCGTCCCAAGCTGCAGCGTGAACTGGAACTAAGACGGCACGCCCTGCTTTCCCGCGACATCGAGATGCCGCTGGTGGAAGTACTGGCCTCCATGGAGGCGGAGGGGGTGCGTGTGGATGAAGAGACCCTGAAGTGGATGTCGGAGGCGCTCCGGAAGGACAGCGAGAAAGTGCAGAAGGAGATCTACCAGCTGGCAGGAACGGAATTCAACATTGGAAGCCCCAAACAGCTGGGAGAAATTCTTTTTGATCGGCTCAAGCTCCTTGAGAAGGCCAAGAAAACGAAGACGGGACAGTATGCCACCGGGGAAGATGTCCTGCAAAAGCTTGCCCCGCAGCATGCCATTGCCAAGAAGATTCTGGAGTACCGGGAGTATGAGAAACTTCGCTCCACCTATGTCGATGCGTTGCCTCGCATGATGAGCCGGCATGACGGCCGGATTCATTCGGATTTCAGACAGGCTGTTGCGGCCACCGGCCGGCTGAGTTCGAATAATCCCAACCTTCAGAATATTCCTATCCGAACCGAGAAGGGCCGCCAAATCCGGAGTGCCTTTGTTCCCCGCGACAAGAACTACCGCTTTATGTCAGCCGACTATTCGCAAATAGAATTGCGGATTGCGGCGTCTTTCGCCAAAGACGCGACGATGATTGAAGCGTTTCGCAACAAGCGTGACATCCATGCCACCACCGCCGCCAGGGTCTTCCGCGTGCCCCTTGACAAAGTGACCCCCGACATGCGGCGGAAGGCCAAGGAAGTGAACTTCGGGATCCTCTACGGCAGCACCGCTTTTGGGTTGTCGCAGAACCTGGGGATCTCGAAAACGGAAGGAGCGGAAATCATCGAGTCCTACTTCCACGAGTTCCCGGGAATCAAGCGGTACATGGATGATACGATCAACCATGCACGCGAGAAGGAGTATGTGGAGACTATCCTTGGACGCCGGCGTTATTTGCGAGACATCAACTCCCGGAACATCACCACCCGGGGATTCGCGGAGCGAAACGCGATCAATGCCCCGATCCAGGGAAGTGCAGCAGACATTATCAAGATCGCGATGATCAATATTCACCGTTGGCTTCAGCGGGAGAAGTTAAAGACCCGTATGATTCTACAGGTGCACGACGAGTTGGTTTTTGACTTGCACAAGGACGAAGAGGAGATCGTCAAGCCACGTATCATCGAGTTGATGAAGACAGCGGTGATCATGGATGTGCCCATGGAGGTGGAAGTCGGGGTGGGCAAGAATTGGCTCGAAGCCCACTAGCTAGGGCTCCGGCAGGTGTTTTACCTTGCGGATTCTCCGGGGGCCGTACCAGAGCCAAAAGCCAGTGATCGACATCACGAGAAGTCCCCAGCCGATATAGTTGGTATAGAATAGTTTGAAACCTTCACTGATGATGGACCCATCGTGAAGGTGTTCGATCCAGTCGGCGTGACGTGGTCCCACGGAAACCGCCTTGCCCGTTTTTCCGTCGATCTGGACCTCCCAGTAGTTCAGGTAGACCACCTTGATGATCCCCTTGTCGGGACGCGCATCAATGCGTTCAATGCCGGGTAATTCATGCTTTACGGAATCCAGCGCCCGGTTGGCGTTCCGTACTACGGTCTCATAGGAGACCCACTCTGCCACGTCCACCGAGGCACCCTTGATAGTGGGAGGCTGCAGCAGATCAACATTCTTCTTCCATCCCAGCAGCAACCCGGTCACGCTGCTGAATATCATGAAGAACACGATGGCGATGCCGATCCAATGGTGAAGGGACCGGAATTGCCGTAAGCGATTGACCAGGTTGCTCAGTCTCATGGTGGAAAATTCAGAATTTGTATCGAATCGTGGCAAAAAGATTTCTTCCGGCGGCGTTGATCCCCGACGCGAAGGTACGGTATTGAAGATCCAGGAGGTTGTCAACTCCTGCCTGTACGGTGAAGCCATGGCCCAGTTCGTAACCCAACCTCAGGTTGACGGTATACCAGGAGGGCATTCCCCTGGCAGGAGCATATTGAGCATTGTCCTCCCCACTGTTGCTGTATTCTTCAATCGGCTTCCAGGCATTGAAGTTGGAAAACAACTCGGATCGGAACTGCTTATGGTTGAATTGAACACTCACTCGACCGAAAGCAGGGGGAATATGATCCAGGGGTGTCTCGTAGGGAGTAGACCTTACGCGGCCCTTCGTATTGTTGAAGGAGGCGCTGACAATGAATTTCTCGCTAAGGTCAGCGCGGAGTGCGAGACTGTAGCCGAGAATATAGGCATGCTGGGCATTTTGACTGGAAACCACGTTGGCCGGAAAGCTGTCGTAGATGACCGTCGACTGCCCATTGAACGTAGAGGGGAGCACCACAATGGCATCGTAGAAATCCGTGGCAAAAAATGTTCCTTCGAGACGGACCTTGTCCCCAAAAAACTTGGTCACGCTGAAATCGGCGTTCAAGGTTTTCTCCGGCTTGAGATCGGGATTCGGAACGATCAGCGTACCTGTGGTGCCGGCATCGCCGGGCACACTGTCAAATACTTTGGCCAGGTCGTCCACGTTGGGCACCCGGAATCCCGCACTGGCCATTAAGGAGAACTTCCATGACGTCGGGGTGTAAATGATCCCCGCGTTGCCGGTTACATAGGACGGTGCCTGGCTGATGTTGTCATACGGAAAAGGATAGAAACTTTTGTTGACGAACGTGGAACTCAGCGAACTGATCCCCAGCCGGATGCCGTCATTGAGAATCCACTTGTCGGAGAGTTCGAGTGTATGCGTGGCATAGATGGCAGCCGTGTTCATCGAGTTGTTGCCATCGGGATAGCGGGTACTCTGAGGCTGAGTGGCGCCCGTGGTAATGTCCGTCCTTACCGCCGTTGACTTTACGGTGCTAAACTGACTGTCAAACCCGTAGCGCAGGTTGTTCTTGCCGATCGTTTTGGCAAAATCAAGCGTCAGGGCCATCACATTCACGTCTTCGACCCGGTCATTCCGGTTGTTGTTGCCAAAGCGCCGGTCGTGGCGACTTTCATTGATGAACTGGTAGCTGGCGGTAACCGACAAACGATCGGCGAAGGATCCGAGCTTCTCCATTTGAAGATTATAGGAGGAAAGAAAGCGTGTCTGCGGACCGTAATACCACTCGGCAAACCGGAGCCCGTTGGCCCCCGGATCCGTCAAACGATCGTAGCGGGGAACATCAGTCGAGCTGGAATATTGAAAATTGACCAGGTGACGGACACGATCGCTCGGCTGGTAGAGAAATTTCTGCAAGAGATCCCATTGCTTGTATCCGCTCTGGATTTGCCTGTAGGGATCACCGTTCTGAACAAGCAGGTCGGTGGTGTTATCGGCGGAGCGCACGACATACTGCGGCCGCAAGCCAAAGGCCTCGCCAAGCGACGGGTTCACTTGTTTACCCATGACCAGGTCATCGAAGTAACTATACGTGAAGGAGGTCAGCGAGGCGAACTTTTTTCCACCCAGGTTGAAATCGATGTGTGAAGTTTTCTCCTGGTTCGCCGTCCCGTACCTGAAGAAGGCGTTGCCTCCGAAGGACGGCTTCTCTGGAGAGAGTTTTGGATTTCGTGTAAAGAAGTGCACCACGCCACCGAGTGCATCGCTGCCATATACCGTGGAACTGGGTCCGAAGAGTACCTCAGCGCGGTCCAGCATGTTGTTGTCAACGGTAATCACATTTTGAAGATGCCCCGCGCGGTAGATCAGGTTATTGAGACGAACGCCATCGATCATCAGTAACACGCGGCTGGCCTCGAACCCTCGGATAATCGGACTTCCGCCGCCCTGCTGACTTTTCTGCAGGGCCACCAAGCCGGTGTTCTGGAGCAAATCACCGGAGGTCTGGGCATTCAAGGTCCGGATGGTAGTAGGCGTGACGATCTTGATTTGCTGGGCAATCGTGCGGCGTTCTTCGGGTATCTTATTGGCGGAAATGACGATCTCCGAGAGGTATGAGGTGATCGTGTCGGAAGTGGCTTCCTCCCGTTCGGCAAATTGGGCATGCGCGGTTGCCGATACCGCCATGAGAAGTAAGACGATGTACTTCATAAGCATTCAATTGATTAAATGGAATAAAGGGCAGCCCGCCTCAAAGGCAGGTGCCTGAATCACCGAAATGGAATGCTTAGGCCCGGGGAGGCGGAGTGAGATGGTCGAGCGTAGGGGAGGAAGGAAAAGCGGAAATGAACGTTGCTGGATTCGCCTGGTGAGTAAGGATCGGCGCGACAGCGATTTCCTGGTTGATGACAAACTTGAGCGTAAAGAACTGAACGACCGTTGACGGTGCAGGCTGCGGATCCTGGCGGGCCATATCCACGACGGCCGTCAGGAAGTTAATCAGTCCGTCTTCGTCCTGGTCATGAAGAGCATAGACGAGCACTTCGGCTCCTTGCTTTTCGACCCGTGCGATGTCATACATTTTACCCTGCCACTCCATTTCTCGTTCGTTAATCCAGTGGGATCGGAAAGAAGCAGCGGGAATTCTCACTACCTCCAATTGCTCGCTCGGCAGCAGCGCGATCTTTTCCCGCATGCTCATGCGGAGGTCGCCCAGGCGCACCACGAAGTAAACGTAGAATCCGGCCAGGTGTACCAGCAGCAGGGCGACGAGGAACAGGGAGGTATACTTGCGGATCATCCGGATACAAGGTACGTAAATCCGACACCTCCCGTTGTGTTTTGGTATGGGTGGAAAATAGAAAGCCCGATGATGAATCGGGCTTTCTTCGGTGGTGGTGTGAAAATCAGGGATTGGTGTCCCGGGCACGGTTCAGCATTTGCTTGGCCATTTCGGCACCAATCAGGCTTTCAATCATTCCGGCCGATTTACCGCCAGAGGCCCCATCAAAGTAAACGCCGGGCCACTGAATCTTGGACAAGTTAGCCGAGATCACGGAGTCGGACCGGTATTTCCAGTATGCTCTTTCCTGCGGGGTAAGGCCGGCCAGTACTTTCAGCTTGTTGGCATCGGCCTGGGCGCGCTGCATGATGAGGAGCGTCTGGGCTTCAATGGCCGCCCGGTCGCGGGCAATCTGCGCGGCGGCCAGTTTGGCCTTTTCCTTTTCCCGCTCCGTTTCAAAAGGAATGAGCGTCTTGACCTGTTCAACTTCCTGGGTTACCCGCTCTTCGGCTTTGCGCTGTTCACCTTCAGCCACCACACGCAACTGGGCAATCTTGGCGGTGGCAATTTTCTGCTGTTCCAATTGGCGCTTGGCCGACTCGGACTTTTGTTCCTTGAGCCGGGCCTGGTATTCGGGGTCGGGGATGACGTTGTCGACAATCACCTGGCTCACCTTGATTCCGGAGAGACTGATTTCATTGGGAACGACCAGGGGCTTGTGGGTCTTGGGATCCATCACCTTCTGCACGGTGTAGGAAGTCTGGACTTCCTTGATGTGACGGGGACCCTTTTGTACGATCTCTTCATAGATCGTATCCCTCCTTTCCTCTTTCAGTACGACGTAGGCACCGTTCTCGAGCTGCTCCTCAAAAGTTTGTTTGAAACTTTGTGCCGCTCCCGAAATGTAATCCTGGGCAGAGAACATGAAGCCCGTATTCTTGGCTTGCTCTGAAATGGTCGGGATGAGTGTATTGTGAACGAGGTTGGTAATATTCCGGTACTTGACAGCAAACTTGATGAATTGCTCGTGGTCGACCGGGATTTCAAAGCGCGTGGTTACGTTCATGGTACCGGTCACCTGATCGATGAAGCGCAAATCAATCGGGTTCATGATACCCTCGAGTTCGGATATGCCCTCTTCGGAGTTGAAGTCGGTGGCATGCTCCGGGTTCTTGGCTACCGTCTTGATATCAATATTCTTGTTCCACTCCTGCACGCTTGCGAACGGAGCAAACTTGATGCCTTCGGTGGTCACCGCCGATTTGGTACCATTGGGATAGACGAGGAAGTACTGGTAGCCCGCATAAGAATAGAAGAACAGCCAGGAGGTCAGCGACATGAAGATTGAAATACCCAGCAGCCAGAAGTAGTACTTCTTGACGGCCACGAAAATCGATGGTGAACCGGGTTTGCCGCCACGGCCCTCCTGGTCCGGGGCAACCGCTTCGGTGATGCGATCACGAATAAAGAGAAAGGCAAGGAGGCCCAGCAGGAGTACCAGGCCAATAGTGGAAATTAAACTGAACATGGATTAAAGGGTTTGCGATGAATAATGACTGATCCTGGAAAGTAACAGCGGTGCGTAAAATGATGACTCAGTATCGCCAACTGCGCGTATCGGCGCCTTTCGGAGCACTTTCCTGTATTCGTTTCAGGATGCGCGGGAGGTACATGGTGTTGTACCGCAATCGCGAGATGTAGTTGGGATTTTCGTGATCGCCGTTCCAGCAGTGCTCCGCGCGGTCACCGTAGTCAACTTCCCCGTTGTAGAATGGATTCCTGGTTCCTTTGAGAAATTCTTCCATTTGGTACACCGCGTTGTTGAGGTAGTAGTTGTCCATGTCGCCGCAATAGATGTGAATTTTTCCCTGCAACTTGGGACCAAGAGTCTTCCAGTCGCGCTCGAGAATATACCGGAGGTCATAATTCTCTCTCCAGTAGTTGGCCACCTCCCGGTTGATTTCACCGGTTTCCTTGTCAAAAATCCTCTTTGGATAGCCGTCTTCACCCTGCGGTGAATACACGGCCTCCCAAATGTCCCATTGCTCGCCCGACCGGCTTTTGGTGCCCAGGACGAGCTCGTAATGATTGTTCTCTTCCATCGTAGCCTGGATTTGTCCCAGGTAATCGCGGTGAGAGGGACGGGGCAGCTTCTTGAACTCACTGTCGTACCAGTACGCGTTCTTGTCTTTGTAGATGTCGACGAGGCACATCGACCGGAAATCGATCGGATCCGGGCAGGCGGCAAAGCAGCCGTTGAACTCATCCGGGTAGAACATCTGGACGGCCAGCGCCTCCCAGCCACCGGTCGATCCGCCGTAGGTGAAACGAGCCCAGCCCTGTCCGATGCCGCGAAATTGCTTTTCGATTTCAGGGAGCAACTCAAACATGATGGCGTCGCCGTAGGGTCCGAGATTCTGGGAATTCACAGCATACGAATCGTCATAGTAAGGATTGGCATGCTGGATTTCCACTACGAGGAAGCGGGGAAAATTCTTGCTGGTCCATTGCTTGTAAAAGTTATAGGCCTCCTGGGCCTGTATTTTGTTGTACCCATAGATTTGAAAGCGCTCGATGTAGTCGGATGTGTCCATATCGGAAGGCGGGGGCTCCGTGCTGAACCCTCCGAAATCAGACGGGAAGTGACCGTGATAGATCATGAGGGGATAGCGGGCTTTGGGATGGGTGTCAAATCCTTCCGGGAGCAGCACGTGCGCGCCGAGATACATGGGTCTTCCCCAGAATTCCGTGAGCATCTTGCTCTGAATCTTGATGTGCTTCACGTATTTGGTATCGGCGGGTTCCTTGAGGGGCGGTATTACCTGGTCCATTACCACCTGGATGGGCTCCTTCATCCCGGGTTCAATTTTTACTTTGAACGGACGGCTATAGAAGTTGCCGGGCTTTGTGTTCCAGTGCTGACCCTCTCCCTGGTCGGGAGGCAGCTTCACCGTCTTTCCGGATTTGAGGGTAAACGTTTCGTACCGGTTGATGATGGCCTGCACATAGTATTCCCCTGCGGGAATCATGCTCGTCTTCCTGACCGGGAAACCAAAGGCTGAATCGCCCAGAACCACGGGCTCGCCGGGCTTCATCCCCTCTACGTCCAGCCCGAAACCGAGTTGCGTATCGAGTCCATAGTTGAACAGGAAACGGGGTTCCTGCTTGTCATAGGTGGCAAGAAGGAGGATCAGCCGCCCATCCTGGGGCTGGGAGCCTACTTCGGACGGAAACGAGATGTGAAAGGTCGGACCCTGGGGTAGCGAAGGAGGGGCTGCGCACCGGGTCAGGGCCATCAGCAAAAGCAGGGCAGCAGATATACTCTTCATGGTCATGGTTTTTATCATTCGGGCGACACCGTTAAATGTACAAAGTGTGTGCGAAAACATTTAATTTCGTCCACCAACCTCTTTCCTATGAGCAAACATCCTTGGATTTCTCAGTACCCTGATTATTACCCCGTAGAAATTCCTGAACCTCCGTATGATTCCCTGGTCTCGTTGATGGAGCAGGCCTGCAAGAACTTTAGCGCGAGGCCAGCGCTGGAGAACATGGATAAACAGATAACATTTGGTGAGTTGGATCAACTGGCCACTCATTTTGCCTCGTATCTGCAAAATGATTGTCAGCTAAAGCCGGGCGACCGCATCGCGATCCAGATGCCCAACATCCTGCAGTTTCCCGTGGCCATGCTGGGAGCACTTAAGGCAGGGCTGATCCTGGTAAACACCAACCCGCTGTATACTCCCCGGGAAATGGAACACCAGTTCAAAGATAGCGGAGCGGTGGCCATCGTTATTCTCGCCAACTTTGCCCACCATCTGGAAAAAATTATTGGGGCGACCGCGATCAAGACGGTGATTATTACCGAAGTGGGCGACTTGCTGGGCGGACTGAAGAAGCCGATCACCAACTGGGTGGTGAAAAATGTGAAGAAGATGGTTCCTCCCTATCATCTTCCTTATGCCGTATCTTTTTCCACAGCCCTGGCCAAGGGTAAGGCCAAACCGTTCAAGCCGGTGGCCTTGAAAAAGGAGGACACTGCCTTCCTCCAATATACGGGGGGGACAACGGGCCTCTCGAAAGGCGCGGAGCTTACTCACCGCAACGTGCTTTATAACGTGGAGCAAGTGGTTCCCGTATTGAAATACACAAGCCGTGGTGCTCTGGAGCCTGGCGATGTGGCCGTTATTCCGCTGCCTCTCTACCATATTTATGCGCTGACCGCCTCCTTTGTTTTCCTGTCAACCGGGCTGAAGTGTTTGCTCGTGACGAACCCGCGCGACTTCGGCGGATTCATCAAGATCCTGAAGAAGCCTTTCCAGACGATGATTGGCGTGAATACTCTTTACAATGCATTGCTCAATCATCCCAACTTTGACGACATCAACCTATCGGGACTGAAAGGATGCAGCGCCGGAGGAATGGCCCTGCAGGAAGTAGTGTTCAAGAGATGGAAGGAGAAAACCGGCATACCGATCGGTGAGGGCTACGGGCTCAGCGAAACATCACCGGTGCTGACTTTCCAGATCAGCGGGAAGGAGCGCATGGGAAGCATTGGAGTACCGATTCCTTCCACTGAAATCCAGATGATGGATGACAATGGCAGCGCGCTGCCCTACGGTGAACCGGGAGAACTCTGCGCCCGCGGCCCCCAGGTGTTCAAGGGGTACTGGCAGAAAGACAATTCAAACGTATTTCATCCCGGCGGCTGGTTCAAGACGGGCGACATCGCCATCATGGAGCCGGATGGTTATATCCGTATTGTGGATCGGAAGAAGGATATGATTCTCGTTTCGGGCTTCAACGTTTACCCGAACGAAGTAGAAGGCGTCATTGCCGCACATCCCAAAGTGATGGAAGTGGCGGCCATCGGCGTGCCTGACCCTGCCTGTGGGGAAGCCGTCAAGGTGGTGATCGTGAAGAAAGATCAATCCCTCACGGAAGAAGAGCTGGTGGCCTTCTGCAAAGAGAACCTCACCGGTTATAAGCGACCGAAGATCATCGAGTTCCGGACGGAGATACCCAAGACGAACGTCGGGAAGATTTTGCGCCGGGCCTTGCGGGAGCAGGTTCCTGCCTAAGTCACATCGCAATAACTACCGAGAGAGCTTTTCTTTCAGAAAGGCGGCCGTATACCCCTTGCCTGATTTGGCGACTTGTTCGGGAGTCCCTTCGACAACGAGGTAACCCCCGTTCTTTTCCCCACCCTCCGGTCCCAGGTCAATGATCCAGTCGGCGCATTTGATCACCTCCAGGTTGTGTTCGATGATGATGACGGTATGACCGATATCGACAAGTCCGTTGACGGCCTTGAGCAGTTTGGAGATATCGTGAAAGTGCAGCCCAGTGGTTGGCTCATCGAAGATGAAGGCGATGTGTCCGTCAGGAGCGTTCTTGCCCAGGAAAGAAGCCAGTTTCACCCGCTGGGCCTCTCCGCCGCTGAGTGAGTTGGACGATTGCCCTAGCTTCACATAGCCCAGCCCGACATCCTCCAGGGGCTGGAGACGATCGAGGATTGGCTTCTTATCCCGAAAAAACTCCAGCGACTCGGTCACCGTGAGATCAAGTACATCGGAGATGTTCTTTCCGTTGTATTCGACTTCAAGGATTTCGTGCTTGAACCTTTTTCCGTGACAAACCTCGCAGGTCAGGTAGATGTCGGCCATGAACTGCATCTCCACCTTGATCTCCCCCTCGCCTTCGCAGTTCTCGCAACGGCCCCCGTCTACGTTGAATGAAAAATGAGACGGTTTATAGCCACGCTGTTTGCCCGGCGGCTGGTCGGCATACAGCTGCCGTATCGCGTCGTAAGCTTTCACATAGCTCACCGGGTTTGACCGGGAAGACTTCCCGATGGGATTCTGGTCGACGTATTCAATTTGAGTGATGGTCCCTACGTCTCCGTCCAGTTTGTCGTAACGACCCGGCGTCTCCGCCACCAGGCCGCTCAGGCGACCAATGGCAGGATAAAGAATTTTCTTGACCAGCGTGGATTTTCCGGATCCACTGATGCCGGTCACCACGGTCAGCACGCCGAGAGGGAATCTGACATTGAGATTTTTCAGGTTGTTTTCCCGGGCACCCATCACCGTGACAGAGTCTTTCCATTTGCGACGACGGACCGGAACAGGAATGGTTTCCCGACCGCTGAGGTAGTCGGCGGTGTGCGATTTGGTTCCTGGCCCGATGTCGTCTATTGTGCCCTGGAAGACAAGATGCCCGCCGTGCTGGCCGGCGTCGGGCCCGATGTCTATCAACTGGTCGGCGGCCCGCATGATCTCTTCTTCATGTTCGACGACAATCACCGAATTGCCAAGATCCCGAAGCGACTGCAGCACCTGGACCATGCGTTTGGTGTCTTTGGGGTGGAGCCCGATGCTGGGTTCGTCCAGGATATACATGGAGCCGACCAGGGCGCTGCCCAGGGAGGTGGCGAGTTTGATCCGTTGATATTCTCCGCCGGAAAGGGTATTGGTGAGGCGGTTGAGCGTAAGATAACCCAGGCCGACTTTCACGAGGTATTCAAGGCGAAAACGGATTTCTTTCAGGAGCCGGTCGGCTACTTTTTGGTCGTGGCCGGGAACCTTGATTCTTTCAAAGTAGGTCACCACCTCTTCGATGGGCAGAAGCACCAGGTCAGTAATAGAGGTGTCAGCAATTTTCACGTAGGAGGCGTCCTTGCGAAGCCGTGTTCCGCGGCAATCCGGGCAGGTAGTCCGGCCGCGGTAGCGGGAAAGCATGACACGATACTGGATCTTGTAGGACTTTGATTCCAGGTACTTGAAGAACTGGTTAATGCCATCGATTTCCTTGTTGCCGTTCCAAAGGAGGTCCTTCTCCTTTTGGGTGAGTTCGTGGTAGGCACGGTGGATCGGGAAATCGTATTTGGCCCCGCTGCGCAACCAGGGGGTCAGCCATTCGCTCATGGTCTCGGTCCGCCAGGGCGCTATGGCGCCTTCGAAGACCGATAGCCCCTTGTCGGGGATGACGAGGTCCTCGTCGATGCCCAGGATTTTTCCAAAACCCTCGCAGGTCTGGCAGGCTCCAAAGGGATTATTGAACGAAAAGAAGTTTACCGAGGGTTCGGTGAACGTGATGCCGTCGAGTTCGAACCGATCCGAGAAGTGCAGCCGCTCTTTACCCTCGACATAGATATGGCAATCGCCGTGGCCTTCGAAGAACGCGGTCTGCACCGAATCCGACAGCCGGAACACGAGATCTTCGTCAGATGGCTGAATCGCCGCACGATCGATCAGGATTTCTACTTCGGTGGTCTCGGTCTTTTTGGCGCTCCCCTTCTTCTTTTCCTTCAAACCGGTGATCACCTCTTCGATGAACTGAACCTGGTCATTCATCAGGATGCGGGTGAAGCCCTTGCGAAGGAGCAGTTCAAGTTCGTCGAGGAGTTTGCGTCCTTTTTGAATCTTGAGGGGAGTGGCAATAGTTACCCGGGTGCCCGTCTCCAGCCGGTTTAAGGCATCGACCACGTCGGTAACCGAATCGCGCTTTACTTCTTTGCCACTGACCGGCGAGATGGTTTTGCCGATCCGCGCGAAGAGCAGTTTGAGGTAATCGTAGATTTCCGTGGTGGTACCTACCGTGGAGCGCGGATTCCGTGTATTTACCTTTTGTTCGATGGCAATGGCAGGAGAGACGCCCTTGATATAATCGACTTCCGGCTTCTCCATGCGACCCAGGAACTGGCGGGCATACGAACTCAGGCTCTCGACGTACATGCGCTGACCCTCGGCAAACAGGGTGTCAAAGGCCAGTGACGATTTGCCGGAGCCCGACAGTCCGGTGATCACCACCAATTTGTTGCGGGGGATGGCGACGCTGAGGTTTTTGAGGTTATTGACTCTCGCGTTCTTGATGATGATGAATTCGCGGGGATCGAGGTCTTCGAGCTTTTTGGCGCGATCGGCAGCGGGGGCACTCATGGGAGGGCTAAAGGTAAGGAATACGGAAACGATTGAGCGACGGGCAAAACAAAAACACCATCCGGGGGGATGGTGCGGTAAGGAGGCTGGGATACTGGGCTAGTTGTCAAAATCCGGTTCGTAGCTGGGATCCTTGCCCCGGCGGTCACCGCCCTCATCCTCGTCTCCATAGTCATCGTCTCCTCCAAAATCATCGTCTCCTCCAAAATCGTCTGCCTCCTTGTCATCGGCGCCAAACTCCGGGTCCTGGGGTTTGGAGTCCACATCATATTCGCCTTCACTGTTCCGGGTGGCCGGAATCTTAACCAGGTAGGTTGCTTCATCAGTTTCGAGGGGGAATACGAAAATCGGTTCCTTTTTGGCGTTGTTGATCCGCGTGATGCTGTTTTCGTAGCCGAGCGGATACTGCTTCTTCATGAGCTCCTTCAGGTCCTCCGACAGGTTGTCGAGGCTCTTGATGACTTTCTTCTTCGTGACGGCCATGGGTAGGTTACTTCCTGCACTAATCGGGGACAAATAGGCCAAGAAATTGTATAGCAGGCAAGATTTTTTTGCTAATTTTTTGGGCCTTACGGTAATATTTCTATCTTTTCACCCTAAACAAATACCACCTAACCCCCACACTATCGATACCTACTTCTACGTTACCTAAACGTGAGTCAGAATGATAGACAAGAGAAGCGGCGACAGCGAGTTACTGTCGCTCTATCAACAAGGTAACGAAGAGGCATTCGAAGTGCTGCTCCATCGTCACAAATCGCGCATTTATACGGCCATTTACCTGATCGTAAAGGACCGTTACCGGGCAGAGGATCTGCTCCAGGAAACCTTCATCAAGGCGGTCAATACCATCAAGAGCGGTCGCTATAATGAGGAGGGAAAGTTTCTCCCCTGGATCAGCCGCATCGCCCATAACCTGGCGATCGACAGCTACCGGAAGAAGCGCCGTTATCCGGAAATTGTCATGGAAGACAACAGCCGCCTGTTCAACTCCATGGAGTTTGCTGAAGACAGCGCCGAGACGGCCCAGGTATGGCAGGATACACAATCGCGCCTCCGGGACCTGATCAAGGAGCTCCCCCCCGAACAAAAGCAGGTCCTCATTATGCGCCATTACATGGACATGAGCTTCCAGGAGATTGCTGACCAAACCGGCGTAAGCATCAACACGGCCCTGGGCCGCATGCGCTATGCGCTCATCAACCTCAGAAAGAAAATGATCAAAACCCCATATGCCTATGACGAAAACGTTTACCCAAAACGATCTGATCAGGTTTATCTACCGAGAGACCACGGAGGAAGAAAGCAGCGAGATTAGCCGCGTGCTGGCCTCCGACCCGGAGTTGAACCGCCAATACCGCGAGCTGCTCCTCACCAGCAAAGGCCTGGAAAAGGCCAGCCTGCAGCCTTCGTCCGGTGTAGTCGCAGGAATAATGGACTATGTGCGTGGACTTACCGTGAAGTCATAACGGGCTGTCTCTGCTCCCAGCGGGCCAATATCTTGATCACGACCAATTGGCCTGATTTCTTTTCTTTGTGTCGTGAATATCCTGCTGATTCATCAGCACTTTAATACGCCGGAGAGCGGAGGTGCTATCCGCTCCTATTACCTGGCATCGGCGCTGGTCAACAAGGGCCATCGCGTCACCGTAATCACTTCCGGTGCCTGTTCCCAGGGCCGACACGACACCGTGGAGGGCATCGAGGTCGTTTACCTCGCCATACCTTACAACAACCGGTTTAATTTTCTGGCCCGCAGCCTGGCATTTCTCCGCTTCGCTTTTGCGGCAGTTCGAGCGGCCGCGCCCTACCGGCACTATGACTTCTGCTACGCGATTTCCGTACCCCTTACGGTGGGCTGGTGCGCCCAATGGTTGAAGTGGCGCTACGGGATGCCCTACTGGTTTGAAGTCGGCGACCTGTGGCCCGATGCACCGATTGAGTTGGGATTCATCCGGAACAGGTTGTTCAAAGGGTTCTTGCGAAGAGCCGAGGCGTCAATCTACCGTGGCGCATTTGGAGTGGTGGCATTGTCGGAACCCATTCGCCGTGCTGTCTTGGGTAAAGTGCCAGGTTGCCGGGTAGAGCTGATACCCAATATGGCCGATTGCGATTTCTACACACCGCAAACTAAGGATCCGAATCTCGAAACCCGATGGGGCAAGGCCGGCAATTTTGTGATTGCCTATATCGGGGCGCTGGGAATGGCCAATGGGCTCCATCACCTCATCGCATGTGCCCTCGCCGCCCAGCGCAGTAATCTCCCCGTGACGTTGCTGGTTTGCGGTGACGGCGCCATGCTGGACGAGTTAAAGGCATCCGTTGCTCATCAAGAGTTGTCGAATGTGGTCTTTACCGGGTTTGTCAACCGGGATGGAGTTCGTGAAATAATGAAGGAGACGGATGCCGTTTTTGTGAGTTATCTGCCTTCGCCTATCCTGGAAACGGGGTGCCCCAACAAGTATTTTGATGGGCTGGCTTCAGGAAAACTGATCATCGTGAATTTTGGTGGCTGGATTCGGACGGAAACAGAACAGGCCGGGTGCGGAGTATTCGTGGACCAAAGTGACCCTCACGCCTTCGTCCGTCAACTGGAACCATTTATCCGTGATCCTTCGCGCCTGGCAGAGGCTCAGCGCAGGGCGCGACACCTGGGCGAGGAGCGCTATTCCCGAAGACAACTCGGCGATGATTTTGCGGCCTTGTTTGCCTCCTCATGATTTCTCACGGCCGGGAAGTTTTACCACCTGTGGCTTGTAGCCCGACTCCCTGAAAATTCGCTGGGCATCCGTCATAGCCATGAGTTGTGGCAGTGTAGTCTCCGGGTGCTCCTCCATGTACTTTTCCACGATGCGCCAACCCACCCATTGCGCAATCCGCCCTGGACAGTTTTCCCCCACCTCAATGGTTTTTGGCCGCTCGGCCAGGAAACGTTGTTTGACCAGGTGGCTGGTAGAGAAAAGAACCTGGTCCTGCACCAGGCGAGACCAGATCAGGTGCTCATAGGCGAGACTGCCTTCAAGCTCACTCGAAGAGTATCCCATCAGCAGCGTGTCTGAAACGCAGGGAATCATGCGCTTGGCGAAATAGTAGGCTTTACCGTAGGCGATCATTTCCGCCAGTACGGTCTTGTCTTCTTCATTGTTCTTGTTGAAGCGGCTGTCTACCCCGGTCAGCAACATGACGGAAGGAACGATAAAGTCTTTGGTGTACCGTCTCAACATATACTCATACATGTTATTGGGCCGGTATTTAGCACCGGGACCCAGAAAATAATCAAGCCCGATGAACACGGAGGTATCCGTGAGGAAGAGATCAGTTTCGAGCCCGGAAATCAACGTCTGGATCCGCGGCGGGTTAAAGTCGGGGTAGTAGTACTTCAGGTTGGCATAGGCCTGGGTGAATTCTTCCCGTAATGCGGCCCCATCGCCAAACACCCGGTGCGTTTCCATGAGCAAGGTGTCGATGTGGGGATTTGAGAAGCGATCAAAAAGCCGGTTGATGAACAGGGAGTCATCGGGGTACGCACTCCGGCTGAAGAAAAGGTCCCGCGTGTCGGGGTGGACAGTCATGAACTGCACCAAGTCCGCCTTGGTGGTTATGGCCGGAAGGGTGTCTTCCAGCGATTCGAAGCGAAGCTGCGGACGCAAGGCGGAAGTGTCGGGCACAAAGGCGCATTTCTTCTCGTCCCCGGAGCACGAGAGCAACAGGATACCAACCAGGGCCAACAGGACCTTTTTCATGGCTGCGAAGATCAGCATTTTGCCTCAATCCGGAAGGAGGGCTATTGCGGTTTGGAGGGAGTGGAATTTCTTGCCTCGGGGGAATTATTCAGCGAACTTCCGGCGTTCACAAGCCAAAGCCGTGTCGAAAATCAAGCACATCGCCGTTTCTGGAAACATCGGGTCGGGAAAAACCACGCTGGTGGAGAAGCTTTCCAGGCACTACGGATGGGTCCCCCTGTATGAGTCGGTCGACAATAATCCCTACCTGCGCGATTTTTATGACGACATGAAGCGGTGGGCGTTTCACCTCCAGATCTACTTTCTGAACAGCCGGTTCAACCAGGTGAGACAGATTCGCGAAAGCGATAAGACGATCATCCAGGACCGAACCATTTACGAGGATGCCTACATCTTCGCCTCCAACCTGCATGCCAGCGGGTTCATCAACGACCGGGATTACCAGAGCTATCTCGATCTGTTCCATTCCATGATCAATTTTGTGCAGCCCCCGGACTTGCTGATCTACCTCAAGGCAGATATTCCCAAGCTAGTGCAACAGATCCAGAAGCGTGATCGGGATTTTGAGTACAACATCAAGCTGGAGTACCTGAAGAATCTCAATACGCACTATGAGAAGTGGACCTCCGGCTATGCCCACGGCAAGATCATGACGATTGACATCAACAAGACGGATTTTGTCAGCAACATCGAAGACTTCTCCGGTATCGTCAGCCGGATCGATCTTGAATTGAACAGCCTTTTCGGCTGATCGACCGCATGAAAGCACTTACCTTCCGCGGAAAGGAGAACATCCAATTGGAGGAGATCAGGGATCCGGCGATCATCCATCCCTCAGATGCGATTGTGAAGGTCAAGGCCTGTGCAATTTGCGGTTCGGATCTTCACGTCTACCATGAGCGCGAGCGGGGAATTGATCCCGGGACCGCGATGGGTCATGAGTTTACAGGTGAAGTGGTGGAGGTAGGCAAGGAGGTCCGTCAAATCAGGGTAGGGCAGAAGGTGATGAGCCCTTTTACGACGTCTTGTGGTCAGTGCTTTTACTGCAGGCAGGGATTGACCTGCCGGTGTATTCACAGCCAGCTCTTCGGATGGGTCGAACGTGGGCAGGGTCTCCATGGAGGGCAGTCGGAATATGTACGGGTGCCATTGGCCGATAGCACGCTGGTGGAAATTCCGGAGGGCATCTCGACGGAGGAAGCGTTGTTGTTGGGAGACGTTTTGTCAACCGGGTATTTCTGCGCGCTGCAAGCAGAGGTAAAGCCTTCCGGGGTGTACGCCGTGGTGGGATGCGGACCGGTAGGATTAATGGCCGTCGTCGCCGCCAGGTATCTCGGGGCGTCGAAGGTTTATGCCATTGACACCGTGGCTGAACGACTGGCGAAGGCCAAAGAATTCGGGGCAATTCCGGCAGACGCAACTGTGGGCAACCCGATGGAGGAGATTCTTGAGGCAACCGAGGGGCGAGGGGCAGACGGTACCCTGGAAGCGGTGGGCAGCGGCTCAGCGGTAAAGCTTGCTTTTGACTTGGTTCGTCCGGGAGGAATTGTTTCTTCGGTAGGTGTATGCAATGACCCGCATGTTGCCTTCTCCCCGGTGGAAGCGTATAACAAAAACCTGACGTACCGCATTGGGCGGTGTCCAGCTCGTTTTCTGATGGATAAATTGATCCCGTTGGTGAAGGGACGCCAGTATGACCTGGCTTCCATTTTTACCCACCGCATGAAACTTAGTGAGGGTCGAGCCGGCTATGAAATTTTTGCCGGCAAGAAGGACCATTGCCTCAAGGTGTTGCTTGAACCTTAATTTTCAAGCGCGCGGGCTTTTCGCAAATACTGCTCGGCGTTTCCAGGGTCCAGTTCTGCCATCTTCTTGTAGATGTCGACTTTAGTGCTGTCCATGCCGATCACTTTCTGGTAGACGGCCAGTGCCTCGGGTCTCCTGCCTTTCTTGACGTATACCTCGGCCAGCAACTGGAGAAAATCCGGTTCTGCATAGTCGTGCTGGTAGGCCTGCTCAAGACAATACAGGGAGGAGTCTGTTTCATTGGTGAGATCGTAACTGTAGCCCAGCAGCCACCAGGCAGGGTCATAGTCCGGGTGATACGTGAGACAACGCCTGGCCAGCCCGTTGCCGCGGCGGTATTCCTGGCGGAGGATGTAGGCCAACCCCTTGTTGTAGAGGGCGTACATATTTTCGGGGTCGATGGCGAGAGCACGGTCGTAGTAGTACAAGGCAGAATCCCTCAAATCATTCTGCAAGGCCGCATTGCCTTTTTCATTCCAATAGGTAGTGCCATCGTCTTCTGCAGGCGTTTCGGTGATCTGGATTTCTTCCTGTGGCGCCGATTCGTCTCCACCGAAGAAGAGGCCGATCAGGAAAAAGAAGAAAAAGAGGGCGACAAATCCGATGACGATTCCGCGAATAACTTTCTGAGGATTAAAAGAAATTTCTTTTCCGGTTGGAGTGGAAGACCGTGGCCTGAAGGATTGGTAGGGATTTGTGGGCGGCGGTCTTTTTCCAAATGAAGTGAAAGCCTCGCGGATGGAATCCAGGATCCGGCTGGACTGATAGAAGTGAAGGAAAAAGAAATAACCGGACAGCGAGAGCGGTACCCAAAAGAAGAAAGGGCCCAATGACCAGACGATCGCAAATACGAAGAGAAAGAGGAAGCCCAGGCGTTTCGGCCATTTGCTTTTCTCGTTCGGTTCGGGATCTTCATCCATGGCCCTGTTATTTCAGTTCGCGCAAATAGAGTTGAATCGTATTCTCCAGGCCGAGGTAGAGGGCGTCGCAAATGAGAGCGTGCCCGATAGAAACCTCCTCGAGAGCTGGTATCGACTCTTTCAGGTAACGGAGATTGTGCAGGTCCAGGTCATGCCCGGCATTCAGACCCAATCCCAGTTGTCGGGCCCGGTGGGCCGCCTTGACATAAGGAGCGACTGCGTTAACGCGATCTTTCGCATAGTTTGCTGCGTAAGGTTCCGTGTACAATTCGATGCGATCCGTCCCAACGGCCGCTGCACCTTCAACCATTTTTTCGGAGGGGTCTACAAAAATTGAAACCCTGATCCCCATGGACTTGATGGACTTGACCACGTCGCGGAGCAGGTCGGCCTGGCGCAGCGTGTCCCATCCCGCGTTGGAAGTCAATACGCCGGGCGGATCGGGAACCAGCGTGGCCTGTACCGGGCGCACTTCATTGAGGAGTTCAAGGAACCGGGTATCCGGATAGCCTTCGATATTGAATTCGGTAGTGACCACTTTGCTCAGGGCCAGGACATCTGCCCTTCGAATATGCCGCTCATCGGGTCGCGGATGCACGGTGATTCCCTGGGCGCCAAACCGCTCACAGGCGATGGCCGCTTTGATGACATCCGGATTATTGCCGCCCCGCGCGTTCCGCAGGGTGGCAATCTTGTTGATATTGACGCTGAGTCGGGTCATTTGTGATTACCGATTTCCGTTCGGTAACTTTGAAGCGAAATTACACAATCATGTCACTGAAAACTACGATCGACAACGACATCAAGAAGGCGATGCTGGCCAAGAATAAGGAAGAATTGGAGGCGCTGCGAAGCATCAAGTCCATGATCTTGCTGGCGGAAACCGAGAAAGGCCATGCCACGGAGCTGACTGCAGAAGTGGAGTCGAGGCTCCTCATGAAGGCGGCCAAACAGCGGAAGGAGTCGGCCGAAATTTTTGAGAAGGAGGGAAGACAGGATCTTGCCCAGCGGGAGAACTTTCAGCTGGAGATCATCAGCCGCTACCTGCCCAAACAGATGTCGGAGGCGGAAATCACAGAGGCACTGAAGGGGATCATTGCCGCCGTAGGCGCAAAAGGTCCGCAGGACATGGGCAAAGTCATGGGGAATGCTACCAAAGCGCTGGCCGGGAAGGCCGATGGAAAAGTGATCTCTGAAATTGTCAAGAAACTTCTTACTGCTTGAGCAAAGTCGACATTGTCTTACTGATTTTCGCAGCCTTCGGCGCCTGGGGCGGTTACAAGGAAGGATTCCTGATGGAAGTGATTTCATTGTTCGGACTGGTGCTGGGAATTTTTCTTGGGTTTAAGCTCATGGGCGAAGGGATGCTCCTTTTGGAAGAGCATTTCAATGTCGATCAGACCACGCTTCCTTACCTCTCCTTTATCGTCATTTTTGTTTGTGTCGTGCTCCTGGTTCGATTGCTGGGTTCGCTTATCCGTCAGTCGCTCGACAAATCTTTCCTGGGTTCGGTAGACCAGGCACTGGGCGGAGCGCTGGGCGTATTCCGGACGCTTTTCATGATTAGCGTCGTGCTTTGGATCCTCGACTCGTTAAAACTCTCGCCCAGGGAGGAGTGGGTGGAGGGATCCTGGTTGTATCCTTTTACGGCGAAACTGGCCCCCACCCTGGCCGACTGGGTGGGACAATTTGTGCCCTGGTTTAAGGAGGTCTTCCGGTCTTTTTGATACCCTCTGGGCACGAAAGGAGAGAGGTCGTCGTTTGTACCCTAGACAAAATTTCCTTACTTATCGGTGATTTTAACGCATGGCGCTTAACGTAAAGGAAGAAGGAGGCTTTAAGTACGTGGACGAAGGCTCGGGTCAGGTGCTTATGCTTCTTCATGGTCTGTTCGGGGCGCTGAGCAATTGGGAAGGGGTAGTAAACCGTTTCTCCAGGCATTTTCGGGTGGTTATCCCCATGCTCCCCATCTATGAGATGCCGATCAAGGAGGCCGGCCTGGAAGGACTGCAAAAATTTGTCGAAGACTTCGTCAACCTGAAGAAACTGGACCGGATGGTCATTATGGGTAATTCATTGGGCGGCCATGTGGCTTTGCTGTACACCCTCCATAATGGCACGAAAGTGGATAAGCTTATCCTGACAGGCAGTTCGGGCTTGTTTGAAAACGCAATGGGGGGCTCTTATCCACGCCGAGGCAGCTATGATTACATCCGGGAACGGGTGGCTTACACCTTCTATGACCCGGCGGTGGCCTCCAAGGAACTGGTGGATGAAGTCTTCGAAACCACGAAGAGCATACCCAAATGCATGCGCATAGTGGCCATTGCCAAATCGGCCCAACGCAACAACCTGGCCAACGATTTACCGAATATCAAGGTTCCCACCTTGCTGGTTTGGGGATTAAACGATACCATTACTCCTCCCATGGTGGCCTACGAGTTCAACCGGTTGATTCCGAACACGGAATTGCGTTTCATCGACCGGTGCTGTCACGCCCCGATGATGGAGCACCCTGAAGTATTTAACGAAGTAGTCGAACAGTTCCTGACCCGAAACGCCGCATGATCGCCGCTGAACTCATCAACCAAATGATCCCGCCTCTCAAGGTGACGGATGATGCCCACAAGGCCATTATCTGGATGGAGGAGTTTCGCTGCAATTTTCTCCCGGTGGTCGATGGTGGTGTCTTGCAGGGATTTATTTCGGAGGAAATCATCATGGAGTCCAACGACATCGAGAAAGGCGTCGGTTCCTTCCCGCTTGTGGGAAAGGCCTGTACGGTGTCCATGGAGTCGCATTTCTTCGACATCCTTCGGGTCGCCGGTGAGCATAAGCTCAACATCGTGGCGGTACTGAATGAAGAGGGGCACTATGCCGGCATCATCACCGTGCAGGACATCATGGCCTCTTTTGCCCAATCGGCCTCAGTCCAGATGCCGGGGGGCATTCTCGTGCTTTCCATGGATCTCATCGACTATTCCCTGGCGGAGATCAGCCGGTACGTGGAAGAGAACAATGCGAAAGTCATCAGCAGCACGATGGTGGAAGACTCCCTGGATAAGGGAAAAATCAAACTGACGCTGAAAATCAATCAGCTGGATTTGTCGCGGATCGTAGCCACGCTCGAACGGTTCGGATACCGGGTGATCGGCCGGTACCAGGAAGAAGTCCGGGATGACGACAGCAAAGAGCGCCTCGAGATGCTGATGAAGTATCTCAACATGTAATCACTCACTTTTGAGATTGTCCACCGGGTTGATGTAAGCGGCTCTCCAGGTCTGCGAGCCAATCGTCAGCGTTCCGAAGAAAACCAGGGCCAGGACGCCCAATCCAATCGTGGCCAGGTCTACGGAGACGTGGTAAGCCAGCTGCTCCAGCCAAAGGTTGTTGATGAAGTAGGCGGCGGGCACAGCCAGCAGAATGGCGATGATCAGGATAACCAGGAACCCTTTGGAGAGGAGGTAGATGAGCGATCCATTGCTGCTGCCCAGCACCTTCCGTATGGAGATTTCCTTCAGCCGGGTTTCTGTGGCGTAGGTAGCCATCCCCAACAGCCCGAGGCACGAGATAAAGATGGCCAGGATGGCGATGACGGTCAACAGGCTGACGAGGTCGCCAAACAGTACGTCGTACATTTTATGAACTTCGGAGGAGAAGTCTTTGTAATCGACCTGCAGGGTGGGATTGATCTTGGCCCATTCCGCCTCAATCGTCTTCCCAATCGATTCCATCGTTCCTGTGTATTCGACCTGGAGAATCCTGAACTCTTCAGGGTTGAAGATCAGGGCCATCGGGCTGAGCTTTTCCATGAGCATTTCATGGTTGTAGTTTCTGACCACGCCGATAATCTGAAGACGGCTCGAATCAGTACGCGCGATGAGTTCCTGCCCTACCGCCTCTTCCGGGCTGCCGAGGTGAAAGGCCTCCACCGCCGCTTCGTTGAGCACAATGAAGTTCTTGTTTGAGGCCCCATCGACCCCACGGAAGAACCTCCCGCTTTTCAGCGTAACATTCATGTGTCGCAGGTAGTCCTCATCCACGCTGAAATAGGAAATGTCGGTCCATTCCTTTTCGTCCATGGATTTCTTGTAGCCAGCGCCAAAGTTGAACCCGGCCGCCGGCACATGAGAGGCGGCGCTCACGCTGACCACCTGGCTTTGATTGGATAGCGCGGCCTTCAGGGCATCAGGATTCGCATTGTTCAGGCTGACAATTACTTTATTCTCCATGCTGAATCCGTGATCAGCGCGGAGAAACAGCTGAAGCTGGTTGAAAACTACGATGACGGAGAGGATGAAGACCAGCGAAAAAGTAAACTGGGCAACAAGCAGGGCCTTGCGGAGACGGATGCCCGAGAAGAGCCGGAGCGTATTCAGGTTCTTCAGCACCTTGACGGGCTGGAATCCACTAAGCACCACCGCAGGAAAGGTTCCGGCAAGGAGACCGACGGTAACGGCAAACATCAGGAAGATAAGCGCCACCACGTAGTTGATCTCGAGATCCCAACGGAGCAGGCGCGCAAAACTCAGCTGCATCATCAGGGGCTTGAGCGCGACCAGGAGCAGGATGGAAAATACCAGGGCAACCAGGGCGACGAGCACCGACTCGGTGAGGAACTGAACAAAGATCTGCCACCGTGCTGCCCCGGTCACCTTGCGCACGCCGATTTCCCGGGCGCGGGTAAGGGAGCGCGCGATAGACAGGTTGGTAAAATTAAAGCAGGAAGTAAGCATGACCACGCCGGCCAGCGCAATGAAGAAGTAAACAAAGAACCAGGGAAGCACGGGGCCAATGGCGTTGTTGATCACCGATCCCGGAGTGATGGACATGAGTGATTGCAAATGATACTCGACGCCATGCTGACGGTCGGGGTCGGTGATGGCTTCGTTGTGCTTCCTGGCAATGGCATCCAGGTGAGGCTGGAGATCACCCGTCGTCTTCCCTTCTTCGAGGAGCACGTACACCCAGCCGCCCCAATAGTCATACCAATTGTCGAGGCTGTGAGCGGAGGCGTCGCCTTCTATGCCGCGGTTTCTTTGCGCGGCCGCCGCCAGGCTTTTCACCGTGGCCATGCTGGCGAGTGCATCGAACGCGATGTGGGTTTTGTGATCGGTCTCTTTCAGGATCCCCGTCACCTTGTAGGGTCCTTCAACGCCTACCTTGAACGATTCCCCTACGGGGTTTTCCTGTTTGAAAAGCTTACGGGCGGTTTTCCGGGTAAGCACAACGGAGTAGGGCTCCACCAGGGCAGTACGCGGATCACCATATTCGAGTTCATACTGGAAGACATCAAATACCTCCGGGTCGGCGAAATATCCGGCGACTGGAATATTTACGTTCTGTCCCAACTCAAGCCAGAGGTTACCGAAACCCCGCTTGAAGCGGACAACGGATGACACACCCGGATAATTCTGCGTCAACTCGTCCCGAAACGGCATGGAAGTGGTCGACTGTTCGCTGAATCTCTCCCCATTGCGACCCAATACCACGCTGTTGATCCGGTATATCCGGTCGCGGTTGGTATTGTATCGATCGTACATCATCTGGTCGGCAACCAGCATGATGATGCACATGGAAAGCGCCATCGACACGGCCAGTCCAAAGATGTTGATCAGTGAGAAGAAGCGGTGCCGGAGCAGGCTTCTGACTGCTGTAAGAAGGTAATTTCGGAACATAAGGACAGTATTTTCTTGTGCCGGGTTTACGGCTTAACCGAGAGACTTAGGAAAAGGGCCAGGCTATTTTATTTCACGCCGCATCAGGACGAAGTACAGGAGGAACCCGATGGAGACGAAGATGGCAAACAGGCCGTAAGGCAGGGGAGAATCGCCACGGGTGGGAATGTATTCCATGAGCACCAGTGAAATGCCGGCAAAGAAGGCAATAAGCCCCCACTTCAGGGACGCGTACCGGTTGTCGTCTTGCTGGTGATTCCGGAAGATCGACTGTGTCTCCTCGTTTACATATCCCTTTTCAATCATTTTCTTTTTGAGCATGTAGTCGGTCATGACTTTGGTAAAGTAGTAAAGCGCGGTTCCGAAACTTCCGAAGATGGCAATGGGCATCAGTACGTCTTGCATGGGTATTGGTGTTTGGAGCGTTTGACACCCGGCGCAGGAGGAATGTTGCAGCTCCGCGACCCCTTTTTCAGCAGAATGCCCTGAATTGTCGTAACCATGACTTGAAATGGACCTCCCTGGTCACAGATTCCACGTTTGAACTGCAACATCTGACCCTCAATCTGTGTCTCAATCATCAATGACAGACGACCAGTCCCTGGTTTCCGGGGTCATTCGAGGTGAGGAAAGCGCCCTGCGAGCCTTGATCCGGAAGCATGAACGGCTGGTAGCCCACATGGTCGGCCGGCTGGTCAAAGAGGAGGCCGATCGCCAGGAGCTCTGTCAGGATGTTTTTTTGAAAGTATATGAGAAGCTGCCCGAGTTCGGGTTTCAATCCAAGCTGAGCACCTGGATTGCGACCATTGCCTATCGTCATGCCATTAATCACCTCCGGAAGCACCGGATGGTCTTTGAGGATCTTCCCGATGATGAGCGATGGACAGACCGATTCATAAACCACGAGAACCCCGGGGAGCAGCTGGAGGCCAAGGATGAGGAAGAGCAGGTGTTTAAGTTTATTGACATGCTGCCGGCTCAGTACAAAGCCATCCTGACCCTCTATCATGTAGACAGTATGAGTTATGCGGAAATCAGCGAGATTATGAATATGCCCGAAGGGACCGTGAAAAGCTATCTTTTCCGGGCCAGGACCATGCTGAAGGAGAAATTGAACAAGTACACGGAAAGCCAGCGGCTATGACAGACCAGGAATTACAGGAACTCGTAGAAAAGGGGACAGCACCAGAAAGTCGTGATGCCCGTGCTTACCAAACGGCATTTTCGGCGCTTCGCCGGGAGCCTGACTTTGTATTGCCGGCAAACTTTGCGGATCGGGTAGTGGCTTCCATTCAGGCCCGGTACTCTTCAAGGGACATGGCCTGGTTTATTGGCGGCGTGTTCCTCTTTCTCGTTGCCCTTGTCGTGGCCATGCTGCTTACCGGCTTCACCCCCAGCCTCGGTGTGTTCACATTCTTGTCCGGATATCCGGGCTTGGTCGCCTTTGGCGCTGCATTTATTCTTGCCCTGCAGTGGGTCGACCGGAAGTGGATTCGAAAAACCGCGCTTTGATCATTTCGCGTCAAACCCAAGTCTCGCGCTGAGTCCCAGGTAGTAATTGATGCGGGGCGCCGCATTGAAGTATCTCTTTCCGGCTGCATTGAGGTCATTGCCGAGGCTGTAGGATTGATCCAGGGCATTATCCACGCCTATAAAAAAATCAATCGGAACTCGTCCGGTGAAACGCCGTCCGATGCGACCACCGAGCAACAGGTAGTCGCTGGCATAGTCCGTGTTGGCGTCATTCAGTGGAATCCTGTCGGCATAGTTGGCGGTGATTCGGGTGTAAAACCCATGGACAAAGTCTGCATCAAGACCTAGCGCGACGGTCCATGGGGGAACGCCGGTGAGTGAGTTGCCGGAATAATCATTGCCATCGTTGACATAGGTTCCAAACTTATAGGCGCTGTAGGTAATCCCGGTTTCAAGGCGCAGGAGTTGCAGGGCGCCGGTGTACGGTTTACTCCAGCTGGCCGCCACTTCAATTCCGGGCTGCCGGGTATTGCCCGCATTGACATAGTAGTCTGCCCCCATAGAATCGCGCTGCAGCACGATTGCGTTGTCCAGGCGGAAGTCATAGAGTGCCGCGTGCCATTCGATGCGCTGACCGACGTTTCCGTGCACACCCGCTTCATAACTCCAGCCGGACTCGGGGTTTAATGCAGAATTGTAGATGCCCGTTGAAGGCATTACTTCCGCTACCGTGGGCGGTGAAAACCCGCGGCTCGCAGAGGCAAATACAGAGACGGATGTGCCGAGCTTTTTGAGAATAGCTAACCGGGGAAGAAGGACAGGATTAAGAGATCGTTTGTAGGTGACCCCAGGAGAAGGTGCAGTTCTCTCGTCATTCAGTTCAACGTAGTTGACACTCAGCCCGCCGACAAACTGCAGCCCATGAGCATAATGAATCTCGGCCTGGGCAAAACCCAGGGCGAGAAGTGAGGTAATCTTGTCCTGGGAAAAGATCTGGGACCCGGGCGTTCCGCCGACATTATCCGTAACGGTAATCGGGGCACGATACTGTTGATACTCTCCTCCGAATACGATCCGGGTGCGGAGGTTATCCTGATTTTTTGCCCACGTGGTGGTTAGCCTGGCTCCCACATTTTGTTCGTCACGTGTTTCGTAGTTGCGGATGGCCGGGTTTTTGAATTCGGTAGACGACGCCACAATTCCCAGGGTGCTGCTCCAGGAGGGACTCCACTGATGCTCATAGTGAATGCCGGTGAACAACGTCTGGTTGAACACGGCGGCCTGTTGCTCAGCAGCGCTTGGTATTGACCCGGAGCGCGGCCTGGCCTGCCGGGGATCTGCCAGGTACTGGGCTTCCGTCAATCCTCCGGGCGTCTGGTAGGTTAAGTCGGTATAGAGCACGGTGACGTCCAGCACATCGGAGGCGTCGATGGGAAACATCATGTCAGCCTGGAAAGCGTTCCGTTTCATGGCACTTTGTTCGCGAAAGCCGTCTGATTCCTGGTGAGTGAATTGGACGCGTGATCCGATGGACTGGCTGTGGGCCTCCACAAGACCGCCGATGCGGGCCGTCCCAAAAGAGCCACCCAGGGCGTGCAGGGCGACGGCCGACTGCTGAACAGGCGCCGATCGAAGCAAGACGGCCCCGCCTGTTCCGGCGCCGTACAAGCTACCGGCAGGACCCTTGATGATCTCTGCTTTGCTGACGGCCTGCAGATCGAGGAGGTTGAGGTACGTGTTGCCGCCGCCGTCAGTAAAGGGAAGTCCATTCCAGTAAAATTTGACATTCCGTACTCCGAAGGGAGAACGGAGAAGACTTCCGCGAACGGAAAAGCGATAGCTGCCCGGAGATCGTTCCTCCATGCGGATTCCCGGGACCATGTTGAAAGCGGGAAGGAGCGAGGTGCCGTTGAACCTATCGAAATTCTTTTTATCGATCGAGCCGATGGAGGCGGCCACGTTGCGCAGAGGTTGCTCGGCAGCGTAAGCTTCTATGGACACCGTATCGAGGACCCGGTTTGCGGCTTCCCCGGTTTGGGCAGGCGACCGCCAGGAAATTTGCAGCAAGAGAACAAGAAGCACAACCGCCAGGCGAGTCATAGAGTCCGGCTTCTCAAAAGCCTGCCATCACCTCTTCAACGGGTCGGGTATTGGGAAAGAAGCTGAGGATCCTGAGGATAACGCGGTCAACCACGGTATCCGGGCACGAAGCGCCGCTGGTGACGATAATCCTGGCCGGGGCTTTTTCAGGCAGGAAAGAGTAGGTGACGCGATTCGTCTTGGCAGGGTAGTCAAAATGATGAATCTCTTCCCTGGAGATGATCTCAGAATCGGAACTGATGAAGAAGGTGTGAAACTTCGTTTCGCAGAGCGCTACGATATGGGAAGTGTTGGAGCTGTTATACCCGCCTACAACCACGGCGACGTCGGCATCGAGCTTTAGCAATTCAAGCGTGGAGTCCTGGTTGTCATTGGTCGCATAGCACAGCGTATCGCGGGTATCGGCAAAGTGCTGGTGGATATTCTCCGCACCATATTTGCGAATCATTACCTCCTTGAAAAATTCGGCGATAGAGGCTGTTTCCGTAGCCAGCATGGTGGTCTGGTTGACCACGCCGATTCGCTGGAAGTGAATATCGGGCTGGAAGCCCATGGAGTACTTTCCCTGGTACTGCTGATAGAATTCGTCTTTGGTCTTGTGCCCCAGGATGAAGTTGCTCAGTTCAATGGCGTCATCCATGTCGCGCACGATTACCGAGGGGGCACCCTGCGCGCTGTGCGAAAAGGTGGCACGAGTCTCCTCGTGCTTCGGCTTGCCATGGATGATCACCGTGAAATTGTCCTTGCCAAGTTTGGCGGCGCGGTTCCACACTTTTTCTACAAAGGGGCACGTCGTGTTATACGGTTCAATGTTTACGCCCTTGTCTTTGAGCAGCTCTTCAATTTCACGGGTGGTGCCAAAGGCCGGAATGATGACGACATCGGAGGCTTGTATTCGCTCCCAGGGGATCAGCTGAGTTCCGTCCGTATCCATGATGAACCGGATGCCACGGTCCTGGAGATCGCGGTTGACCTCCGGATTATGGATCATTTGGCTCAGCAGGTAAACATTCTTGCCCGAGTTCTCTTCCAGCGCCTTGTAGCTTTTTTCAATGGCATTTTCGACTCCGTAGCAAAAACCAAAATGACGGGCCAGGATAAACTGAACCGGCCCGAAGTCCAGTACGGTAGGCGTGAAGTCTTGCTTTCGCAGGTCTTGAGACCGGCGAAAATCCTTTACCCGGGCACTTATGGATGACCGGTAATGCTGGGGTATTTCAAACTTTTTGATACCTCGTCAATTTGATCCGCAAGGTAACGGGTTTCTGCCATTCCGCTGACCGGGGGAGGCGGATTCTGAACCAAAGACCCCGCAGATGAGCGCTGCAGGATCTTCGATCAAGCCGCCTTGGACAGGTTATCTTCCTTGATGCGGTCGGTGTGGATTTCCTTAGACTGGAGATCGAACCAGCGGACCTCCACCAGGTTTTTCTTCAGGTACTTCAACACTTCCATGACCTTGCCGTCCACACGGTTGCGGACCCGGTCGCCCTTCTTAAACAGTCTCCTCATAAAAAGTATACGGGATTTAGAAATTACATTCTCACCGAGTAAATGTACTCGCGGGAAAAATTCTCATAAACGCCGGCGAACGTCAGGAGTTCACCCGGCTTCTTGCTCTTAATAATCTCATTCACCTCTCTGACCGATTTTACCGGTTTATTGTCTACCGAGGTGATAATGTAACCTTCACGCATGTCGGTATATCGGGCCACCTTGCCTGTCGAAAGCGATTTAACCCGCACCCCGGCGCTAATTTCCAGCCGTTTCAGAATTTTGGAGTCCACTTCTTCCAGTTCGATTCCCAAAGACGCCACTGCATCCCGCTCCTCGCGCTTAATGGTGCTAAGGCTGCCTTCACGGTTCTTCAAGGTCACAGGAATCACTTTTTCCTTGCCTTTCCGGTTGACCGTGACATTGACTTTGTCGCCCGGATGCTTGCGACCAATGTATTCGATCAGGGCGGAACTGGACTTGATAGGAGTGTCATCCAGTTTTACAATAACGTCACCCTGGAGAATACCGGCCTGCTTGGCAGCGCTTTTTTCTTCCATGTCGCCGAAGCCGCTGACGTAGGCGCCCTCGTTCACAGCCAGATCCTCTTCCTTCGCCAGGTCGCTGGTCACACTGCCTACCTGGATTCCCAGCCAGCCACGCTGAACGGAGCCATAGGTAAGAAGGTCTTCGACCACCTTGCTGACAATGTTGGAAGGAATGGCAAATCCATAGCCGGAATAGGAACCCGTGGGGCTGGCAATGGCCGTATTAATACCCAGCAAGCCGCCAGACAAGTTGACTAACGCGCCGCCACTGTTGCCCGGGTTGATCGCGGCATCGGTCTGAATGAACGACTCGATGGCCGTATTCCCTGCTTCGGACCGGTCATTGGAATTGATGATGTTGATGTTCCGTCCCTTCGCACTGATGATGCCGGCGGTAACGGTCGAGTTAAGGTTGAACGGGTTGCCAACGGCCAATACCCATTCGCCTACTTTGGAGTTATCCGAATTGACAAAGGAAAGATAGGGCAAGGCTTTCTGGTTGATTTTTACCAGGGCGAGATCAGTGTCGGGGTCTGTCCCAATCACTTCCGCCTTGAAGGAACGGTTGTCAAACAGGGTCACATCCACCATATCGGCACCGGCAACTACGTGATTGTTCGTGACAATGTAGCCTTCCGCATTGATGATTACCCCGCTGCCGGAGCTCTGGCTGGGTCCACGCTGCCGGGGAATGTTAGGGCCGAAGAAGTACTCAAAGGGATCCATGTTTTCCGGAGCCCGGTTGCGGGAGGCAACGCCTTCGGTGGTGGATCGGATGTGCACGACGGCACGGGTTACTTTTTCCGCAATGACCGTGAAGTCCAGGGGAACGGTCTCGCCATTTTCATTGCGGGTAAAGGCCACCTGGGAGATGGGGGTGTCGATACGCTCAATCGTCACCCCATTGTTCTTCGGTTGCAAATAATTGGTACTGAGGAGGGTCAGGGCGCTGCCCAATGCAGCGGCAATAACAAGCAGTCCAAATCGCTTCATATCCATCTTTTTTGAAAAAAGCCCCCTAAAAAGCATGCCAGCGACGCTTTTTCGGAGTTCCCGGCGGCTGAACGTGACATTTTTTCAGGGTAACCTGAATACGATTCTGGCCGGGTTTTGGTTCAGAAATACCGGGAGCGAGGCTTATTTCTTGACTAACTCGCCGTTTCGGTACTCGTACTCAAGGGTCTTGTTTCCTTCTCGGTCGTACCACTTGGAGATGCCTTCCCGCTTACCATCCTTATAGTAACCCTCCTCCATCAGCTTGCCGTCGTTAAAGTAGACGCGCACAAGACCGTCGATCTTGCCGTTCACATAGAACCGCTCTTCCTTGATTGCCATGGGAGAGTATTCTACATATTTTCCATGGCGTAAGTCGTTGTGGTAGAAGCAACGAACGGTGACCTGGTTGGTGGTATTGAATTCGAGGTAGACCCCCTCTTTTTTCCCATTAACGTACGTGGTAAGCCGGTGCACGCGTTCGTCTTCGGTGTAGTCGGTCCAGGCACCCTCCTTCTTTCCATTCAGGTAGTACCCGATAGTGGCCAGTCTTCCGGCGGCATCAACGATTTCCGTGCGAATCAACCCCGGGGTATCGGCGAACTCTTCCTTGATTCCAATGGGCTCTTCGGTGGCTGAACTGTTGTCCGGGCTGCACTGAATGAGCAAAGTGGCCATGGCAAGTGCTGCAATTCTCATCCTCATAGATTCGTTGGTATTAGATTGATATTTCTTCCTTTAACCTCCAGATCGCTACCAATTGGGCGTCAGATCCCAGTAAGTCAAAAAATTTGGCGTTAATTTAGGAAACGCAATGGATATACAAGGTCAAGTGTTGTTAAAGCGAGGTCGCGAAGCCTCCGCGCGCCGCTTTCATCCCTGGATTTTTTCGGGAGCTGTTCACGCCGTTCAGGGAGACCCCGCCGACGGAGACTGGGTGAGCGTGGCTGATGCCGGTGGCAACCGGCTGGGTTACGGGCACTATCAACGAGGGACGATTACCGTCCGTCTGCTTTCGTTCCAGGCTGAACCGCCTGCCGATTCCTTGTATCGGGATAGAATCGCCGATGCTTTGCGCATGCGTTCGGCCACGGGCGTGATTTCGGAAGCGACCAATTGCTATCGGCTGATTCATGGAGAAGGGGATGGTCTTACGGGACTGATTGTCGATTTTTATAATGGCGTGCTCATTATCCAGCCACACAGTCTGGGCATGTACAACGACCGGGTGAAAATCGGCGAAGCCCTGCGTGACGTTTACGGCGGTTCAGCCAAGGCCATTTACCTTAAGGGAATGGCAGCGGGCGAGGGGAAATCGCCAAGTGAATATCTGTACGGGCTCGCGGCGGTTCCTCATATCGTGATGGAGCATGGAAATTCATTTCAGGTAGACTGGGAATCCGGGCAAAAGACGGGATTCTTCCTGGATCAGCGAGAGAACAGAAGGATACTGGGATCGCTGTCTAAGGGAAGAAGCGTGCTTAATACCTTTTGCTACACCGGCGGATTTTCCGTCTATGCCTTGCAAGGCGGCGCTACGTTTGTTCACTCCATCGACGCTTCGGAAAAGGCCGTGGAGTTGGCCCGAAAAAATATAGCGCTGAACGGATTTGATGCCGGCCAGAATTCCTGCGTGGTGGGCGACACCTTCGATTTTCTTAAGGACAAGAAAGATGCGTACGATCTCATCGTCCTCGACCCTCCCGCCTTTGCCAAGCACAAAGATGCCCGGCACCAGGCGATGAAGGGTTACCAGCGACTGAATGCCGAAGCCATGCGAATCATTCGTCCGGGCGGACTGTTGTTTACCTTCTCATGCTCCCAGGTGGTTGACCGCCAGCTGTTCTACGATACCGTGGTTTCTGCTGCAATCCAGGCGGGGCGCGAGGTGAGGGTATTGTCGATACTTTCCCAGCCTCCCGACCACCCGGTTTCCATATTTCATGCTGAAGGCGAGTACCTGAAAGGGCTCATCCTGTACGTGAGCTAAGGCCGAAGGGAGTATCCGGCGATTCTTATCTTTGCGGAAACAAATACCAAGAGTCACATGAGAAAGTACATCATTTGGATCGTTTTGGGTGCCCTCGTCTTGTTGGGCTTCTCGTCATACAACGGGCTGGTAGGCAAGCAGGAGAATGTTGGCCTCGCCTGGGGTAACGTAGAATCCGACTACCAGCGGCGGGCCGATCTTATTCCCAACCTGGTCAATACCGTCAAGGGTTACGCCAACTTCGAACAGGAGACGCTCACCAAGGTGATGGAGGCGCGCGCCTCGGCCACCCAGGTGAAGATCGACGCCAATAACCTCACCCCCGACAACGTGGCTGCTTTCCAGCAGGCGCAAGGGGCGCTGAGCTCGGCGCTGGGACGACTTCTCGCCGTGGCCGAAGCTTATCCGGACCTGAAGGCCAACCAGAATTTCCTGGACCTGCAGGCTCAACTGGAAGGCACGGAAAACCGGATCAATGTTTCCCGCCAGCGTTTCAACGAGGCGGTGAATGAATACAATACCTCGCGCCGCAGATTCCCGACGGTGATCTTTGCATCCCTGCTGGGCTTCGGCGAGAAAGGCTATTTCAAGGCTGACGCTGGTGCGGAGAAGGCGCCGGAGGTGAAGTTCTGATTGCGTAAAGCCAAAAAAGAAATGGCTGCCCTCAAAAGGGCGGCCATTTTTGTTTTTCGCAGACCACACAATTGAATACAGGCAACAAAAAAGCCCCGGCAGAAGTCGGGGCTTTTCTTATGAATCAGAATCCGAATTTACGTCTTCTTCACTTCACGGTTCTCGTAGCTTTCAATGACATCGCCGACCTGCATGTCGTTGAAACCTTCGATGCCCATACCGCAATCGAACCCTGACTTCACTTCGCTGACGTCGTCTTTGAAGCGCTTCAGCGAGCTGAGTTTGCCGGCGTACACCACGATGCCATCCCGGATCAGGCGGATCGGGTTGGCGCGCTTGATGTATCCGTCCGTGACCATACAGCCGAGCACCGTGCCCACCTTGGAGATCTTGAATACTTCGCGAACCTCCGCGTTGCCGACGATCACTTCCTCCATCTCCTTCTCGAGCATGCCTTCCATGGCGCTCTTCACATCGTTGATCGCATCGTAGATGATGGAGTAGAGACGGATTTCAATCTCTTCGGCTTCGGCCAGTTTGCGGGCGGATGCTGAAGGACGAACCTGGAAGCCGACAATAACGGCATCCGAGGCGGAGGCCAGCAGCACGTCGGACTCTGAAATCTGACCGACGGCCTTATGGATGATGCCTACCTGGATCTTCGGAGTAGAGAGCTTAAGCAGCGAATCGGAGAGTGCTTCCACTGAACCGTCCACATCACCCTTAACGATGACGTTGAGCTGCTTGAACGAACCGATTGCGATGCGGCGACCGATTTCATCGAGCGTAATGTGCTTCTTCGTACGGATGCTCTGCTCGCGGGCCAATTGGGCACGTTTGGTGGCCACTTCCCTGGCTTCGCGATCGGTTTCGTATACGGCAAACTTTTCTCCTGCCTGGGGAGCGCCATCAAGGCCGAGTACCTGCACAGGCGTGGAAGGCAAGGCCTCTTTGATGCGCCGTCCGGTATCGTCGAACATCGCCTTTACCCGGCCGTGGTTCGACCCGGCTACTACAATATCACCCACACGAAGCGTTCCGGCCTGTACCATGACCGTTGCCACATAGCCGCGGCCTTTGTCGAGGGAGGCTTCGATGATGGAGCCCACGGCAGGCTTTTCGGGGTTGGCCTTCAGGTTGAGCATTTCAGACTCGAGAATCACCTTCTCGAGCAACTCATCGATGCCTTTCCCGGTCTTGGCTGAAATCTCCTGGCACTGGTATTTACCACCCCATTCCTCCACCAGGATGTTATTCTTGGAGAGTGACTCCCGCACTTTGTCGGGGTTGGCGGTGGGCTTGTCAATCTTGTTGATGGCAATGACGATCGGCACCCCGGCCACCTGGGCGTGGTTGATGGCTTCCTTGGTTTGCGGCATCACATCGTCGTCGGCAGCGACGACGATGATGGCCACATCTGTAAGTTTGGCACCGCGGGCACGCATGGCCGTAAAGGCTTCGTGACCCGGCGTGTCGAGGAAAGCAATGCGCTGACCACTCTTCGTGGTTACATCGTAGGCACCGATGTGCTGCGTAATGCCGCCGGCTTCGGAGGCAACCACTTTGGTATTGCGAATGAAGTCGAGCAGCGAGGTCTTTCCGTGGTCAACGTGACCCATGATGGTGACGATCGGAGCCCGCGGCTTCAGGTTTTCTTCCGGTTCACTTTCTTCGGCGGCCGCCACTTCATCTTCCGCAGAGATAAACTGCACGTCATAACCAAACTCGTCGGCGATCACCGTGATGGCTTCCGCGTCGAGGCGCTGGTTGATGGACACGAACATGCCCAGGCTCATGCAGGTGGAGATGACGTCATTCACCGATACGTTCATCATCGAAGCCAGGTCGTTGGCTGAGATGAACTCGGCGACGCGGAGGGTCTTGGAGGCCTCCTGCTCTTTCAGCAGCTTTTCTTCTTCGGCTTCGGATACGGCCTGCCGTTTTTCTTTCCGGTACTTGGCCCCGGTAAATTTCTTCTGCCCGCCGCTCAATTTGGCCAGCGTAGCGCGAATCTGGTCCTGGATTTCCTTCTCGGAGGGTTCACCCTTGCCGGGCATGGTGCGTTTGGCACCGGGGATGTGCCGGTCTTTGTCGCTGGGGACGGCGACGATTCTCTTCCGGGGACGTTTCTTCCGGGCGTCATCCTGGGCACTGCTGGAAGGCTTCTTCTCTTCCGGAAGCGAGATCTTATCGACCACTTTCAAACCTTGCAGCTTGCCGGCCTTTGCCTTGATCAGCTCGAGCTCAGGTGCCTTTTCGGGTTCCGGTGCCTTGACGGGCTCCGCCGGCTTTGCTTCGGCAACCACGGGAGGAGGGGTCTCCTTCTTCTTCTTTTCAAGATCGATTTTGCCAAGGACTTTGATGCCCTCCAGCTTGGCGGATTCACGCTGGACCTTTTCCGGTTGACGGGCCTCTTCTTTTTCCTTCTCCTTGGACTTGATTTCCTTGGAGCCGAGATTCTTGATCAGAATGTTGTCATCCTCGGCCGCTTTCTTCCGGTGGGAGTCCGCCTCACTCGGCGCGGTAAGCGTTTCGGTGTGCTTCTGCCCGATGGTAAGAATGGACGCTTCGATCTTCTCAGAGGCAGAAGACGCGTACTCCTTGGAGAGCAAGGCAAACATTTCTGGCGTCAGCTTCGCGTTAGGGTTGTTCTCGACGGTGAAGCCTTTCTTGGAAAGGAACTCCAATATGGTATTATGACCCACATTGAGTTTCCTCGAGGCCTGCCCCAACCGTATCATCTTTTCTTCTGCCATGCTCAAAATTGCCTAGTTTTTCCTGATTTAAGGGGTTTTCCCGTTAATTTATTCAAATTCCTTGCTTAAAACAGCCATCACGTTGTCCACGGTCTCCTCCTCCAGGTCGGTGCGACGCACCAGTTCTTCCTTGTCAAGGGCCAGTACACTCTTGGCCGTGTCCAAACCAATCTGCTTGAGCTGATCGATAACCCAGCCTTCGATTTCGTCTGAGAACTCGTCGAGATCCACGTCTTCTTCGGTGGTCTGTTCGCCGAGTTCACGGAATACGTCGATTTCCATGCCGACCAAACGGCTGGCCAGCTTAATGTTCAAGCCGCCTTTTCCGATGGCCAGAGACACCTGGTCGGGCTTGAGGTAAACCGACACCCGGTTGTTTTCCTTGTCGATCTTCATGCTCACGATTTTCGCCGGGCTCAGCGCACGCTGAATAAAGAGCTCGAGGTTTTCCGTGTAGTTGATGACGTCGATGTTTTCATTTTGCAGTTCCCGAACGATGGCGTGAATGCGCGATCCTTTCATGCCCACGCAAGCGCCTACCGGGTCGATGCGGTCATCGTACGATTCTACCGCCACCTTGGCGCGCTCACCCGGCTCACGAACCGCCTTCTTGATGGTGATAAGGCCATCATATACTTCAGGAACTTCCTGTTCGAAAAGGCGCTCAAGAAAAACCGGAGAGGTGCGTGACAGCACAATCTTCGGGTTGCCATTGACCATCTCTACCTTGTGTACGATGGCGCGAACATTTTCTCCCTTGCGGTAGCGGTCTTTCGGGATTTGTTCACTGCGCGGAATAGAAATTTCGTTTCCTTCGGCATCAATGAGCAGCACTTCGCGGCTGAGAACCTGGTAGACCTCACCGGTAATGATTTCACCTACGATATCCTTGTATTTCTGGTAGAGGATGTCCTTTTCCAGGTCTTTCACCTTTTGCATCAGCGTCTGGCGGGCCGTGGTCACGGCGCGACGTCCGAATGACTCAATGTCAATGGGTTCGGAGACTTCTTCACCTACTTCGAAGTCCGGCTCAATCTTACGGGCCTCCGTCACGCTGATCTTGTCGTGATCCCAGATATCTTCCGAGTCATCTTCCACGATCTCGCGAATGCGGTAGATTTCCAGGTCGCCCTTGTCCGCGTTGATGATGATGTCAAAATTGTCATCGTATGTGTACTTCTTCTTGATCATCGTCCGGAACACGTCTTCCAGGATGCGAATCATGGTCGGCCGGTCAATGTTCTTTTGCTTCGCGAAGTCAGCAAACGATTCTATGAGGTTTGAAATATCCATACGGTCGTTAATTAAAATGATATCGTTACAAATGCTTTTTCTATGTCATTGAAAGACACCTGGACTTCCTCGACCCGGTGATTCTTCCCTTCCTTCTTCTCCACGGCAAGAACAATTCCCTGATCATCGACGTTTGCCAGGCGCCCTGAAACCAGCGACTTGTCTTTCCGATGAACTTTCAGCGTTCGGCCCACATTCTTGGTATACTGACGCTTGAGTTTCAGGGGCTGGTCAAGCCCGGGCGTAGTAACCTCCAGGACGTAACGGCCCGTACCAAAGTCCATCGCATCGAGCTTGGCGGACAACTGCCGGCTGATTTCGCCGCAGTCATCGATGGTGACCCCCTGGTCTCCGTCCACGACAATGGTGATCTTCGACAAATTCCGGGAAGACGCGATCACGTCGACCAGGAAATGCCCGGGTTTGAGGCATTCAACCGCTAAATCAGCCAGTTTTGAACGAATTTCCATTTTTTTCGATAAGCAAAGAGGGGACTTTTGGGTCCCCTCTTTCGATGTTTTCCTAAGAAGTAGTGCAAAGGTAGTTGTTTTTTAACTTTCGGCAAATTTCTGTCTCTCAGCCCCATCCTGTGTCTATGTTAAAGCCCTTTGGCCGGACGGCCCTGTTCCTGGCCGTCATCCTGTTGTCGTTATCGTGCGGAAATAAAAAGCAGCCGGAAAATCGGGAATCGGCCCCCACGGTGGCTGTTCCTAAGTTCAACGCCGATTCGGCCTTGGCCTTTGTGCGTACGCAGGTTTCCTTCGGCCCCCGCATCCCCAACACCCTCGCCCACCAGGAAGCAGGCGACTACATTATCCGGAAGTTGAAAGCCTACGGAGCCCGGGTGCAGGTACAGGAATTCGAGGCACAAAGCTATGACGGGAAGAACCTCAAGCTTCGGAATATTGTGGGGAGCTTTCGTCCGGAGGTGCAGAAGAGAATTCTCCTGGCCGCCCATTGGGATACCCGGCCTTTTGCCGACAAAGATACGTCGGCACCCGACAAGCCATTTGACGGTGCCAACGACGGTGCCAGCGGTGTTGCCGTCTTGCTGGAGATTGCACGGAACCTGAAGACTCAGCCACAGGTTGGCGTCGATCTCATTTTCTTTGATGGTGAGGATTGGGGCGAGCCGGACGGAAGCTCGATACCCAAGCCTCCCGGGCTGGATTCCTGGTGGTGCCTGGGATCACAGCACTGGTCGAAGAACAAGCATATGCCCGGATACCGGGCTTACTTCGGAATCCTCCTCGACATGGTCGGGGGAACCAACGCACAATTTTTTCAGGAAGGCACCTCCGTTTTTTATGCGCCCAAGGTGGTCGAAAAGGTCTGGTCGACGGCGGCACGACTGGGGTATTCGTCCACGTTTGTGACACAAAAAGAATCCCCGATCACGGATGACCATCTCTTTGTAAATGAATTGGGAGGAATCCCGATGATCAACATTACACCTTTTGAGGCGGGGAAGGGCTACTTCGGATCCTATCACCACACGCAACAGGACAACATGGACCTGATCAGCGCGAAAACGCTCGGCATCGTAGGGAATGTGGTGATGCAGGTGGTCTACGAGGAGGAATAAGGCTCGCTTAATCCTGGATCAACCGGCGCAGGTAGGCGCCATAGCCACTTTTCTCAAGAGGCTTGGCCAGTGCAAGAAGCTGATCGGCCTTGATGTAGTTCATCCGGTAGGCAACCTCTTCGATGCAGCCGATCTTCAGTCCCTGGCGTTGTTCGATTACCTGGATGAAGGTAGCGGCCTGCATGAGCGAATCGAAAGTTCCCGTATCGAGCCAGGCGGTGCCGCGACTCATGGTGGCCACGGTCAACTTCCCGGACTTCAGGTAGGCGTTGTTGATATCCGTGATCTCCAGCTCACCCCGCGGACTCGGCTTTAAGGACTTGGCAATACGAATCACTTCGTTATCGTAGAAATAAAGTCCCGGCACAGCATAGCTCGATTTGGGATGGGCGGGCTTCTCTTCAATGGAAATGGCGAGGTTATTCTTGTCGAACTCGACCACTCCATAGCGCTGGGGATCCTGTACGTGGTAAGCGAAGATCACTCCTCCTTGAGGATCCGTGTGCTGCTGCAGCAATTCGATAAGACCTGAGCCATAGAACACGTTGTCTCCCAGCACAAGAGCTACCTTGTCCTGGCCAATAAATGATTCACCGATGATGAAGGCCTGGGCGAGACCCTCCGGGCGGGGTTGCTCGGCATATGAAAAGCGACATCCTAATTGTGAGCCGTCGCCCAATAGTTTTTGAAAGAGGGGAAGATCTTGCGGAGTGGAGATGATCAGGATTTCCCGGATGCCGGCCATGAGGAGAACCGAAAGGGGATAGTAAATCATCGGCTTGTCGTACAGGGGCATGAGCTGCTTGCTGATGACCAGCGTAAGGGGATGCAGCCGAGTGCCTGATCCGCCGGCGAGAATGATTCCTTTCATGATTCGCTCAGGTTTTGATTCGTCAGCGCCTACCGATGACTGTACATGCGGTCATAGTAGTCGCGGTACGCACCCGAAGTTACGTGATCCAGCCATTCTTTGTTCTGCAGGTACCAGTCAACGGTTTTTTCCAGGCCGGTCGGGAAGTCGACGGTAGGTGACCACCCCAGTTCCCGCTGAAGGCGCGAAGAGTCAATGGCATAGCGCAGATCATGCCCGGGGCGATCCTTGACAAACGTGATGAGTCGTTCCGAGGCGCCTCCTGGCTGGCCTAGCTTCCGATCCATAATCTGGCACAGGAGTTTGACCAGGTCGATGTTCTTCCACTCGTTGTTGCCGCCGATGTTGTACACTTCTCCGGGTTTGCCCTTGTGCAGGATCACATCGATGGCCGCGGCATGATCTTCAACGTACAGCCAATCCCGCACATTTTCTCCTTTCCCGTACACCGGCAGAGGCCGGCCCTTCAGGATGTTGTGGATCATCAGGGGAATGAGTTTTTCGGGAAAGTGGTTTGGGCCGTAGTTGTTGGAGCATCGGCTGATGAGCGTAGGCAGACCAAAACTGTGGTAAAAAGCACTCACAAAATGATCACTCCCGGCCTTGGAAGCGGAATACGGCGACCGGGGGTCCATTGGCGACGATTCGGAAAAATAGCCCTCCGCCCCGAGCGATCCGTACACTTCATCCGTTGAGATGTGGTAGAAGCGCTTATCGGTATTTCCTTTCCAGGCTTCCTTGGCGACATGAAGGAGATTCAACGTCCCGACTACATTGGTCAATGCAAATTCGGAGGGATTCTCCAATGACCGATCGACATGGGACTCGGCGGCGAGGTGAATGACGGCATCATAATCCTCACGCTGAAATAGATCGCGGAGGAAGTTTACCTCGAGAATGTCGCCGCGAAGAAAGGAATAGTTGGGTCGATTCTCGATGTCGCGAAGATTTTCCAGGTTTCCCGCGTAGGTCAGTTTGTCGAGGTTAACGATGGAATATTCCGGGTAACGGGTAACGAGGCGCCGGACGACGTGCGAGCCGATGAATCCTGCTCCTCCGGTGACCAGGAGTTTCTTCATCGGGAGTATGAATCGAAATTTTTGTGATCGCGCTGATAGAGTTCGTCCTGCGTCAGGGTCTTGAAGTATTCATACGTGATGCGGAGACCCTCGCTGCGAGAAACTTTGGGTTCCCAGTTCAGCAATTTGCGCGCCTTCGTAATGTCGGGCTGGCGCTGCATCGGGTCGTCTTTGGGTAACGGCTTGAAGACAATCTTCTGCTGGGTGCCCGTGAGCCGGATGATCTCCTTGGCAAAATCGAGAATGGTGATTTCATCAGGATTTCCAATGTTGACCGGCATGGGGTAATCGCTCATCAATAGGCGGTAGATGCCTTCAATAAGATCGTCAACATAACAGAATGACCGGGTCTGGGATCCGTCACCAAAAACCGTGAGATCTTCGCCCCGAAGGGCCTGACCGATGAAGGCCGGCAGTACCCGTCCGTCATTGAGCCGCATGCGAGGCCCATACGTGTTGAAGATGCGAACAATCCGGGTGTCCAATTTGTGGTACGTGTGGTAGGCCATGGTCATAGCCTCCTGGAATCGCTTGGCCTCATCGTACACTCCGCGAGGACCTACCGGGTTGACGTTTCCGTAATACTCCTCGGTTTGCGGATGCACGGTCGGGTCCCCGTAGACTTCAGACGTAGAAGCGACCAGGATGCGTGAGCCCTTGGAGCGGGCCAGGCCCAGGAGATTATGTGTTCCGAGGGAACCAACCTTCAGGGTCTGGATCGGAATCTTGAGATAGTCGATGGGACTGGCCGGAGAGGCGAAGTGAAGGATATAGTGGAGCGGCCCGGGAACATGAACGTATTTGGAGACGTCGTGATGGTAGAACTCGAATTCCGGGAGTGGGAACAAGTGTTGGATGTTCTTCATCTCGCCGGTGATGAGGTTGTCCATGCCGATGACATGGTAACCTTCACGGATAAAACGGTCGCACAGGTGTGACCCCAGAAAGCCGGCGGCGCCGGTAATGAGAATTCTTTGCTTAGCCATGAATGTATTTTCTTCCTATACTGACGTAGGTAAACCCTGCATCGATCATTTCCTGGAGGTCGTAAAGATTTCGCCCGTCAAAAATGGTTTTTGATTTCATCAGCGTGCCCAGCAGGGCAAAATCTGGGGCGCGGAACTCGGGCCATTCTGTGGCAATGAAGATTGCATCGGCGCCTTGGGCGGCTTCATATGGGGTAGCGTGATAGGTTATACGGTCGCCGAAGATTTTCTTCACATTCTCCATGGCTTCCGGGTCATGGGCACGTATCACGGCGCCGGCCGCGAGCAGTTCTTCGATGTTATAAAGGGCGGGCGCTTCACGGATATCGTCGGTCTGCGGCTTGAAGGAAAGACCCCAAAAGGCGATCGTCACGCCTTTCAGGTTGGCGAAATGCTTTTTGATCTTGGCTACCAGCTTGGTCTTTTGGGCGTCGTTGACCGACATCACGGACTTCAGAATCTTGAAATCATAGGCAAACTCTTCAGAGGTGTGGGCCAGGGCTTGCACATCTTTGGGAAAGCAACTTCCCCCATAGCCTATCCCGGGGAAGAGGAATCGTTTGCCAATGCGGCTATCGGTTCCGAGTCCTCGACGGACCGCATCCACATCGGCGCCAACCTTTTCACACAGGTTGGCAATTTCATTCATGAAGGTAATCTTGGTGGCCAGGAAGGCATTTGCGGCATACTTGGTGAGTTCCGCCGAACGCTCATCCATGAAGATGATCGGGTTGCCCTGGCGCACGAAAGGCGCATAAAGGCTATCCATGATTTTGCGGGCACGCGCCGAGGAGGTTCCGATCACCACGCGGTCCGGCTTCATAAAATCTTCAACCGCTACGCCTTCGCGCAGAAATTCGGGATTGGAAATGACATCAAATTCAACCCGCGCGTTGAGCTTAATTTGCTCGGCAACACGCTCGGCAGTACCTACCGGAACCGTGCTCTTGTCGACGACCACTACATAGTGGTCCAGCAGTGAGCCGAGCTCTTTGGCTACCCCGAGAACGTACTTCAGATCGGCAGCGCCATCCGCACCCGGGGGCGTGGGAAGGGCAAGGAAAATGACCTGCGCCCCCTGGATGCCCTCCCGGAGGGAAGTCGTAAAAAACAGGCGGCCCTGCTTGATGTTCCGCTCAAACAGAACGTCCAGCCCGGGCTCATAGATGGTCATCTTTCCCGCCTTCAGGCTGGTGACTTTCTTTTCATCGATATCAATGCACGTTACGGTGTTCCCGGTTTCAGCAAAACAGGTTCCTGTTACCAGGCCAACGTACCCTGTGCCTACGACTGCAATCTTCATGGAGATTTAACGGATAAGGAGGGCCAAAATTAGGGTTTTAACCCCATGAATCTGCCTGATTTGCCTAAAATAAGGAACCTAACAGTCGTTTGGTTAATGGATACGGTTCCGTTACTTTTGGCGTTTGGCTGAACAAAAGGGATAAGAAATATGGAAGAGGTGTCAGTACAACCCGGATTTGACTTGTCGGAGGGCCAGCAAATGATGGCTCAAATGATCCGTGATTTTGGTGAACGACATATCCTTCCCAACGTCATGAAGTGGGATGAGGCGCAGGAGTTTCCGGTGGCGTTGTTCCACGAGATGGGTAAGTTGGGCTTGATGGGGGTATTGGTCCCTCACGAGTATGGAGGAGCGGGATTGACCTACCGCGAGTATGTGACCGTGATTTCCGAGATCGCCCGCATGGATGGATCCATTGGCTTGTCCGTGGCGGCGCACAACTCACTTTGCACCAACCATATTCTTCAATTCGGCAATGAGGAGCAGAAGCGCAAGTACCTGCCCAAACTGGCGACCGGCGAATGGATCGGCGCCTGGGGACTCACCGAGCCGAACACAGGCTCAGATGCCGGGAATATGCGGACAGTCGCCAAACGGGACGGTAACCACTATGTTATCAATGGCACAAAGAACTTCATTACCCACGGCAAGAGCGGCGACGTGGCCGTCGTCATTGTGCGCACGGGTGAGGTAGGGGATTCTCACGGAATGACCGCCTTTGTCGTTGAAAAGGGAACGCCCGGGTTTACATCGGGCAAGAAGGAGAATAAACTGGGCATGCGCGCCTCAGAGACGGCTGAGCTCGTATTTCACGACTGCCGCATTCATGAGGGTCAGCGATTAGGGGCGGAAGGAGATGGGTTTATTCAATCCCTGAAGGTGCTTGACGGCGGCAGAATTTCCATTGCCGCGTTGAGCGTGGGGATCGCCCAGGGAGCCTTTGATGCGGCGCTGCAGTACTCGAAGGAGCGTCACCAGTTCAACAAGCCTATATCGGCGTTTCAGGGAATCTCTTTCAAGTTGGCCGAAATGGCTACCCGGATCGAGGCGGCCCGGCTGTTGACTTTCAGGGCTGCCGAACTCAAGGACCTGGGAAAGAGCGTAAACAAGGAATCGGCTATGGCCAAACTGTATGCCTCCGAGGTGGCCGTCCAGGTGGCGGATGAGGGGGTGCAAATTTTTGGCGGGTATGGATACACCAAAGACTTCCCGGCGGAGAAGTATTACCGGGACGCGAAACTGTGCACGATTGGCGAGGGGACCTCAGAAATCCAGAAATTGGTCATTTCCAGGGCTATTTTGAAGTAGTTTTGCATAGAATGGCCGAATTCGCCTATATTTGCGGCCCTAACTAAGAATAGCAATGCTGATCATCAACATCAAGGAAAACGAGTCCATCGACAAGGCCCTGAAGCGTTTCAAGAAGAAATTCGAGAAAACCGGCATCCTGCGGGAGCTTCGTGCCCGGACGTCCTTTGAGAAGCCGTCGGTGAAGCGCCGCAGCCAAGTTTTGCGTGCCGTGTACCGCCAGAAGCAGTACGCCAAGGAGAATTACTAGGCCGTTTCTCGGTCTTCGTCAATATAATCCCCCCGGGTCTTTTCCCGGGGGGATTTTTTTTCTACTTTTCTATGACCGCCGGTGCGTGCAGCATGATCGATTCCTTCCTCAATTTCCTTCAATTTGAAAAACGATTCAGTCCGCACACGGTGCAATCGTACCGGAATGACCTGGCTCAATTTGCGACTTACCTGAGCACCACCTACGAGGAAGAACCGGCTCGCGCCACCTACGCCATGGTACGTTCGTGGATTGTCTCGCTCGTCGAACAGGAACTGGATGCGCTGAGCATCAACCGGAAAATCGCCAGCTTGAGAAGTTTCTACAAGTTTCTGCTCCGACAGGAGGCGATCCGGAAGGACCCGATGGTGAAAATCAAAGTCCTGAAGACAAAAAAGAAGCTTCCGCATTTTGTCAAGGAGCCGGACATGAAGACGGTCCTGGATGACTCGTCCTTTGAAGACAACCACGAAGGCTGGCGTGAGCGGCTGGTGCTGGAACTGCTTTATGGAACGGGCATGCGACTTTCCGAGCTGATCCAGCTTCGGGAGAACCAGGTGAATCTGCGCGAACAGACCATTCGCGTCATCGGAAAGCGGAACAAGGAGCGGGTTATCCCCTTTTCGAAATCACTGGTTTCGGTGATTCAGCATTACCTCCGGGCGAGAAATCGGGAGGTAACCGCAAACGATTCGGGTCATTTGATCGTTACCAATACAGGGACCAAATGTTATCCCATGATGATTTACCGGATCGTGTCCAGGCATTTGGGAGACCATGCAACCGTGGAAAAACGCAGTCCCCACGTCCTGCGCCATACCTACGCAACGCACTTGCTCAATAAAGGCGCGGAGATCAATGCGGTGAAAGATTTGCTGGGCCACAGCAGCCTGGCGGCCACGCAGGTCTACACGCACAACTCCATGGAGAAATTGAAAAAGGTATTTGATCAGGCACATCCTAAGGCATAGTTTTCTGATGTTTCACTAATAAAAACGTACGCTTATGAGATTACGAGTTCATTCCATCCACTTCGATGCCGACCGCAAACTGATTGACTTTATCCAGCAGAAACTCGACAAGTTGCATACGTTTTATGACCGGCTCGTACACGGGGAAGTGTTCCTGCGCCTGAACAATGAGGGCGTGGAAAACAAGACGGTGGAGATTCGGATCAGTGTTCCGGGAAAGAAGTTGTTTGCCAAGGAGCAGGCCCGGTCGTTTGAGGCCGCTGTGGACTCCGCCACGGAGTCCCTGCGAAGCCAGCTGGGCAGATTCAAGACCCGGCTGCACGCCAAACGCTCCTGAAAAGAAAAGGGCCCTCAAAGAGGGCCCTTTTTGTTGGTGCTTGATTCGAGGGTTACTTCAATTTGAACGCCTTCTTTACAACATCCACGTAGTCCAGTTTTTCCCAGGGGAACAGCTCTACTTTCACCTTCTTTTCGGTCTTCATGCCTTTGTTGAAGATCTTTTCAACGATCCGGGGTTCGCGGCCCATGTGACCATAGGCGGCCGTTTCAGAATAGATCGGCGTGCGCAACTTAAAGCGCTCTTCAATAAAGTAGGGACGCATGTCGAAGAGACCTTCGACCCGCCGGGCGATTTCACCGTCGGTCATCTTCACTTTCGCGGTGCCATGCGTATTCACAAATAATCCCACCGGCTTGGCCACCCCAATCGCGTAGGCAACCTGGACAAGCACTTCATCACAGACTCCGGCCGCTACGAGGTTCTTGGCGATGTGGCGCGTGGCATACGCGGCGGAGCGGTCAACTTTGGAGGGGTCTTTCCCGGAAAATGCACCACCGCCATGGGCGCCCTTGCCGCCATAGGTATCCACGATGATCTTGCGGCCGGTCAATCCGGTATCGCCGTGTGGTCCGCCAATGACGAACTTGCCGGTTGGATTGATGTGATAGGTAATGTCACTGCCAAACAGCGTTTGAATACGCTTGGGGAGTTTCTTCTTCACGCGGGGGATCAATACGTTGATGACATCCTCGCGGATCTTCTTGAGCATGGCCGCGTCCTTGTCGAAGTCGTCGTGCTGCGTGGAAATCACAATGGTGTCAATCCGGTTGGGTTTCCCGTTATCGTCGTACTCGATGGTCACCTGCGATTTGGCGTCAGGACGAAGGTAGGTCATCACCTTGCCTTCGCGGCGGATGGTGGAAAGTTCGCGGAGCAGCGTATGTGCCAGCTCGAGGGCCAGAGGCATGTAGTTGTCGGTCTCACGGGTAGCGTAGCCAAACATCATACCCTGGTCGCCGGCGCCCTGGTCTTCCTTCTTCTTGCGCTCTACCCCCTGGTTGATGTCAGAGGATTGCTCGTGGATGGCCGACAAAATGCCGCAGCTGTTGGCCTCGAACATGTATTCGCTTTTGGTGTAGCCGATCTTCCGGATTACTTCCCGGGCGATATCCTGCACATCGAGATAAGCCTCTGATTTCACCTCCCCGGCCAGGACAACCTGGCCTGTGGTCACCAGCGTTTCGCAGGCCACTTTGCTATTGGGGTCATAGGCCAAAAAGTAGTCAATAAGGGCATCAGAAATCTGGTCAGCGACTTTGTCGGGATGACCTTCCGATACAGATTCGGAGGTAAATAAGTAGGCCATGCTGAAGAAATTGGTGTTTAAGGCCGCAAAGATAATGAGGTTTACCTATTTACCGGCCTGCTCCGGCCAGGAAGAGAAAAGTGACAGGCACCTTGTCAAGAGCGGGTATATTCTTCTTCCATTCCGCGACCGTCAGGGTTTTTATCCAGCCTTCCGGGGAGGTCAGGTGATAGGCGAGGCAAAGGCGGGTGTCGGACCTCAGGTACCGGAGCAGATGGGCCATCAGGCTGTTGTTCCGGTGCGGTGTTTCGATAAAGAGCTGGGTTTGGTTCTTCTCTCTTGATTCCTGTTCGAGCGTTCGCAGCGCGGTGCCTATCGCCTTGGCCTCAATGGGCAGGTAACCGTGGAAGGCAAAGCGCTGACCGTTGAGTCCCGACCCCATTAGTCCCAGCAGCAGCGAAGAAGGCCCGGTCAACGGCACGACCCGGATGCCATGCCTGTGGGCGAAGGCTACCGCTAACGCTCCCGGATCGGCCACGCCCGGGCAACCTGCCTCGGAGAGCAGGCCCGCATCCTCTCCGGCTGAAAGCGGGGCGAGCAATTCGGGCAAGTGCTGTTCCGGAGTATCCTTATTCAGTTCGGTAAACTGGAGGGACTCTATCGAAGGATGAACCTTCAATGCCGAAATAAACCGGCGGGCCGTTCGGATGTTCTCACAAAGGAAGAACTTCAGCCGGCCCACCGTCATCGGAATTTCGGGCGAGAGCACGCGCTGCTCTGTTCCTTCTGCGAGGACCGTAGGGATCAGGTAAAGCGTTCCTTTCATGCGCGATCGAAGGTACGAAAGCGTCAGGAGTGAAGCACACCTTCTGCATCGAGTTCGGGGATGAAGGAAAGGTTTTCTTCACAAATCGTTCCGGGAAGGAAAATAAAACGTTTGTCGAACAGTTGGTTACCGATGTAGTAGCTGACCCAGTATTCGTTGTTGAGGTGGAATACGGCGGTGTCGATGGGTTCCACCAGCGTCGCGCTATGAGGCTCTGCGCGATGGAGGAAGTGACGCAGGGTGGAGGTGTTTTGCTCCTCTCCGTTTCGCTCGCCGTACCCCGTGCTGGCGATGAGAATATTTTCCAGCGGCACGGTGTTTTGATTGATCAGGTAAACTTTCCAGCTATCCTGGAGAAGATTGTCTTTTACACGGGCCACGGCAAGGGTCACGTGTTGCACCTGGGGCAGCGGAATATCTTTGATCATAACGACTCGACCACACGTTCCATCTCAAAGACCGTCATGAGGCTGTCCGTGAGCCTCTGTTTGACTTCCTTGAGATCGTAAGATAGGCCCGTTTCCTGCTTCATGGAAGTCACGGCCTTATCGTTGATGCCGCAGGGGATAATCAGGTCAAAAAATGCCAGGTCGACATTGACGTTCAGGGCCAGTCCATGCATGGTTACCCATCGGCTGCTCTTGACGCCCATGGCACAGATTTTCCGTGGTTTCCCGTCGGTAAGCCAGACCCCGGTAAGCCCGGCCAGGCGTCCGGATTTTATTCCATAGGAGTCCAGCATGCGAATGACTGCTTCCTCCAGGCTCCGCATGTAACGGGTGATGTCGGTAAAAAAGTTCTCCAGATCGATGACGGGGTACACCACGAGTTGCCCAGGGCCGTGAAAAGTGATATCACCACCCCGGTTGGTGGGGACATAGGAGGCTCCCATGGCCGAAAGCTGCTCCGGGGTAGCCAAGAGGTTGTTCCGGTCTCCGCTTTTTCCAAGCGTCACGACCGGAGGATGTTCGCACAGGAGCAGGTAATTGGGAGTGAGGAGCTGTTCCGACTCCGGAAGGTCGCGGTTCTTTTTCTTGATGTCGAGGATGGATTGAAACAAACCGGTTTGGTAGTCCCAGGCTTGGGTGTATTCCATCAGGCCCAGGTCTACTACGTGTGTTGCCGCATTTCGACGGGCATTCACTTCACTTTGGCCAGCTCGGCCTTGAGGTAATCAATCGCTGTCACGGGGTCAGGATCCACGTTGTTTTCACGGGCGAGAAAATAGGAGATCCAGTCGGTGAGGTGAATGAGATAATAATACTGCTCCAGCAGCGAGGCACCTTGTGCGACGATATCGATGATGGGATTTGATTTCTTCTCGAAGAGATCCCGGCAGATTTCCATGCGCTTTTCAACGCGGTCATGATCGTGATCGGAATAGAGGTAGATGACCTGGATTTGCCGCAGGAGTTCTTCCGGGTATTGCCATCCCACGATTTCGTTGTGGTTCATCTCCGGGAACGTGTTGACGTGACACAACTGCTTGGAATTTTCATTGAGTTGCTGCTGAAAACGGCTGGCCATGGCGTGGAGACGACCGTCGCAGTAGATGAACGGCAATTTGCCTTTCAGCTTCTTGGCAATGATCTCGGCTTCGGCCTGGATGGCTTTTTCGCCGCGGTCCAGGTATTCGATCGCGTTTTCAGTTTCCTTGATGAAGGCGGCGCCGATCAGGTTGGTGTGGTAGAGGACAGAGAGGAGGGACACCACCTGGTAGCCGATCATGGCACGGGGACTGCTGTACCCGTCGGGCAATTTGATGTAAAGAAAATTGTACTCTTTGGCCAGCTCAAGCATTTTGCCACCGCTGGTGATGCAGATGATGTGAGATCGCTTGAGCATCGCTTTTTGGATGGCCGACAGGGTTTCCTCCGTATTCCCGCTGTAGGAGCAGGCGATGAAGAGGGTATGAGGGCTCACGAACTGCGGGATGTTATACCCTTTGCTGACGGTGATCGGGATCGGGATTCGCCCGAACGTGAGGGATTCCACCAGGTTGGCGCCGATTCCGCTGCCGCCCATTCCGGAAATCAGGACATTGCGGATATCGCTTCCCTGACGGGCCAGATCGGCGGCCTGCCCGATGCGTATGGCATCGCCTAATTGTCTGGTAAATCCTTCGATCAATTTTTTCATCGCCGCGCTTTCTGCTTGAACTTGCGGCCAAAGGTAGGCTATGACCGAGAAAATCAAAAGAGGAGCCGAAGGCGAGCAGCTTGCTGTCGCTCTCCTGGAAGAAAAGGGATACCAGGTGCTCGAGCGGAATTACCGGTATCGTCGCTCGGAAATCGATCTCATTGTACGTCGTGAAAACTGGCTCGTGTTTGTGGAGGTGAAAACGCGCTCCTCCAGCGCGTTCGGGTTTCCCGAAGAGTTTGTCGACGCCAGGCAGAAGAAGAGGATTCTTGAGGGCGCAGATTATTACCAGTACATCACCGACTGGAAGGGAAATGTCCGATACGATATTGTGGCTGTAAACCTCGAATCGGGGAGTCCCCGGTTGTTTCACATCGAGGATGCCTTCTACTAGCCCTTATTCGAGGTAAAGATCTCACGACCCTTTTCATCCCACTCCTTGCGGATGAATGGCTTGAATGTTTCGTCGTAGGGTTCGCTCGGGTAGGATAGGATTCTCTTTCGTTTTCCGTTGGGGTAATTCTCCACCCAATCGCCCACCTTCTGATTCCATTTGTATTCCCCGGTCACAGCAATGGTGCCGTTTTCATGGAAGAGGAAATAGTAGCCCTCCCGCTCATCAATTTCAACCGGGATCATCTCCTTCACTTTCTTGCGCTCAACGGGGTCGTAATAGGTGACGATCGACTCCTTTGGCCAGCCTTTGTAATACTTTTCCTTGTCGCTGAGAATATCGTTGCGGTCAAACTGCATCCAGCGGCCGTGCTTGGTGCCTTTGTAAAAGATACCTTCTTCGATCACCACGTTGTTCTGCAACTTCCTGTAGGGCCCGTGCAACAAAACCCCCTTCTTCATGTCAAAGTTGGCCGTTTTGCGCACTTCCCGGCGTGTATAGTCGTACCAGTAGATATCACGAACAAACAGGGTGGGCTTTTCGGGAGTCTTCAGGACATAGAAGAGCTCGAGCGTGGCCCGTTCTCCCGTGCCCCGGCGGGCATAGCCCTTGCGGGTCTTCACCCCGTAAAAGGTCTTTTTCTTTGGCTTCTTCTTCTTCGGCACGACCACAGGCTCGGAAGTATTCTCGTCGAGTTCCAGCAGCCGGAAGGGCTTGTCGGTCTCAAAAGTGAACTGACCCTCAACGCCAAAGGATTCCTTTTCCCGGGCCTCCTGGGCCCAGGCGGCCAGGGAGAGGGTCATGCCAAGCCCAAAAAAGAAAACTTTCCCCATCATCGTCATGGTCTTAACGAAGGTAGGGAAAGTTTATTTTTTCGGTGACCGGCTTACTGGGCGGCAAGTTCCACGCTGCGCCGGATAAACTGCGTCAGGTCAGCCCCGGTAAGCATGCCTTGAGAGAGCAAGGCGAGGTCATAAGCCTGCTTGGCCAGTTCCAGTTGACGTGACTCTTCGGTAGCTGAGATGATTTTCTGGGCCATCGCATGATTGCTGTTGATGGAAACGCTGTACTGGTCGGGCATGGCGCCCATGAACCCGTACATTCCGCCACCGCCCGTCTTGGCCATATCTTTCATACGGCGGGCCCACTCGCTCATGGTCACCGTAACCGGCAAGTGATCGGGGGCATGAGAATCGATGGTTACCGTCATGGCCGTGTTGTTGATGGCCTTTTCAAAAATGGTTTTCAGTTTGTCCTGGTCGGCCTGGCTCATCACGCTTTCGATCTTCTCGTCCTTCACGATGAGTTTGTCCAGCGTATCGCTGTCGACGCGTCGGAATTGCGCCTTGTCCAGCTTCTGCTCCAGGGTGTTGACAAAGTGACTGTCGAGTACCCCGTCGAGGACAATTACATCATAGGCCTTGCGGTTGGCCGCCTCCACAAAGCTGTGTTGCTTCCCGGGGTCGCTGGTGTACAGGTGAATCAGCTGACCGTCCTTGTCGGTTTGCAGGTCCTTGATGTAGGTGCGGTACTCGTCGAAGGTGAAATACTTGTTCAGTGTATTCTTGAGCAGTGCAAATTCCTTGGCGCGGTCGTAGAATTTCTCATCGCTGATCATGCCGTACTTGACGAAGATGCTGATATCGTCCCATTTCTTTTCAACGTCAGCGCGATCCTTCTTGAACATTTCCTGCAGTTTGTCCGCGACCTTCTTGGTGATGTGCTGGCTGATCTTCTTGACATTCGAGTCACTCTGCAGGTAGCTGCGCGAAACGTTGAGCGGAATGTCGGGCGAGTCCAGCACGCCGTGGAGCAGCATCAGGAAGTCAGGGACGACGTCTTTCACTTCATCGGTGATGAAAACCTGGCGGCTATAGAGCTGGATTTTGTTGCGGTTGAGCTCGAAATCGTTCTTCACCTTGGGGAAATACAGCACGCCGGTCAGCGTAAACGGATAGTCCACGTTGAGGTGAATCCAGAAAAGCGGTGCTTCGGCAAAGGGATAAAGTTCCTTGTAGAAGGCCAGGTAATCCTCGTCGGTTAGGTCGGAAGGTGATTTGACCCAGAGCGGCGTGGGATTGTTGATGATCCGGTCCTTGGTGACCGTCTTGTATTTGGGCTTGTTGTCGCTGTCTACGCCATCTTCCTCCCGGTCTTCGCGGGTGCCAAACTTGATTTCAACGGGGAGAAACTTGCAGTACTTTTCCAGGATGCCCTTGATGCGCCATTCATCGAGAAATTCCTCCGAGTCTTTGTTGATGTAAAGGATTACGTCGGTTCCCCGATCGGCACGCTCTGCGCCGGTCAGCGAAAATTCGGTAGAGCCATCACACATCCAGCGGGCGGCTTCGGCAGACGTGTAGGAACGGGAGAGAATTTCCACCTTGTTGGCCACCATGAAGGCGGAATAGAAGCCCAATCCGAACTTCCCGATGATGTCTTTCGCGTCGGCTTTGTCCTTGAATTTTTCAACAAACTCGGTCGCGCCGGAGAAGGCGATCTGATTGATGTACTTCTTGATTTCGTCCGCCGTCATGCCGATCCCTCGGTCGCTGACGGTAATGGTCTTCTTCTTTTTGTCAAAGCTGACCTCCACACGGAGTTCGCCAAGTTCGCCGCTGAATTCTCCCATCGAGGCGAGTTTCCTGAGCTTTTGCGTGGCGTCAACCGCGTTGCTCACCAATTCCCGCAGGAAGATCTCATGGTCAGAGTAGAGGAATTTCTTGATGATCGGGAAGATGTTCTCCGTGTTGATGGAGATGGTTCCCTTTTCCATGGTTTCGGACATACGAATGAGTTTTTACTGGCTCGGGACGGACAAATTTCAGTCCACGGCCAAATTGTGACAGGATGACAGGCCTGGCTCCGTTGGGAACCAGGCCTGTCTCTCTTTTTGTCATGGATCGCGGGACTGCGACTTAGGCTTCTGCGGGCACCGGAGGCTGGGCTTTCGCCTGGCCGCCGAGGTCGATTTCTTCGCCGTCCTTGTTGAGGAAGTGGAATTCTGTAATGCCCAGCGAAGAGTCTTTTACAAGCGTGATCGGGCGGCGGTACCGGAAGAACCATTTCAGCCGCTTCGAGATCATGCCTTTCGTGTAGTAGGCGTACAGGAAGGGATGCAGCGCGAGGACCAGGCTCTTTTCGTTCTGCTTTTCGAAGAGGTGATTGACATGCTCCTCGATCTGGTCGGTTACCAGGATGGTGGCTTCGATCTTTCCGCTGCCATTGCACGTGGGGCACACTTCTTTCGTCGCGATGTTCATCTGCGGCCTCACCCGTTCGCGGGTGATCTGCATGAGTCCAAATTTGGAAAGCGGGAGAACGGTGTGCTTGGCGCGGTCCTGCTCCATTTCTTCCATCATCGTTTTGAAGATGGTGCGCTTGTTTTCCTGGTTGCGCATGTCGATGAAGTCGACCACGATGATGCCGCCCATGTCCCTCAGCCGCAGCTGGCGGGCCACTTCCTTCGCGGCTTCAATATTGACGGACAGGGCCGTCGTTTCCTGATTTTCTTCCCGGTTGGATTTGTTGCCGCTGTTGACGTCGATGACGTGAAGGGCCTCAGTGTGTTCGATGATCAGGTAACCGCCGCCACGCAGGCTTACGGTCTGCCCGAAGGCTGACTTGATCAGTTTCTCGATCCCGTAGTGCTCGAAGATCTTCGCTTTGCCGGTATACAGCTTGACGATTTTCTCCTTTTCCGGGGCGATCGTGTGAATGTAGGTCTTTACCTCTTCGAAGATCTTCTTGTCGTCGACGTGGATGTTGTCGAATGACTCGTTGAGAAGATCCCGGAGAATCGACGACGTTTTGCTCAATTCCCCGATCAGTTTTTCCCGCGGGTTGGCGGTGGTGAGGCGGGTCATCCCCTCTTCCCAGGTTTTCACCAGGTTGCGGAGATCTTTGTCGAGCTCGGCGACGTCCTTGCCTTCGGCGACGGTGCGCACAATAACGCCAAAGTCTTCGGGCTTGATCGATTGGATGAGGCGCTGAAGACGCTTACGCTCCTCGTTGCTGCTGATGCGCTTGGAGACGTTTACGGCGTTGGCAAAGGGTACCAGGACGAGGTATCGTCCTGCGATGGATAACTCCGAAGAAAGCCTTGGGCCCTTAGTGGATATCGGCTCCTTTACGACCTGGACCGGGAGGACCAGGTTTTTGGAAAGTTGCTGACCGATTTTTCCATGCTTGTCGATGTCTTTCTCTGCATGGAATTTTTCGAGTCTGCCGCCGGTGATCTTCTTGGCGCGAACCAGCTTGGTAAACTTCATCAACGAGGCGAACTGCGGTCCGAGGTCCAGGTAATGGAGAAAGGCGTCTTTCTCGTACCCGATGTCGATAAAGGCGGCATTAAGACCCTGGACAACCTTCTTGACACTGCCCAGGTAAATGTCGCCTACCGCAAATTTTGTAGCCCCGTTGTCTTCGTGAAATTCAACCAGCGATTTGTCGCGCAGGAGGGCGATTCGGCATCCTTCCGGAGTAGCGCTAATGATTAGTTCGTTACTCACGGGGTATCAGGATGACGATGGCTTACTTCTTCTTGTGGCGATTCTTTCTCAGGCGCTTCTTGCGCTTGTGGGTAGCCATCTTGTGTTTCTTTCTCTTCTTACCGCTTGGCATAGTCAATCATGTTTTGGGCCGTCACCTCCTTCTGAGGGACAGCGGGTTAAAAAATTAGTTTAGTTCCTGCAGGTACGAATCCACGGTAGCCTGTACCGAGGGATCCGGATCCAGCTTTTTTACTTTTTCAAACTGCTGACGTGCCTTTTTCTTGTCGCCCTGGTTGAGGTAGGCCACACCCAGCAACAGATTTCCCTGGAGGTGGTTTTCATTGACGGCGAGGAGCTTTTCGAACCAATCCACGGCGCGTCCATATTGACCGGATTGGATGGCGAGCATGCCCAGGTTAAACAAGGCCAGTTCATTCCTGGGATTGGCCTCTACGACCTCACGAAGCATCTGGATTCCCTTCATCGGGGACTCGGAGCTCATGTAGGTCATGGCTGTTTTGGTCTTGGCATCGGCGTTGTCCGGATCCTTGACCAATACCTGGTTGAAAAGATCACGTGTCTTTTCCGCCAGCGCTCGCTGCTTTACCCGGTCCACCGCGAAGGTGTACGCTTCATACGAGGCGTTTGCGGCTTTCAGCAGACTTTCGGTTGTTTTAAAGAACGCATTCGCTTGCTCGGCATACCAGGCGGCGCTGTCGTAAAGACCGGCCTGTTGATAGGGCACGATTAGCGAGTCGGCAAAGATAGCACTTTTTTGTTCTGAGCCTTCCGATAAGTATCGGGCCCTCAGCCGGTTAATGGTATTCCGGATCGCGCGAGGCGCCGGCCGGTGGGGGCTCCCTGCATTCGCCGCAGAGTCCACCGCCGGCCCGGAGGTCTGCAATTGACTCTCATTCTCCACCACCGCTTTGGGCAGGAAGTACAGGATAGCCACCATGCCGGCAGCCACGAGAATCAGGATAAGACGGGTTTTCTTCATGAGCAGGTTGGCAACGGAAGGCGTTGCGTCAACCGGAAATTACTTCTCGGCGAGCTGCTTCACCTTTTCGCTGTTCTTGATCTTGTTGATGAAGACCTTGGCCGGCTTGAAGCTGGGGATATAATGCTCGTCGATAACAATGGCTGTGTTGCGGGAAATGTTGCGGGCAATTTTTTTCTTGCGCTTCTTGTTTACGAAACTGCCGAAGCCGCGAACATAAATATTGTGACCACCCGACATCGAATTTTTAACGATGGTAAAGAAGGCTTCAATGGATGCGGTTACATCGGCCTTGTCGATTCCTGTCTTGTCCGCAATTTGGTTGATTACGTCTGCTTTCGTCACGGTTCTTGGGTGTTTGTCTTAGTTAAGGGACGACAAAATTAATTTGCCCCGTCAGATTTAAAAACAATATTGAAAAATTCTGATTATCAAGGAAATGAAGGCAACCGTTTTCTCCGCAAAAGTCGTCGAATGGTACCAGGAACACCATCGGTTGCTGCCCTGGAGGCAAACCCGGGACCCCTATAAAATCTGGCTAAGCGAAATTATTCTTCAACAAACGCGGGTAGCCCAGGGGTTGCCCTACTACCGCGCCTTTGTCCGCCAATACCCCAATGTCAGGTCGCTGGCCGCGGCTTCTGAGCAGGAGGTACTCCGCATGTGGCAGGGATTGGGCTATTATTCACGGGCCCGCAATCTGCATGCCTGCGCCAGGATGATCGCAAAAAAATATCAGGGAAATTTCCCGCAGACTTTCGTCGAATTGAAACAATTGAGAGGTGTCGGAGACTATACGGCTGCCGCTATCGCCTCCTTTGCGTTCGGGGAACGCGTGGCGGTCCTGGACGGCAATGTGTTTCGGGTGCTTTCGCGCGTGTTTGGAGTGTCGGATGACATTGCTTCGCCCGCAGGAAAAAGGAAGTTTATGGCACTGGCCAATGATTTGTTGCCCGTCAAAGACAGTTCCACCTACAACCAGGCGATCATGGAATTTGGCGCATTGTTTTGCACACCCCGAAGCCCGTCCTGCGACCAATGCCCCCTATCGGCCGGTTGTGTCGCCTTCAGGCGTGGAATGCAGGCAGACCTTCCCGTCAAACGAAAGTCGGTGAAGACGAAGCGCCGATATTTCCATTATGTGGTAGCCCGGCGCGGGAAATCCGTACTGATGAATCGAAGGACAGGCCAGGACATCTGGAAAGGACTCTGGGATTTCCCGCTCGTGGAAAGCGAGACCAGGCTCAGCAAAGGAGAACTGGAGCGCACCATAAAGAAGGTGGTGGGAGAAGGAACTAGCGCAACGGTCTCGCCGGAATACAAACATGTTCTTTCGCATCAAGTTATTGCGGCCCGCTTTCTGGAAATCAGTATCCCCAAGGAGTCGGATTGGCCACGAGGAGGCCTTTTTGCTTCCGCGATTCCTTGCGGCCCCGGTAAAGTGCAGCGCCTTCCTAAATCGGTGCTGGTCGCCCGATACCTGCGGGAGAACGGTGCAGGAGAATAGTCCCGCCAATTTGGTAAATTTGCGCCCTTGCTCTTCCCGAAACCCGGTTCGGGCAGCCCTTGTTGAAAAGTAAAACACGCGAAATATGTCAGGTGTAAACAAAGTCATTCTGGTCGGACGGCTGGGCAAAGACCCGGAAGTCAGAAACCTCGAAAATGGTGCAACGGTAGCCAACTTCACCATGGCCACCTCGGAGTCGTACAAAGACAAGACGACCGGTGAACGAAAGGAACTCACCGAGTGGCACAATATCGTGTTGTGGCGTGGACTGGCGGAGGTGGCGGCGAAATACTTGCACAAGGGAGACATGGTCTACGTGGAGGGAAAGCTTCGCACCCGCTCCTGGGAAAAGGACGGCGTAACCCGTTATACCACCGAAATCGTGGGCGATAATATGACCATGCTAAGCACACGCCGGGAAGGTGGCGGAGGTGAATATCGCCCTGCAGCTTCCCCGGGAAACGCTCCCAGCCAACCGGAACCCAGGATGACCGGTGATGCTACGGATGACCTGCCTTTTTGACGGATTGTATAACTGACCAGACCTGTGGACGAGCCCCCCAGTACGTTTTTGATGGAAGTTGCCGCGGTGGAGTTCCCTACGTTCTACCTTATCAGCCTGGCGGTAATCGTGGTGCTGCTGGCGTGCTCGGCTATGATTTCCGCCTCCGAGGTGGCCTTCTTTTCGTTGAAGGCCGACGACCTTGACCGCTGCCGGGATGAGGGCGATCATGCAAGTACCCATATCATCGATTTGCTCAAGCGCCCGCGCCTTCTGCTCGCCACCATTCTGATCGCCAATAATTTTGTCAACGTCGGTATCGTGACCATTGCCACTTTTCTCATGTGGGAGATGGCCGGCACCCGTAAACCCGAGCAAACGCTGGTGGGTATTGTCACCCTGGTCACCACGATCGCCATTACCTTCTTTGGCGAGATTGTTCCCAAGGTGTATGCGACAAAACGCAACATGAACATTGCCCGGCTTACCGGTGCAGGATGGCTCTTCCTGGAAAAGATCTTCAGGCCGATTTCTTATTTCCTCATGGGCATGAGCAGCATCATCGAAAAACGAATCGCCAAGCGCGGATATAACAGTACAGTGGAAGAACTCAACCAGGCCCTGGAACTGACCACCGACAACCCGGAGACCTCCGTGGATGAACGAGAAATCCTCAGGGGCATCGTGAATTTTGGGACGCTCACCGTCAAGCAGGTCATGAAGTCCAGGCTGGAAATTTCGACAGTAGATGTCGAGTTGGACTTTTACGAGCTGTTGGAGGCGGTGAAAAAGTCTGGCTATTCCCGTATCCCGGTGTTCAGGGGCACCATCGACCATATCGAGGGCATCCTTTATACCAAGGATCTTCTCCCTTACCTTCTGGAGGGAAAGAATTTCCAGTGGCAGCGATTGCTCCGCCCGGGATTCTTTGTCCCCGAGACCAAACGGCTTGACGGTCTTCTTCGCGACTTTCAGAACAAGCGCGTGCACATCGCCATCGTGGCGGATGAGTACGGCGGAACCAGCGGCCTGGTGACGCTGGAAGATCTCATCGAGGAAATCATCGGGGAAATCAACGATGAGTTTGACGAGATCGCTACCCAGTACCAGAAGGTTGACGACAAGACGTACATTTTCGAGGGCAGGGTGTCTTTGCACGACCTCTGTAAAGTCCTCGATGTGGAGCCCCAGTTTTTTGATGAAGTGAAAGGGGAGAGCGAATCCATCGGCGGGCTTCTTTTGGAGCTCAACAAAACCATGCCGGCAGCGGGAGAAACGCTGAAATACGACCGGTTTACTTTCCATGTGCTGACGGCGGACGAGAAAAGAATCAAACGAGTGCGGGTGCACATTGACGATGAACAGAAGCCGGGAGCTTAGCGGGACATTGGTGTTTGCTATTCTGCTGGGGGTATTCGCCTGCTCCACGCCCTACCAGCCGAAGCCTCGCGGATACAATCGTCTGGAATTGCCCGATCCGGAGTACCGCCTTTCTCCTGATACCCTCCCTTATCAATTTGAGTATTCCAGGCATGCCCGTTTTCAACGCGACACCTCGTGGATCCGGGACCGCCACTGGGTCGAAATCTATTATCCGGAGCTGCAGGCAACCATCCACGTCACCTACAAGTCCGTTGGCCACAGTGAGAAATTGCTGAAGGAGTACCTTCAAGATGCCTACGTGCTCACCGCCAAGCACCAGATCAAGGCCTATGCCATTGATGAAACGATTGTTCGCACCCCCCTTGGCAAGACAGCCATTATTGCTGAACTGGATGGCGAGGTGCCCAGCCAGTTCCAGTTTACGATGACGGATTCAACAGAAAACTTTCTTCGCGCAGCGGTCTACTTTAACGTCAAAGTGCAAAACGACTCGCTTCAGCCGGCTATCGAATACCTCAAGCGCGATGCCATGCAGCTGATCAATACACTGACCTGGAGAAGGTAGCTTATCCGGATTTCCGTCAGTCCCGTTTCTCTGCCCGTTGCAGGGGATTTCTTAATTTGTCAGCAGGCTGACCAATTCATTACCCGTTGACCCCATTCTTTGATACCTCCATTGAATACCTGAAAGGCGTGGGTCCTCAGCGTGCCGCGTTGCTTCAAAAGGAACTGAAGATTTTCACGTACGGGGACCTGATCCAGCACTACCCATTCCGGTATGAGGACCGTACCCGGTTCTATTCGATAAAGGAAGTCAGGGAAGACATGCCGTTTGTGCAGTTGCGCGGAACCATCACAACGTTTGAGACCGTGGGCACCTCCTACAAGAAGCGGCTGGTGGGGCACTTCAAGGATGAGACGGGTACCCTGGAGCTGGTCTGGTTCCAAGGCATCCCCTGGGTGTTGCAGAAGGTGAAGCCTGGCGTGCCTTATGTGGTTTTTGGAAAGCCCAGCCGGTATGGAAAGACATTTACTATCGCTCATCCCGAGGTGGAGCCGGAGAGCGAGAAAACCACCCGGGGTGGCTGGCAGGCGGTGTATCCGTTGTCTGAAAAGCTGCGGGCCAGGCATATCGACAGCAAGTTTATCTCCCGGCTTCAGCAGGAAGTGCTCCGGGCGGGCAAGCCGCACATCCGCGAAGTGCTGCCCGACTCCATCATCCGGAATCACCGGTTTCCCGGCAAACAGGAGGCGATGGTTACCATTCACTTCCCGGAGACGTCGGAGGTGCTCGCGGCGGCACAACAACGCCTGAAGTTTGAGGAACTGTTCTACCTTCAGCTGCGCCTGTTGAAAATGAAACTGGTCCGCGTGGAAAAGTTTAAAGGCCAGGTTTTCCGGGACACCGCCATTCTCACCCAATTCTATAACACGCATCTTCCTTTTCCGTTGACGGAGGCGCAAAAGCGCGTCATCCGGGAAATCTACAACGACATGAAATCAGGCAGGCAGATGAACCGTTTGCTTCAGGGTGATGTGGGGAGCGGCAAGACCATCGTGGCATTTATCTGCATGCTCCTTGTCATCGGAGGGGACGCACAGGCTGCCCTTATGGCGCCGACCGAAATTCTCGCGCAACAGCATTTTCAGAACCTTCAGAAGTATGCTGCACCGATGAAGGTATCCATTGCCCTGCTGACCGGATCGACCAAACGGAGCGCCCGCAAGGAGATTCACGAGCAATTGGAGTCGGGGCAACTGAAGATTCTCATCGGCACGCACGCGCTGCTGGAAGAAGAAGTAAAGTTCAATCGCCTCGGGTTGGCCATTGTTGATGAGCAGCATCGCTTTGGCGTGGCCCAGCGTTCGAAACTCTGGCAGAAGAACACGGAAATCTATCCTCATGTGCTGGTGATGACCGCCACGCCGATTCCGCGCACGCTGGCCATGACACTGTATGGCGACCTTGACGTATCCGTGATCGATGAATTGCCCAAAGGAAGAAAGCCAATCAAGACGACGCATCAATTTGATTCCCACCGTCTGCAGGTCAACGCTTTCCTGCGGTCCCAGATTGACGCCGGGAGGCAGGTGTACATTGTGTACCCCCTCATTGAAGAATCGGAAAAACTGGACTTGAAGCATCTGATGGATGGTTACGAAAGCATCTCCCGTGCTTTTCCCGACCTCGCGATTAGCATTTTACACGGACAGATGAAGACGGAGGCAAAGGATTATGAGATGGCCCGCTTTCAGCGTGGGGAAACCAAAATCATGGTGGCCACCACGGTGATCGAAGTTGGCGTCGATGTGCCCAACGCTTCCGTGATGGTGATCGAGAGCGCGGAGCGGTTCGGACTGTCTCAATTGCACCAACTCCGGGGCCGGGTAGGCCGGGGCGCCGAACAGTCGTATTGCATCCTGATGACGAGTTATAAGTTGAGCGCCGAAGCCAGGTTGCGCATGAATACGATGGTCAAAACCAACAACGGGTTCGAGATTGCCGAGACGGATCTTGAGCTTCGGGGACCGGGCGATCTCATGGGGACACAGCAGAGCGGCTTGCTGGACCTTCTTATCGCCGACCTGGGTAAGGACGGGAAGATACTGTCGGATGCGCGGGAAGAGGCGAGCGCGCTTCTGGAGGCCGATCCGGAACTTGTTAAACCCGAAAATTCGCCGATCAAAGCCCATTTATCCTCTTTACGGAAGTCTACCGTCAACTGGGCGAAGATTAGCTAAGCGAACCCAAGTATGCCGTATATTTGAAATCGGCTCTATCCGAAAATGCTTCGAATCCTCGTTACGCTCATCTTGATTGGTGTCGCTTCGGCAGGAGTGAGGGCTCAGTCCGGGCACTATTTTCTCACGCATTACAACCCGGGCAGCGACAAGATCAACTACCTCAGCTACGACATTCATCAGGACAAGCACGGCATCCTCTACTTTGCCAACCGGACCGGCGTGTTGCAGTTTGACGGGCGAACCTGGACCCAAATTCCTGCCCGGGGCGCCATCTACGCGCTTGCGATGAACGCCGCGGGCGAACTGTTTGCGTGCGGTTCAGGCGGCTTTGGCCGCTTGCGGCTCAACGAGAGAAACCAAATGGAATACGAGTCGCTGTCCGACTCGATTGCCGACACGCGCAACGTGTTCGCCGCCGTCTCTGCCGAGAACGAGGTGTACTTCCTGAGTGAGACACGCGTCTATCGGATTCCGGCCCAGTCATCAAAGGCCGAAGTGGTTGCTTCCTCTTCAGGACCGGATAATCTGTTTTCCGGATTGTATCAGGTCGGGAGCACCATCCTGGTGGATAGTGAGAACGAGGGCCTTCGAAAAATCCAGGGCAATTCCCTGGTTCAGCCCGACTTCCTTGCCGGGAGGCACCTGGTATTCAGCGAGCCATCTCCTGACCACTCTCAGTACCTCCTCGCCACGGATGACGGCAAGTTCTATGTTTATCGCAACGGCGGACTGGCCGAAATTTTTCCCAAGGATTCCGGCTACCTGGTCACTAATGTGGTGGCCAATGCCACCTGGATCAATGATCAAAGGGTGGCCATCGGCACGCTGCGTGGCGGCGTCATTTTCATGGATTTGGAGACTGCCGAAACGGTGGAGACGACCAATTACTTCACCGGCCTTCCCGACAATGAGGTGTTTGCTTTGCACACCGACCGGCACCAGGGTGTCTGGATGGCCCACGAGTACGGATTCACCCGCGCCGCGCCCTTCCTGCCCTTTCGAACCTATAATCATTATCCGGGGTTGGCTGGCAATCTCCTCTGTGTTCAGTCATTCCGCGGCACCCTTTATGTGGGAACCACGCTCGGATTGTTCAGCCTGGTGGAACGGCAAATATTCGGAACAGAAACCTATGAAGTCCTTCAGACGATAGCTACAGAAGCTCAGGAAGTAGAGCCGCCCGTGACCGTGTCAGAGCGTAAGAAGACCCGCAGGGGCTTCCTGGGATTCGGGAAGAAGAAGAAGGAAGAGCCGGCGCCCGAAGAGCCTGCCCCTGTCAAAAAGCAGGCGCCCGCCGTTAAGCACCGGGCTAAAGTTCAGAAAACCCGGCAGGTGCTTCGTGGGGTACAGCACGAGTTCACCCAGGTCCTGGGGATTTCCGGCAAAGTGGATCAATTGATCATCGTGGACGATCGGCTGATCGCCGGCGGAGTCGGGGGTGTTTTCGAAGTGAAGGACCTGGTGGGGATCCCGGTCAGACCAGAACCTTCCCGGGCGGTGTACTACTCCTCGGGTCTTGATGCCCTCCTGATCAGCAATTACGACAACGAGATCCTGATGTATCGTCCCGTTGCTGTCGGCTGGAAGAATGAAGAGTTTCCGGATTCGCTATCCCTGTTTGCGGATTATTTCTTTGAGGACAATTCGCAAAACGTATGGATTTGCGGAAGAGATCGCGTGCTTCGCGTCGGGGTCGAGGAGAAGGAAATCGTGGATGCCGAAGAAATTCCGCTTCCCTATACGTCGATCGACAAGACCGTCGGATTGGCCTACGGCCGTGAAGTATACATCACGCAAAATGGTGAGTTCTTTCACTACCTGGGGTACAAAAATGCTTTCGTCAAATACGATTCATTGCCAGGACCCAAGAAGTACTTTGCCTCTTCAGGCGCCTTTTGGTTTCACGATGGTCACCGCTGGAGAACGGTCGACCGGCGGAAGCAGGGAGAACTCAAGACGGAGTGGCTGGCACTATTCCCTGACATCCGATTTCTGGCTCCTGCCGAAATGGGCAAGAGCCTTTGGGTCATTACCGCATCCAATGATCTCTACAAGTTTTCCAGTGAATTCGCGACGGCGATCTCCGAGAGCAACCCGCTCTTTCTGAAGGAGGTTCGCAATCAGCAGGAAAGACTTTCTCCTAAAAAGTTGAGCGTGGATGAGCGGGAGAGTGCACTGACGTTTGAATTTATCCAACCGGAGTATGTAAGCCTTCAGGCCATTGAGTACCACTATTGGGTCAAGGGCCTTCAATCCACCTGGTCGGACTGGTCTACGCTCAACAACGTCATTAATTTTCCATTCCTCCCTCCAGGCAATTACAGCGTGATGGTAGAGTCAAGGGATTTGTTTGGAAGAATCACCAAGCTCGATACCATTGAGGTCGACGTGGTGCCACCCTATTGGAAGCGACCCGCCTTCTATGCCCTCGAGTTCATTGTATTTGCTACACTGGTGGTGTTCTCCATGCGCCTCAACGTGGCTACTGCGAGGTACCGGATGCTCAGCCAGTTCCTCTCGGCGCTGACCGTGGTTTTGCTCATTCAATTTATCCAGGTGGTCGTGGTAGCCAACCTGTCGTTCCGTAGCACCCCGGTGGCCGACTTCTTTGTCCAGGTGGGAATTGCCCTATTGGTGCTGCCGGTGGAGAATTTTCTCCGCAGGCGCATGATCCGTGCCGCCGAGAAGTCGCATCATTAGAATTCCGCGGCGGATTGATTACTTTTCGTTTCAAACACACCGCCCATGTTTCTTAACCTGGAAACCATACCCGCCTATTACAAGCCCTATGTCAAACTGGTCGAACAGCCGGACGTCATCCAGGCGTTGAGGATTTCGGGATATCGTACGCTGGAGTTGATCCATTCGATACCCGAAGGCAAAGCCGACTTCCGTTATGCCGCGGGCAAATGGTCGGTACGGGAAGTTCTTTGTCACATGCTGGACGCCGAACGGATATTCAGCTACCGGGCCCTCCGCTTCGCGCGAAACGACAGGACCCCACTGTCGGGATTTGATGAAAATGCCTATGCCCCCCATCTCAATGCGGAAGCGAGAAGCCTCGCCCAGATCGGCGACGAGATGCAGCACCTGCGCACCAGCACGATCGACCTGTTCAAGAGTTTTAGCGAAGAAATGCTGACGCGGAAAGGAACCGCCAATAACAATGAATTGTCGGTTGTGGCCATCGGCATTATCATAGCCGGCCATGAGACGCACCATGGCAAGGTGATCAGGGAACGATACCTCTCGGTATGAGGCACAGATTAGGCGGGTACGGCCTGGCCATTGCTTTCTTCCTGTCGGCATGTTCGCCTTCTGCCCGGCTGCATAAACAGATTGACCGCGCGGAAACCGAATTTCATGATCACATCGGGTTCATGCTCTATGATCCCGAGAAAAGGAAGACACTTTACGAACATCAGGGGGACCGGTATTTTATTCCGGCGTCGAACACAAAGATCTTCACCCTGTACACCTCGTTGCGTTTGCTGGGAGATTCCATACCGGCTCTTCGCTATGAGCAGCGAGGGGATTCCCTGATTTTCTGGGGAACCGGCGATCCCAGCTTTCTTTACGACGATGTGATGCCCGCGACCCGCACTTATGCGTTCCTGTCGGGCGCACCGAAACTTTATTATTCCCCGTCCAACTTCGACGGCGAACACTTTGGGCCTGGCTGGGCCTGGGGCGACTACAGGTACTCCTACCAGGTGGAACGCACCCCTTTGCCGATCTACGGCAACCGCTTCCACATGCGTAAATCCGGCGCGCAGTTCTCACCCTCACCAAGAATCTTTGCCACTGAAGTGCAGCGGGCTCCACAGCCACGCGAACGGAACGACCTTGTGCGCGGCCTGGATTCCAACAACCTGCTGTACATCCCGGGTACCAAGGACTCCACGTTTCATTGGGAAATTCCTTTTCATTACTCCCACGATTTGCTGACCCGGCTGCTGTCGGATACCCTGAAGAAGGAAGTATCCCTGGCGCAGGTTCCGCTTACCTCCCGGGCGAGGACCCTGTACAGTGTGCCGGCCGACAGTCTTTACAAGGTCATGATGCAGGAGAGCGACAATTTCATTGCCGAGCAGTTGCTCCTGGTGTGTGCCGGTGTATTGTCTGACACCTTGCGTACCGACATCGCTATCCGCGAGGCGAAGAGACAGTTCCTGGCGGACCTGCCAGATGAGCCCATTTGGGTAGACGGCTCCGGACTGTCACGCATGAACCTCTTCACGCCCCGCTCGATTGTACGGCTCTGGGAGAAGACCAGCGAGATAGTTCCCCGGGAGCGTCTCTTCAGCTTGTTGGCCGTGGGCGGGGTGAGCGGCACCATTCGTAACAACTACAAGGGAGAAAGGCCATTTGTCTTCGGCAAGACGGGATCGCTCCGCAACAATCACATGCTGAGCGGGTTCATTGTGACGCGAAAAGGCAGGACCCTTGTCTTCAGCTGGATGAACAACAACTTTGCGGTGAGCACCGGGTCGGTTCGCGGACGAATGGAAGAAATACTTAAATTCATTTATGAAACGTATTGATGCGCTCCGGCTTGGACTCCTGGCTGTTCTCCTGGTGACCGTGAGCCCCGTCATGAGGGCGCAGACAACCGATTCCCTGTCCCTGAAGATCGGTCAGATGATTCTGATCGGATTCCCCGGCGAGCGCGTGGATTCCCTGGTGCTGAAGGAAGTAAGGGCGGGTAAAGTGGGAACGATTATCCTTTTTGAAAAGAATGTGCCCGGATATTCCCGCACCGGACCAAGCGCGCTGAAGACTTCCTCATTTGCGTCGTTGAAAAAGATCATTTGGACATACCAGCAGGCAGCACCCATACCCCTACTGGTCTCCATCGACCAGGAGGGAGGAAAGGTGAATCGACTGAAAGAGAAGTATGGGTTTACACGATCCATCACCGCGCAGGAGATGGGCCGGGCCAGGACGCTTGACTCGGTGCGATTTTATGCCGAAGCCACGGCGTCCACACTTGCCGGGCTGGGCATCAACGTCAACTTTGCCCCGGTGGTGGACCTGGGTGTGAATAAGGAGAACACAGTCATCTACAAAGTGGGGAGGGCATTCAGCGCCAATCCGGATTCGGTGGCCTTGCTGGCGGGTGAGTTCATCAAACCGCACCGCAAGTTTGGCGTGATTACGGTGCTCAAGCATTTCCCCGGCCATGGTAGTTCGTTGGCGGACACGCACTACGGGGTGGCCGACGTGACGCAGACCTGGACACCGGCCGAACTGATCCCGTATGAAAAGCTGATCGCCGCCGGGCAGGTGGATGCGATCATGAGCGCGCACATTGTCAACAGGAACCTGGACCCGAAGGCTTATCCCGGCACACTATCCTCACGGGTGATCGACAGCCTGCTCCGGAAGCGGTATCACTACGATGGTGTCGTCTTTTCCGATGACATGCAGATGCAGGCTGTAGCCAAGCAATATGGACTGGAAGAGGCGATCCGGTTGTCGATCAACGCGGGGGTGGACATTCTTTGTTTTTCCAACAACATCACCGGGAGCGAGGAGCGCACCGTCGACAAAGTCCACGGGATCATCCGCGCCCAGGTGGAGAGTGGACAAATCCGGCGCGAGCGGATCGACGAGGCGTATCGACGGATCATGCAGTTGAAAGGCAGCATTCAGGTGCGGCCACCACAGGTAATGGTCCCTGTTCCGGCCGCCCCCACTGTTCAGCCCGCGGCCGTTCCCGATTCGTCTAAGGTGGAGCAGCCACCCGCCAAAAAAGAAAAGAAACGGAAGAAGCGGTCAAAAGTTTAACCATTATGGAGACCACGACGGAAACTCAACTCCGACAGCAATTGGAGGACCTACAAAAGAAGAGAGTGCGCGAAGCGAGGCGGAGCGCCATTTTGGTTGGATTTGTTTCTATTGTGGCGCTCCTGGTTTTTGTGTACGGGTATGTTCAGCATATCCACGGTCAGCAAATGACTGACGCTGCCGCCAGGGAAAAGCAGGAAGCCGTGATGATGCGCGACGAAGCGACACGACGGATGGCGGAGGCAGAATTGGCCATGAAGAAGCTCGAGCAACTCACGATCGAGCTGGAAATTTGTAAAGCTTCAAGGAAGTGATCATAAACCAAAACTGAATCATATGGCTCAAGAAACTGAACTTCAAGCCCTCCGCGAGGAACTAAAAAAGATCCAGGATCAAACCCGTCGCTCGCGCAAACGGGCCGCCGTAGGATTTGTAATCCTGATCCTGGTGGTTATTCTTTCTCTGGGGTATGCCTTTGTGCAGCAGGTGGCGGCCGAACGAAATGCAGAGGAAGCCAATCGCCAGCGAATCCTTGCTGAGGCAAGTATGGAGCAGGCAAAAATGAATGCGGAAGAGGCCAAACGGCAGCAGGCGATGGCGATGGCGCAGGAGAGATTGGCCCAGGAAAGAGTGAAAGAGCTGGAGAAATGCTGTAAGAAGCGTTGATGGCCGAGTTGTTTCATATACAGCCAGCTACGTC
>JAEUUE010000153.1 GCA_016787605.1 Cyclobacteriaceae bacterium
CAGCGGAATGACCGGCGCGCTCGCCAAACTTCAGCGACTGTTGGGTTTGCATATTCCCGAACGGGTAAGACCGTATTATCAACTACCACAATCAGAACGCCCGGTAATTTTCGTCACCCACATGGAGCATCATTCCAACCAAACGTCCTGGCTGGAGTGCGAGGCCGATGTTGTCGTCATCCCACCGGGTGATGATCTTCTTGTCGAACCGAAGAACCTGGAACGGGAACTGGCCCGGTACAAGGACCGTAAGAACAAAATCGGCGCCTTCACCGCCTGCAGCAACGTCACGGGCATCTTCACACCCTACCACCAGCTTTCCAAAATCATGCATCGTCATGGCGGGCTTTGCTTCGTTGACTTCGCGGCCTGTGCTCCTTATGCCGACATCAACATGCACCCCGATGATCCCGAGCAAGCGCTGGATGCCATCTATTTCTCACCCCACAAATTCCTGGGCGGCCCGGGAAGCACGGGCGTGCTGATTTTTCACAAGAAACTCTACACCAACAAAGTCCCCGACCAGCCCGGCGGAGGTACCGTGCTATGGACCAACCCCTGGGGAGAACATCATTACCTGGAGGACATTGAAATGCGTGAAGATGGTGGCACACCCGCTTTCCTGCAGACCATCCGCGCGGCGCTGGCGATCCGCCTCAAGGAACAGATGGGGACCCAGAGAATTCAAGAACGCGAAGAGGAATTGCTCGAAGTTGCATTTGACCGGTTGACCAAGGTTCCCGGCCTGCACATCCTCGCTCCCAACGTAAGGAAGAGGCTGGGCGTAATCTCATTCTACGTGGACCGGATCCACTATAACTTCATCGTGCGTGTGCTCAGCGACCACTTTGGCATCCAGGTGCGAGGTGGCTGTTCCTGCGCCGGCACCTACGGGCACTATCTGCTGCATGTGAATCCGGAATACTCACACCGGATCACGGCGATGATCGACTCCGGCGATCTCTCGGAAAAGCCCGGATGGGTGCGTCTTTCGCTCCACCCCGTGATGACCTTCCAGGAACTGGATTACATACTCGATGCCATCAGGCAGGTAGCCACTGATCCGGGCCGATGGCAGAAGCTGTACCGCTATGATATTCACACCAATGAATACCTGCCCCTTCGCGAAAGCCAGGACCTGAAGCAGACGGTTCGCGACTGGTTTGGCAAGGACTCAGAATAGCATTACCAGATAATCACATAACCCTACCATGACTACCCGACGAAAATTTCTGTATCAGGCTACGGCGCTGATCACGGCCCCTATTGTCCTCAGGGGCTCCTTCCCAGTGTTTGCAGGCTCCAACAAGGAGTACTCCACCCGCACGATTGACCTGATGAAACAGGCAACGGTCATTGACATGCTCGGGCTGCTCAGCCTGAATTTCCCCCTCATGGGAAAGTGGGCCGCCAACCCCGAGTTGTTTACACCGGTTGACTTCGAAAGATATCGTCAAAGCGGGATCCACGTCTTCCACATCGCCGTCGGAACCGGAGGGCCGGATGCCTGGCAGTCTACCAACGACTTTGTCAGTGGCTGGAACAGTTTTCTTGCCGGCACAGACCAGTATTTCATGCGCATCGACTCGCCCGGAGATCTCGATAAGGTGAAGGCATCCGGCAAAGTGGGCATTCTCATTGGCGTGCAGAATTCTGAGCATTTCAAGACACTGGATGACGTCGACCGCTTCTACAACATGGGCCAGCGGGTGTCTCAGCTAACCTACAACGCACGCAACATGATCGGCAACGGATCTACGGAGCGGCGCGACGAAGGGCTTAGTGATTATGGCGTAGCCGTGGTGGAGCGGATGAACAAAGTGGGCATGGCGGTGGATGTCTCCCATTGCGGCGACCGCACCTCCCTTGACGCGTTTGAGGTCTCCAAGAAACCCGTGCTGGTCACCCACTCCAACGCGCGCGCCCTCAACCCCGGCCATCCCCGGTGCAAGCCCGATGAAGTCATCAAGAAAGTCGGCGAGACCGGCAGCGTGATGGGCATTACGGGCGTACGGATGTTTGTCAAAAACAGTGAGCCTACCACGATCGAGGACGCCCTGAATCATTTTGACCATGTGGCCAAGTTGATAGGCCCGGACCACGTCGGCATTGGAAGCGACATCGACCTGGATGGCTACGACGACATGCCCCCGGAAGAAGCCAAGCGGCTGCGCGCCGGCTACAAGGGCAGTTACGGCTTCCGCGAGAAGATCGATATCGAAGGCATCGACCACCCCCAGCGCATGTTTGACCTGACGGAAGGACTGATTCGAAGGAAGTACACCAACGACCAAATCCTCGGTATACTGGGTGGCAATTTCAAGCGAGTGCTCAAGCAAATCTGGACCGTATAATTCCATTGACCATGAAAAAGCAGATTTTCGTCATCCTTGTCGGCGTAGTTCTTGCGACCACGGCTCCTGGACAGACGTTTGTAGAACCGAAGTCGATCAAGGACAAAATGCAATGGTTCGCCGACGCGAAACTGGGGATATTCATCCACTCCGGGATCTATTCGGTCAACGGGATTGACGAATCGTGGAGCTTCTTCAACAAGAAGATCAGCTACACGGACTACATGAAGCAGCTGAAGGGCTTTACGATGAAGAACTACGACCCGGCCGCGTGGGCGGAGCTGATCAAGGAATCAGGCGCGCGGTACTCGGTGATTACCACCAAGCACCACGATGGCGTGGCCCTTTACCCGACGAAGTTCAGCACGCTTAATGTGGTGAGCCAGACACCGGCCAAGCGTGATCTGATTGCCCCGTTCTTCGCTGAGTTACGGAAACGTGGCATCAAGGCCGGAGCCTATTTCTCCCTGCTCGACTGGTCGCACCCCGACTACCCGGCCTTCATAAAAGACAGCACCCGGTACGCTATTCCAAGCGATTATACCCGCTGGAACCGGTTCAGGGCTTTTGCCCAGGGTCAGCTGATGGAGGTCGCCAAGACCTAC
>JAEUUE010000156.1 GCA_016787605.1 Cyclobacteriaceae bacterium
GATGTGAGTTCAGGGCTGTTTGCCTATGGCCTGCAGGGCCGCCTCGGCCGCATACTTCACGTCGCTGTTCCGGGTTATGCCGAGTACCCGTCGAATGGATTTTTCGGCCGGAGCCGCATCGGCGCCGATCTCACCCAGTAAGGTGATCAGTTGATATTGCAGACCGCCATCCTGGTCGGTGGTCTTGTCGAGCCGTGCGGCGAGTGGCGCTACAGCGGGCTTGCCTATCTGCACCAGGGCTACTTTGGCGGCTTCAGTATCGTTGCCATAGTGTGGGAGCACGTTGATCATGTGCCCGATGGCCTTTTGATTGGCGGTCTTGCAGTTCCCCAGTACGGTAATGGCCAGAGTCTGCACCTGGTCCATCTTCCCGCGATCCTCCAGGGAGCGTCGGTCGAAGAGACTGACCAGGGTGCTCTCGATATGGGCAGGTCGATTGTTCATTTGCACAAGCAGCTTCATCACCCGGAGTTGGTCGTCGAGATTGTTGCCCGCCAAAATCTGCTGCGCCTCGTCCAGGGTGGGTACGATACCCGGTACCAGTATACCGTTGCGCACGCAAAAATTGATGCGATCTTCCTGCTGGCTGGAATACGGCGTCAGGGTCACATAGGCGGCAAATTTCTTGCTGCAACGATTGGCCAACAGGCTGAGGTCGGCAGGCGGAAATTCTCTCCGGATCTCTTCATTGCGCGACTCGTTGTGGGTGAGGTTGTATTCCCAGGCAAAGTCGTAAAGCTGCTCGTGGGCTTTGGGATACTCATGGGTATTGATGAAGTCGCAGAGCCACTCCAGGATCTCCGTCTTGTGGGTGTTTTCTTTTTCCGACTTATATAAGGATCTCAATTCGGAGAAAACCGTGGGCATGCTCTTTTCATCCAGCCTCAGACGGGCGCTGTATGTCTTATACACATGACGGCTGAGCAGGGTGTTGCTTCGCAGGCCCTCCATCATCTCAAAGAAGCAGGCTTCATAGGATAAAGGCCTGGGAAGCCCGATCTTGCCGGCGATGGCCAGCGAAAAATATTCAGCTATGCGGGCGTAGGAAAGATCAGTTTCGGTGTCAGGCTTGGCAAGTAGGTAATTGAGGTAATTCGAGAGCGAGTAATTCCCCACGCGGGAAATGGCGTTCAGGCTGGCTTTCCATTCAGCGTTATCCAATTTCTTGTCAGTCGTGATGAACCTTACGATCTCGTAGGCCCGCTCATCGCCGGCCGGGTACCGGATGGAGTCGAGTGTCTGCAGCAGGAACTGCTGGTACGCGGGATGATCGATGGAATAGCGGGTAAAGGCATACATGAGGTGGTAATGGAGTTGCCCGCAGCGATTATCAAACGGAGTCTTCATGGCTTCGAGCGCCGCGGCGTCAATTTTTTCTTTGGTCGACAAATCCCGAAGCATAAGCTGGTATTCACTTACTTTCTGCTTGCAGCGTTCTTCTTCCGATGGGGTCGACACGGCCGCGGGGGTAGTGGGGCTGGGAGTCGGGCTGTCTTTGGGGGTCACGGAGGAAGGAGGAATTGCGACAACAGTACCGGCCGCCGGGAACAGCGCGGCGAGATTCTTGTTCATCTTGATTCGGCCGTTGTAACTGAGGAGCACTTCACCCGACGCCACGTCGATGAGTCGCGCGCTGACGTCGGTGTAAGACTTGAGTTTGGTGTAGGTTCCGGAAAGCAGTGCATCGATGGGCGCCAACTGTCCGATTTTGAGGGCCGCGGCGGGCTTCATCAGGTCGGTGAGAATAAACTCGTGCTCCTTCAGGATGGCGTCGAGCCGGGTACGTTCAAAGAGCTTTACCTTGTCGGGATGGTTGCCGAGCAACCCAATGATGGTCTCGGTGAGGTACTCGCCGAACTGGGATGACGCCTGCGTGGATGATGCGGTCGCGGAAAAGGGCACGACGGCCAGTCGCATGGGCGTGGCCGGGAGCGGGGCCGTCACCACCTTGTTGGCAAGCTCTTCGGTCACCGCGTTGTAGGTCCGTGCCTTCTGGGCCTGGAGGATCAGCGGGAAGCAGAGCAAAAGTACCAGGTGACGAATAAAGGACATGGTGCAAATTAGAAGGATTTGATGCGTGCTGCAAGATGGTTCACCTCGCGCCCCGTGACCTCCTGAAGCGATGGACTTACTTTACCCGGGCCAGTACTTCATTCACGCGAATATTCCCGGCATGCAATCCCGGGGTTTGTCCGTGCAGGTCGAAGTCGAGTTTTACGTCCGGGCCGAAAACCAGGCAATAGGTGGATCCGCCAAAGTGAAACATACCCAGGGTATCGCCTTTCTCCACGTATTGGCCCGCATGTACCAGGGCTTCGCAACTGGATACTTCCGACATGCCAACGCCCATGAAGCAAACCAGCCCGATGTCCGGGTTGTCGGCTTCGATGAAGATCAGCGTACGGGTGGCCATCGAGGTTAGGTAGGCTTGTGATTCACTGGGGCCTGACGGATCGAATCCTTCCGCAAGAGTCTCCGAATAATAGGTGCCATCGATATGACGCACTTTGATCACCTTGCCGCTGACGGGCGCGTGCCATTGGTGGTAGGTTGTCGGACTGAGGAAGGCCTGGTAGACGGTGCCGCCGACAAACCGATCGACCGTGGGATCATCGCGCAGCATGTCTTCCAGTGAATAGGGCTGGGCTTTGATCCAGAAGCGATCTCTGCGCTGGACACCGTGGGCCAGGCGGTACGGTGCCGATTCGCAGGCGTTGGCAATAGCCGACGAATTATCTGGCTCGACCACTGGTCGCCGGCCGGGCCGGAACTGCCGGGTGAAGAAATCGTCCCAGGATCGAAAACCATGGAATGGCTGATCGGGCTGACACAAATAGTCTTCCTCGAAGCCCGGCATAGCTTCCATCGCATCCCGTCCCAGCCAGCCTTTGTGAGGGTCTTGGTTGAGTACGTAGCGGGATTCCGGGGAAGACAGATACATCGCCCAGCTGTTCAAGATTTTTTTCAGTTGGTGGTTTACCTTCTCATGAAGAAAAACCGCGAAGCCGGCTTTGGTCCCCATGGGCCAGTCCAGGATGGCATTGATCGGGCAACCCACCATGACCGTTTTGTTATACTCCGGAGCGGTGGTCAGGATACGGTTAAGGAGTTGAAGCATGACCAGGTAATTGCGTACCTGCGGACTGCCGCTGGGATCGCGGTTATAGGTCGGCTTGTGGGGCACCTGGTTGAACATCAGGTGAAAGAGCATGAAGAGGTCGGCGTTTCCTTCGATGAGGTCTTTCAACTCCAGGACATCGGGATGGAGCGGCGCGTCAGGGTCCAGGTCGTGGAGCACGTGCGCAATCCAATTCTCAAGCGCCTGCTCGTCAGAGGGCAGCCATTTTCCGACGCGGAACGGAGCAGAGGTCATGCCGTGAAATTAATGGGGCAGCACCTGCCCGGCGACGACGGGGGAGCGTAGGGTGTCTGATTTTTGTCACGGGTGAGTGGTGGCGGTTGGTGATCCGCCCGCAAGGCTGCCGCACAACACCAACCGTGCGCATATAGAGTTCAGTCTAGGCTGGTCATTTTAGGGGCGGTCCCTCTGCACCCGGTTGGTCTTCGGACCGACCGGGGAATTGTACAGGCCGCCCACAATACCAATGGCCGCTGCCATATGTTCCGCCTAAGAAGTAAAGGGTATTCTGTTCTATAATTGTTCAAATAAATCCTTTGCCTGATCTGGAAATCGTAAGAAATGGCCAGGATTGATTTGATAGCTGGTATGATTTATAACTTGAGTACTTGTAGTCTTCTCTTCTACTACAAAGTCCTGCTCGGACGGGATTTGAGTGGATGTAACCCAATTTCTGTCGCCAAACAAAAGGTGACCAAATGGGAACGTTGAGGGAATGCCTTGCCCACACCTGGTATTCGCGATCGTGCAAGGCAACCCATAGCTTAGAAAATTGTTCGTAGTCTTGACTTTTCAATTCCTTAAGTATCTGTTGTGCTGTATATTTCAGGAAGTCACGCTGAACGTACTCTCTTTTTTGTCCATTCATCATTTTCCACAATAGATGAAAGTGATTAGGCATAATTACAAATCCAAAAATTGAAACTCTTTCAGCCTCTACGAGATAATTGAGGCTTTGAACAACAATGTCCTTAATTTTAGCGGTCAACAAAATAGGTTTCCAGTCCAGGCACTTTGTTGTTGTGAAGAAGACTTGATTTGAGTTTTGCATTTGCAAAACTGCTTTGTAAAACGGCGACAGGCAATCTTGTTTTCCGGATAAACTTTATCCTGTATTATGGAACCCGCACCCGGTTGGAAGACCAACCGGAAGGACCAGTGCAGGGAGGGGTGAAAACGGTTGGTGATCCGCCCGCAAGGCTGACGCACAACACCAACCGTGCGCAGAAAGGTTAGGTATCTTCAGAGTTTCACATACGTCTCCGTCACCGAACAGTCGCCGGGGGGATAGACCAGGGTGAGCTGGCCGCCGGCATAGACATAGGTGGGCGAGAAACTGCCGCCCGGGCTGGAGATGGTCAGGGTAGTGGCCGTGAGGGAGTAGAAGAAGTTATAAATGTTGCCCCCCACGGCATAGGTAACGGTGTTGGCGGCAAAGGTCAATACCGGGCAATCCAACGTACAGGTGGCAGCACCGTCGTCGGCGGCATCCACGCAATTCGTAGCGGTGGACCCGGTAAATCGCCAGGCGCCGATCAGCGGGTTGATCGTATAAGAAGTCTGGGACACGGCCGACTGGCCGTTGACAGTCACCGAAATGATGCCTGATGTAGCGCCCTGGGGAACTCGTACGGACAGGCTGTTGGAGTTGCTTTGCAGCACTTCGGCTTTTGTGCCATTAAACCGCACATCGTTGCCGCTGATCTCGGCGCTGAAATTCACGCCGTTTATCGTCACTTCAGAGAGAACGGGACCGGTGTCCGGAAAAAATTCAGTGATGCGGGGCGCCGGGGTTGGATCGGAAGTGGAGCAAGAGCAGAGCACGGTGCCACCGAGGGCCAGCAGGATCGCCATCGTAAATCTCCGGACGTGCATGGGGTGAAGGTAAATGTCCGCCCGTCCATTTCCACACGCTTGCTGAAAAGTCACGTCGCGAAGGGGAGAAAACCGGGGCAGCCAGCCAAGAAAAAACCACCCCGGAATCCCGGGGTGGTCTTGCTTAGGCGCACAGGGCTTCGTCTTCGCTCAGCCTGGCTTCATCTTCGCTCTGTCAGTATGAAGCGACGGGCTGGCTTAGATGAAGATGATCTGTGTGCCTTCCCCATCAGCCAACGCGTACATGTCGCCGACTGTGATGATGTCCTTCACCTCGGGGAGGAAGTCCTCCTTCTTGAGGTGGAACATATCGGCAGCCAGTTTGCACGCGAAGATCTCTCCGCCTCCGGCTTCAATCATCTGTAGGAATTCCGTGACGTGCGGGATGTCCAGTTTGTCCATCTCCTTCATCATCATATACGAGGCGAATGCTTCAAATCCGGGTAGCCCGGCCACCATGGTCGGCATGCCCGGCATGAAAGCGGGGTTGCCCACGGTAGCAGTATGCAGGTGGTCGGCTTTTTTCTTCGTGATGGCTTCCAGGCCAAAGAAGGTGAAGAACATCTTTGCCTCAAGGCCTTCCATCAGCGCGCCGTTGGCCAGGACCAGGGCGGCATAGACGTCTTCCAATTTGCCCTTGGAGCAGATGATCAGCATCCGCTTCAGTTTCTTCTCATTCTTTGTGGCGGGGAGGGCGTTGCCCAGGGTGACGGGTTTATCGAGTGTGTCAATCATAACCAAAGTCTTTAGAGGTTAAACCATCTGTTTTCTCAAATGCAGCTTACGGGTTTCGGAATGCCGGCAATCTTGCTGGATACCTTGAGCGGTCCGCCGGGGAACAGTTCATAGAACTGCTTGATGTCGACGATTCCGGAAGCACCTACTTTGCGAATGGTGAGTGCCACACCTTCAGCCTGCTTCTTCCTCAGCCAGTTGAGCACGTCAAAGTGCTTGTCGGTAAGGGTGATGCCATAGGATCTGGCTACTTCATTCGCCCACTCGGGAGTCCAGAGTGTGGCGTCAAGCAGGTAGCCTTCTGCGTTGACCGGGAGTTGTTTTACTACAGTTTCCATATAGATGGGGTTAAGCATGTTCAGTTACAGGTTCTATTTTCTTGTCCTGGATCTTTCCGGCCATGGACATGTGGGTGGGCACCGGGAGGTGCTTGCCCGTCAGCAGCATGTGCCAGTATACCCACCGGAAGGCCAGTTTACCCATGTGGTTGGTCAGCGTGGGCTTGAGCAAATCCATGGGTCCTACCACCGGGAGCGGAAATTTTCCGGGAAGCGGTTCGGTAGTGTAGTTGAAATCAATCAGGGTAGCCTTGCCGAAGCCGGTTTCGATGAAGCAGTTGGCATGCCCGTCGAAGGTGGCGGTCAGCTCGCGCCCGTGAATGAAACTCAGAACGTTCTCGGTCAGCACTTCGGCTTCAAAGTGGGCCACCGACCCGGCTTTCGAAGCGGGCAGGTTGGTGGTGTCGCCGATGACGAATACATTCTTGAATTTCTTGGACTGCAGGTTGAATTTGTCGGTCGGCACAAAGTTGAGCCCGTCTTCATCACCCAGGCCGCTGCGTTCAATCACCCCATCGCCCTTGTTGACCGGGATGGTGATCAGCAGGTCGAACGGAACTTCCTTGCCGTCATAGGAGACAATGGCCTTCTTCTGGGTGTCTACGTTGGAGAGATAGAAATCGGGCACTACCTCGATATGCTTTTCGTCCATCAGCTTGTTCAGCATTTCCGTGGCTTTCGGTTTGGTGAACGCCCCGGAAAGAGGGGTGACGTATTTGATTTTGACTTTGTCGCGCATGCCCTTTTCGGTGAAATATGCGTCGGACAGGAAAGCAAACTCCAGCGGAGCCACGGGGCACTTGATTTGGGTTTCGGCCAGGTTGATCACCAGCGTGCCGCCTTCCCAGTTCTGGAGTTTTTCGGCCAGTCGTACGGCGCCATCGTAGGTGTAGAAATCGAAGATGTCTTTGTACCAGAGCTCGCCCTTCAGCCCGGGGGTTTCAAGGGGAGCAATCTCTACACCGGTGGCGATGATCAGCATATCGTAGGTGAGTACGTCACCGCTTTGGAGGCGCACCAGGTTTTGTTCGCCGTCGATGGTCTGTACTTCGTCCATGACGAATCGTACGCCTTCGGGGATGAAATCGGTCCGGGGGCGGACGACGTCTTCCGGTTTATAGATGCCGAAAGGGATAAAGAGAAAGCCGGGTTGATAATAGTGCGTGTTGTCGCGATCGATCAGGGTGATATGCCACGGTTCGTTTCGTAGCTCGTGGTGGAGCTTGTTGGCCATCATGGTTCCGGCGGTACCGGCCCCGATAATGATGAGGTTCTTGTTCATGACTGGTGGGTTTTGACGATGTAAAGGTGGCCCGATGCCCTCCCTGACCCAATGATGGTACTCACAGAGGCCGCCTGATTTGGGTCAATCGAAATCGGTAACCTAGGTTACAGAACACCCGAATTGGGCTGGTTTGGCAGGGTTGGAAATAGTTAACTTCCTCATTTTACCTGGCCCTACCTTTATCGTATCACAGTTACCTAAGCCGATGAAACCGCCGACCGACACAGACCTGGTGCGAAGGGCCAGGAATGGCGATACCCTCGCGTTTGGCGACCTGGTGAGACGGCATCGGCGATTTGTCATCAACCTGGCCTACCGCTTCCTGGCCAGCCGCGACGACGCGGAAGATGCGGCCCAGGAGGTATTTGTCAAGATGTGGCGCAAGCTGGACGGCTATCGGGAAGACAGTAAGATCACGACCTGGCTCTATACCATGGTGACCAACCAATGCCTCGATGTACTCAAATCCCCGGCACGGAAAAGAGGCCGGGAGACCCTGTCGGCGGATGAACGCCTGCTTGTTTCTGACCCTGGAAGCCATGAACAGGCGCGGGACCAGGAAGAGCGGCTTCAACTAGTAGCCCTCCTGGCCAGCCAGCTCCCGGAGAAGCAGCAGGCCGTATTCGTTCTGCGCGATCTCCAGGGCGCGGAAACCCAGGAGGCGGCAGAAGCCCTCGACATGTCGGCCGAAGCGATAAAGAGCAATCTCTATCACGCCCGGCTGAAGATGAGGGAATTGATTTTGGCTTATGAAAAGGAAAAGATAAAGTCATGAATTGCGACGAAGCGAAATTACGGTTGGTGGACATTGACCAGTTGAACCAGGCTCAACTGGCCGAATTGGAGCAGCATGCGCAAACCTGTACATCCTGTGCGGAAACGCTGGCCTCGCTGCGATCGGTTATGGAGCTGACTCAACCCCTCAAAACGATTGAGGTTCATGGGGAGAATGAAGACACCTTCCTGGAAGGAGTGATCAATAAGGTTCAGAATGAATCCGGCCGGCAGGTATGGTGGTCGCCTGGTCTGGCGAGCCAGGCAGGTAGATGGCTTGCTGCGGCTTCGCTCTTTCTAGCCGGCTTCTTCGTCTACGAGCAATTCAGCGGCGGCCAGGCCGCGGAAACGGAGTACCTGTCAAAGGGTTCCGTCCTCAACGCCAGCATATACCGGCAAGAATTGAACAAGATCCGGGACATCCAGGCTTACCGCGCGAAGCTGCTTTGTCGCAGTCCTTATCGTAAACCCGAACAGGTTGCCGATTGTGTGCGGCAGAAATTCGGCAAGACCTCTTCACTCTAATCCAACTTAATCTGAGCGATATGAAAAACTACTTTCGATTAACCCTGATGCTGGCGGTGATTGCCCTTATGGGTTGCGAAAACCCCATAGCCCAGGAAACACGGGTGCATGAGGACGGATCACTGGACAAGAGCATCATTTTTGAAAAAACCGACTCCAGCGTACTGGAGCGAAACATCTTTCATGTCGGACCGGAGAATGGCTGGAAGGTATCCGTCAGCCCGGTCATCGACGGAAAGAATAACGACAAACTCAGGGTTCAGTTTGACAAGTCGTTTCCCTCCGCGGAAGCGATGAACGCGGAACTGGATGCGCCGTCCGATACGCTCTTCCGTGTGAAATCGTCGTTCGAGAAAAAGTTTCGTTGGTTCTACACCTACATTCGCTACAGCGAAACCTATCGGCCGCTGAACCGGTTTATGATGCTCCCTTATGATGATTTCTTCAATGCCGAAGACATGCAGTTCATCCGGCGCCTGCCTGCCGAAGGAGCGCGGATTTCGAAAGCCGATAGCGTATCGCTCCAGATGCTCAATGTGAAGGTTGACGACTATTACGCCCGCGCGGCAATCGCCAACGAGCAGGTCGATATTCTCCGGCAGCTGTTGGTGCTGACGAATACGCGCACGTCGTTACTGGATTCCCTTGAATCCGTGCGTGAGGTCTTTTTTGAACAGCTTGAGAACGACAAGGGCGATGAGAATTTTGTCATGCGCATGACGGACTCGTTGAAAATCAAGTTTGCCGACCGGGCCAGAGCGGCCACCGTCGCCGACAGCCTCTCCGAAAGCCTGAACGCGCGACTGCAGTTCATGTCGTACGTTCGCGACGGCCGGTACCAGGCCATGATTGAAATACCCTGGACGGTGGTGGAGACAAATGCCGATTCGGTGGTGGGAAACAGGTTGTATTGGCGTCCGCTGCAGCACAAGTTTCTTTTCACCGACTACGAGCTTTATGCGGAGTCGCGGCAGCTGAATGTTCTGACGGCCACTCTCTCGGCAGTACTTATCGGGTTTACCCTGCTGCTTTGGATTTGGCGGGCAAGAAGGAATAAGTCGGCATAACGAAACCGGATAAGTTTGCTAATTTCAGATTGCGCAATGACCACCTTTTACATCAAAAACATGGTCTGCAACCGGTGCATCATGGTTGTCAGGCAGCAACTGGAAGGCCTGGGCCTGCATCCCGAGCAAGTGGTGCTGGGGGAAGTTTCTCTCAAGGAGGATGACCTTGCCCCCGCCCAATGGGATGCGGTGGACCGAGCCCTTTCCGCGGTGGGCTTTGAGCGAATCGACGACCGGAAGTCACGCCTGATCGAGGCCATCAAGAATGAAGTCATCAAGCGCATTCACGATCCCGGGGGGCTGGACCGGAAGTCCAACTGGTCCACGTTGCTGTCCGAGGCGCTGCATTATGAGTACAACTACCTCAGCGGGCTGTTCTCATCCGTGGAAGGAATCACCCTGGAACAGTACATCATCCGTCAGAAAATTGAGCGCGTCAAGGAGTTGTTGTTCTATGATGAGCGGAATCTCAGCGAGATCGCGCACCTGCTGGGCTATAGCAGCGTGGCGCACCTGTCGGCCCAGTTCAAGAAAGTTACCGGATTCACGCCTTCTGAATTGAAAAAATCGCGCCTCGGGGAGGGTACGCGAAAACCGGTGGACCGCATCAGCTAGCGTTTTTCCGCCCGACCCGGAAAGGTTGTAAGGGAATGCCCGTAAAGTGTAAAACGTTTCCCTGAAGTCAAGGGTATACTTGCAGTGTAATCAAACCTGCAATAGAACGCAGTCCTGCCATGAAAAATGCCAAACCACGGCTGACCCGTGCCACGTTCCCGGTCCTTGAAATGACCTGTGCGGCTTGCGCCATCAGCGTGGAATCCATGTTAAAGGCGACACCGGGGGTGTCCTCCGCCTCGGTGAACTTTGCCAACCAAACCGCCCTGGTCGAATACGATCCGGCTTCCGCCAAACCCGCCGACTTGCGGCAGGCAGTTCAATCCATCGGCTACGACCTGGTCGTGGATGTCGAAGATCCCCAGGCCGTCCAGGAAGAGGCGCGACTCAAGCACCTGCGCGAAATCCGTTTGCAGACGCTCTGGTCGGCTGCTTTGTCCATTCCTGTGGTCATACTCGGCATGTTTTTCATGGACTTGCCGTATGGCACCTACGTATCCATGGTGCTTTCTGCTCCCGTGGTATTCTGGTTTGGCCGGAATTTTTTTGTTCACGCCTGGAAGCAGGCTCGCTATGGCAAAGCCAATATGGATACCCTCGTGGCACTGTCTACAGGAATAGCCTTCCTTTTCAGTGTATTCAACACCTTCTTTCCTGAATTTTGGTATCAACGCGGGCTTCATGCCCATGTCTATTATGAGGCTGCTGCCGTGGTGATTACGTTCATCTCGCTGGGCAAGTGGCTCGAGGAGAGGGCGAAGGGGAGCACCTCGTCCGCCATCCGCAAACTGATGGGCTTGCAGCCGAAGACGGTGCGCGCGGTGGTGGACGGGACCGAAAAAGAAATCCCCATCGCCAGCGTAAAAGTTGGATTCCTGGTCATCGTTCGCCCCGGCGAAAAGATCCCGGTCGATGGAGTTGTGTCCTCAGGCGTCTCGTTTGTCGATGAAAGCATGATTTCCGGAGAACCTATCCCGGTCGAGAAGAAGCCGGGTGACAAGGTGTTTGCGGGGACCATCAACCAGAAGGGAAGTTTCCGTTTTGAAGCCACCAAGGTGGGCGCCGACACACTGCTGGCTCAGATTATCCGGATGGTTCAGGAAGCCCAGGGAAGCAAAGCTCCCGTGCAGCAGCTCGTGGACAAGATCGCCGGAATATTTGTGCCTGTCGTCATGGTCATCTCCATCCTCACGTTTGCCGCCTGGATGGTGTTCGGCGGACAAGATGCATTTACCCATGCCTTGCTGACCTCCATCACCGTGCTGGTGATCGCCTGCCCTTGTGCCCTGGGTCTGGCCACGCCCACGGCGATCATGGTGGGTATCGGGAAAGGTGCGGAACACAACTTGCTGATCAAGGACGCTGAAAGTCTCGAGCTGGGTCGTAAGGTCAATGCCATTGTTCTGGACAAGACCGGAACCATTACCGAAGGCAAGCCCGTGGTCAGGGAGGTGCGGTGGCTGGTTGAAAATCCTGCCGGCAATAACTACCCGGACATACTTTATAGTATGGAAATGCAATCCGAGCATCCCCTTGCCCAGGCGGTGGCCGACCTGCTGCTGCGCGAGGGCGCAAAGACACTACCCCTCGACGATTTCAACAGCGTGACCGGTAAAGGGGTTGTCGCCCGGTCGGGTGGCGCGGTCTACCGGATAGGAAACCGTCAGCTGCTGTCGGAAGCCGGCCTTTCTCTTCCTCCTCATGTTGTTGAGCAGGCATCGGCCTGGGAATCCAACGCAGGTACGGTGGTCTATTTCGCCGATGAGCATCGCGTCCTCGCCATGATGGCCATCGCGGACAGGATCAAGCCTACCTCGTCGGCGGCCATCCGTGAACTTCAGGCGATGGGTATCGAAGTGCACCTGCTGACGGGCGACCAGGAAAAGGCGGCCGCGGCGGTGGCCCGGGAGACGGGTGTGCAATATGTTCGTGCCGGCGTCCTGCCGTCGGAAAAACTGGACTACGTCAAGGAATTGCAGACAAAAGGTAAGGTGGTGGCGATGGTGGGAGATGGCATCAACGACTCCCAGGCCCTGGCGCAGGCCGATGTGAGCATCGCAATGGGGCATGGATCGGATATCGCCATGGATGTAGCGAAGATGACGCTGATTACCTCTGACCTGATGGCGATCCCCAAGGCGCTGAAACTTTCGGCAAGAACGGTGGCAGGCATTCGGCAGAATTTGTTTTGGGCATTCATCTACAACCTCGTCGGAATCCCAGTGGCAGCGGGGCTCCTGTATCCCTTCAACGGGTTTCTCCTGGACCCGATGATTGCCGGCGCCGCCATGGCACTCAGTTCAGTGAGCGTGGTCAGCAACAGCCTGCGACTTAAGTTCACCAGGCTTTGATCAAACTGATCGTGAAAAAACCCGGTGACTTCAGTCTCCGGGTTTTTTTGTTATGGCAAATTCCAAGAGTGACGACTTTGATGAAACGCCGTTGAATTATGTAAATCGGCCGTCGGCATCGGACGTTTGATTGATTAAACACAAACAATCAAACGCATGGAAACCATCTCACTTTCGATCCCGAGCATGAAGAGTTCTCATTGCCAACTGACGGTCACTCGCCTGGTGCAGAACGCCGGAGCGCAAGTGAAACAGGTGACCCCGGGTAATGCAGAAATCGAACTGTCTAACGGGATCACCAAAGCCGCGGTTATTGAGGCGATAGAAAAGGGGGGCTACCCGGTTATCCAACCGGGAAGTTGCTGCGCCGCCTAAGCGCAGGCTCCATAGCTCCTGCCGTTGCCCGGGCAAATTGGCCATGAAGCGGTATTTTTACCGTGGTCAAAAAAGGAAGCCGTGAATCCGTATCTCCTTCCCGGGATTTCCACCGCGCGCCTCCGCTTCCGGTTACTGGAGGCGGAGGATTTCGTTTTGTGCCTGCCTTTTTTCCAGGACCCGCGGTCGCATCAATACTGGGATACACAAGGCAAGGACCCGGAGACGTTAGGCCGGGAATGGTTTGACAAGCAGATGTGGCGTTACGCCCATGGCCATGGCGGGGCGATGGCGCTCATCGAGAAGGACACGGGCAAGCTGGTGGGCTGGTGCGGGTTGCTCCTCCAGGTCGTGGACGGCGTCGAGGAGTTGGAGGTAGGATACTCCATTTTACCCGCCCACTGGAAAAAGGGCTATGCCACGGAGGCCGCACGTCGGTGCATCCAGTTTGCCTTTGAGAATCAGCTGGCAAAATCCGTCATTTCGATCATTCAGATTCACAATTTCCCCAGTCAGCGGGTGGCCGGGAAGAACGGCCTGATTCGTGATGCGCAGACCATGCATCACGGGAACCCGGTCTACGTGTACCGGATCTATCCCAAAGACTGGACCGTCAGCCAAAGTTGATGGATGGCACCTGCGGCCATGATTTAGGTCATGGCAGAAATTCCCAAAACCTGCCATGTTAGGGATCCCGGCTAACGACGGTGTTGCCGCAATTCTTAGCACTATGATGACCCTGATACCCCCTGACGTGTACACGCATGAGCGCGTGGCCGAACAGTTGGAGGACATCGGGCGGGAGATGATCGAAGCCGAGCATACCCACGCGCCACTCCTGTCAACCTTGCATCCCAACTTCCGCCTGAGCGGTACCAATCTCATCCATTACCTCATTCTCCGAAGCAAGGAGATCCGCGAGGCGCAGGAGTACCTTCACCAGGTGGGGTTGTCGTCGCTGACCAATTCGGAGAGCCATACGCTGCACCAGGTAAAGAATGTGCTCAGCTGGCTGAGCCACGGCAGTGCGGTCGGTTCGGGTGACCATGGCTGCGATTTTGAAACGGCACGTCGCTTGCGCCAGGCCAATGCTGAACGCCTTCTAGGCATCTTTCCTGTGCAGGACAGACCCCACATCATGGTCACTTTCTCGGCCGAGATGATGGTGGAATCGATGCTGGTGGAGCAAATGTTGAACGAAGGGATGTCGGTGGCGCGTATCAATTGCGCCCATGACAGCGAGGAGGACTGGTTAAAAATGATCCAGGTCCTCCGGAAAGCGGAATTCAAAACGGGCAAGACCTGCAAGGTGTACATGGACCTGGCCGGACCGAAAATCCGGATCCGGTCCATCTCCGACGCCAAGCGGAATAAACTGAATAAGCTCCCGGTCACCGAAGGTACGGAGCTGGTTTTGCGGTATCGCGCAGGCCAGCGCAACGACAAGGAAAAGCGTGATATTCTCTACGTGGAACCCCGGGAGATTTTATATGGGGTGAAGGTGGGGGAACCGATAGTCTTTGACGACGGGAAGTTCGAGGCGACGGTGTTAAAAGTGGAGCCTGCGGCCGTCACCGTACGGATCGTCCGGATCTCCACCAAGAATCCTGTGCTGAAGCCTGAAAAGGGAATCAATCTTCCCAACTCGGATCTGGAAATTGCTGCCTTGACGGCCGAAGATCTCCGCAACATCCCTTTTGTGTGCAAATACGCCGACATGGTGGGCTACTCTTTCGTGGTGGGGCCGGGTGATGTGGAAGTGTTGCGTTCCGAGTTGGACAAGCATACCTCGGGCCGAAAGCCGGCCATCATCCTGAAGATTGAGCGCCTGGCCGCCATTCAAAATCTTCCCGCCCTGTTGCTCAACGGCATGAAAGATGAGGCACTGGGCGTTATGATCGCGCGCGGAGACCTGGCAGTCGAGATCGGGTTTGAGCGACTCAGCGAAATCCAGGAGGAGATCCTGTGGATCTGTGAAGCTGCCCATGTGCCCGTGGTCTGGGCCACGCAGGTATTGGAAACATTGAACAAAACGGGCTACGCCACCCGGTCGGAGATCACCGATGCGGCCATGGGAGGAAGATCCGAGTGCGTGATGCTTAACAAGGGTCCCTACATTGTGAAAGCCATCACCACCCTGGAAGACATCCTTACCCGACAGATGGGCCACATTCACAAGAAGCGGTACATCATGCGGCCCTTGAATATCGCCCGCAAGTTTCTCGACCGCGGCTGACCGAATTATTTCAGGTAGCGGGCATAATCTTCCTGGCGAGCAATGCCTACGATACCGGTATAGATCCCGCCCAGGTTGCCCATGTCTTCCACCAGGATGTCGATGGTGTTTAGTCCTTTTTTCAGGGCATCGGCGGGGATGGGGTAAGCCCGTTGCCGGTCATATGACTCGCTCCTGCCGTACGATTTTCCGTCGTTGGTGGTGCCTATCAGTTTTCCATTGATGTACGTCTTGTCGAAGTCGTCAATCTTCCCGACCAACAGGACGAGCGGCGTCCCGGCCAGCCGGTCAGGCAGCAGGAACGTTCTCTGGTAGCGGGCGTAGCCGTCGTACTTGGCGTGACCCTGGTATTCCCACGCCTCGGGCACCATGATTTTTTTCCATTCCAGTTCCGGTTGCCCCAGCTCCATGCGCCGGATGGGCGTGAACGACCACACGCCACGCAGGTCAACGGCCAGGCGATCGTTTTCCTTGGATTTGTAGATGCCGAGCCGGCCGTCGATAATGCCCCCGCTTAACGTCACGTCAAAGACGCGGATGGCGATCGTATTCGGTCCGGAGAAATTGATGAATTCGGCGGGGAGCGGGTATTTTCTTTCTTTGTTGTAGGCCGTCTTGAACCGGGGCGGCATAGAACCCGAAAAACCGACCAGTTTTCCGTTCACATAGACTTCATCGCAGTCGTCAATAAATCCCAGGCCGAGGTAATAGTTCACATTCTTGTCCAGCTGTCGCCCGTCAAACGTTCGGCGATACCAGGCAAACCCGTCGTAACCGTGGAACCCTTCCTCTTCCCAGGCCGACGGTGTAAACAGGGTCTCCCAGGAGGAATCATCGAATTCAGCGCTGGCCCAGGCCGGTTTGTCGTCGATGTGGAACCTCCAGGGACCCCGCAGGTCTATGACCTGGGCGGCAAGAAGGCCGGGAAGAAGAAACAAGACCAGCGTGAGCGTCCGCACAGGAATGGAGTTTTTTCGAAGGTACAATTTCATTGAAAAAGGCGAGCGGCCCGCAGGAGGCCACCCACCCTTGACAAAACTAACCCCTTAGTTTATCGTTGCCACCAACGGGTGGTTGTAGATCGTTTGCTCGAGGTAAGGCACATATCTTCCGTTCTGATCCTGGACCAGGCGGTACCGAACGATCAGGTCATCGGCGCTGACTTCGATCCAGAACTTCCCGGACTTGATCCGGCTGACGTCGTACTTCTTGAGGAATCCCTGGTTGAAGCTCCCGGGTTTGATCCGGTCTGTTTTCAGCAAACCGTTCTCATCGATGAACTTGACGGTGACGGTCTGGGCAGCCTGGCGTGCATAGACTACTTTCAGGGTGCCTTGTTCGGCCGCCGGCAGAATCTTGACGGCAGGGTCGACCGATTGCGCGTACACCGCTGCGGATGCCGTAAGGGCAATAACGAATCCGGCGAGGAGGATGATTTTCTTTTTCATAATGAGTTGTTTTAAGGTGTGTCTTTCGGTTGCTGTTCTGATGTAAAAAACGGCATGACCGGGGCGCCGGATGTCATGGCCCGGTAAAGGATTGTAACAAGATGTCACAAGAGAAAAGCGGTGGTGCCGCCTACAGGACCATCTTGTACCCGGAGCCGTGAACGGTGAGGATGATCCGGGGTGAGTTGGGATTGGTCTCGACTTTCTGGCGAAGCCTGGCGATAAAGTTGTCTACCGTCCGGGTGGTGATTTGCTCTTCGTAACCCCACACATTTTCCAGCAGATCGTAACGGCTCACCACGGCATTGCGGTGTTTGTACAGGTACGCCAGGATCTCTACCTCCTTATGCGAGAGCTTGATCTCGGCGCCGTCCTGGGTGACCAGGAACGAGTTGAAGTTTACGGCGACCCGGCCGATCACCACGGGTTCCCCGGCATCCCCTTTTTCCGCCACCTGGCTGCGGCGAAGGATGGCCTTGATCCGGGCAAGCAACTCACGCACGCCGAAGGGCTTCGTGATATAGTCGTCAGCACCGAGTTCCAGGCCCAGCACTTTGTCGATTTCTTCGCCCCGGGCAGTGAGCAGGACGATGGGGGTCTTGATGCCGGCCGACCGCGCGTTCTTGCACACATCAAAACCCGACAGCTTGGGCAGCATGACGTCCAGCAGGATGAGGTCGTAGGCGTTGGCCTTGATCTTGTTCAACCCCGACTCTCCGTCCGAGGCAAGATCTACCCGGTAGCCTTCCATTTCCAGGTTGTCCTTAAGTCCCAGCTGCATCGCTGGTTCGTCTTCAATGATCAGGATGTAGGCCATGTTCAGGGGGATTCCAACGGGAAAGTCAGGGTGAAGGTTGAGCCTTTGCCTGGCTCGCTCTCCAGGGTGATGTCGCCGCCTTGCGCCACCATGAGTTGCTTGACGAGCGAGAGTCCCAGACCGGTGCCACGGGTGCCGGCCAGGTTGCCGCTGGATACGCGATAGAATTTGTCAAAGACGTGCCGCTGATCCTGGCGGCTGATGCCGATGCCGAAATCACGGACGGCGATTTGTCCGGTTGACCCTGAACGGGCGCAGGTGATTTCGATGCGTTTGGTTTCCCCGCTGTATTTCACCGCGTTGTCGATGAGGTTGATGACGGTTTCGATGAAGGCCTCTCGATCGGCCCGGACATACAGATCGGCCAGGCCGGTAAACGTGTAGGTGAAGCCTTTGTTGGCCAGGTGAAAGTCGTACGTCTTCAGGATTTCGCGGATTTCGGTATCGGGGTGCAGCCTCACCGGGTGAAAGACTTTCTTATTGGCCTCCGCCTGGCTGAAGTTGAGGATCTTGTTGACGATCCCTGAAAGACGGTGCGCCTCCTTGTGGATAATGCCGTAGTATTCCTGTTTCTTTTCTTCGGATTTCACGCGTCCCATCTCCAGCGTTTCGGCGAACATGCTGATCAGGGCCAGCGGCGTCCGGATTTCGTGTGAGACATTGGAGACAAAATCGGATTTGTTCTGTGCCAGTTGCACTTCCTTCTTGATGTTGCGGTACACCAGGATTACCGCCAGGATCAGGATGATGTCCACCGCGAGGAGAAGGCCCATGTTGGTCAGCGTGCGATCGCGAACGACATCCTGCAGGGAGGGTCCTTGCGACCGAATTCCCAGGGCGTAATCAGGGAGAAGCCAGAAGTCTTTGGTCAGCGCCTCCGCCGGCAGGCGTGCCGTGTCGCCGGCCACGGTATTGTAGACCATGGCTGATGTGCTTTTGCGTATCACCGACAAGACAAACTGATCGCGTGCGATACCCTGCAGTCGGGGCCCGATGAGGTCTTCAATAAAAAGTTCGGGCTGGATAACGGTGCCGGCCACGCAGGGCTTCTGTTCTGCATCCTGGATGATAAAGACTATCCATTGGGCAGGTTCGTCGTTCGGGGATGGTCCGTCGAGGGCTTCCACTTTTTGAAATCCGCTGCGCTGGTAATTCATCAGTTGATGGATCTTTCCGGGGTCCTGCCAGGAAGTGTCCTTCAGTAAAGCGGTCACGTCTCGGGTTATCTTGTCGTCGAGCGTGTACACATTCTGGCGAGGCACGCCGGCCAAGGTGTCGATAACAAATACCGCGGTCAGCGCCGAATTGAGTTCGAGTAGTTTGGCGATTGAAGCGGGCAGGGTGGAGGAATCAGTCCTGGATTCCACACCCGCCTGTACCTGGGCTATCCACCGGTTAATTGCGTCATCGGAGTATTGGTTGACGGAGAAAAGGATCGCTTCCAGTTGCTTGTTGTACACGTCCTGGATCATCGCCTCGTCCTTGTTGAGCGAGGAGAGCTCATACCCTGAAAAAAAGAGGGCAGGAAGCAAAAAAACGACGGCCAGTAACAGGGCGATCTTTCGGGTGACGTTCACAAAGCAATCTTACGGAATTTTGACGGTCGAGGGCTGACTTACCCATGAACATTCGGGGGTTTGAATCAGCCATTGAGGTCCCAAGACCAGGGATACCTTCAGGGGGTCAAAATCATATCCGCACACATTGGCTAGCTCCGGTTCCCATAATCCGGTTTACTCGTTTGCCACGGAAGATTTTGTTTAATGCAATTTGCAGGAGAATCCATCCCGGGCAAGGGATTGGTTACCCAGCCCGCTTTAGTTTTGAGGTTAGTCTCGCTATATTTAACATCCAAACAAACCCTTAATCAATCTTTAACATGAAACGTTTATTCTTCCTGATTGTCTCAGCGACGTTGCTGGCCAATTGCTCGAAAAATGACGAGCCCCAGCAATTGCTGCAAATCGACCCGAGCGATCCCGAAGCCTTGGCCAAGGAGATCTCTTTTACACCCAGCACTACCCAGGTGGCTGGCACCCCGCCCGCGCCTTCTTCCAGCCCTAGTGCTCCGGTCATTACCAATGCCTCCTCAGCCAGCGTGGTGGCGTCAGGTACCGTTTATATTCCTGTCACTTACACCTCTTCGGCGGCTCCATCCTCACTGCTGATACAGGTCGTAGGGGCAACTTCTTTCTATTTCAGCATCCCTCTCCCTGGTGCAGGAGCGAATGGTACGGTCACCATTCCCATGTCCATCTCGTCGAGGGTGTTGACTGGGAGCTTCAGCATGGCGGCCTGCGTGGTCACCGGCGGTGAAGTCAGTCAGCCCTATTATATCCCGGCAGCGGTAACCGAGCCCCTGGCTTGCGGCGACGGCTTTGTTTCCGGTACGGAAGGTGTAACGAATACACGCCACCAGTTGAACGGCGTTGCAGGCACCGTGGTGATCAGCTATGACACGTATACTGTACCTGACCGAATCGATGTGTTCGTTGATGGTACCAAGTGGAGCGGCGGCACAGGTTCCAGCATCACGCCTCCTCCTCCCACCAGCAACTGCGCCAGCCCTCTTCCCGGCTTTGTGGGGGCCGCGGGAACCATCAATGTTCCGGTAACGGCGGCGAACAAGTACATCGATGTGTATGTATCGGGTTGCCTCGGCTCCGGGACGGCCTGGGATTACAGCCTCGTATGTCCGTAGTTGATTAGCAGAACATCTTGAATAGAAAGGGCCCGGAAACGGGCCCTTCTCTTTTAGTTACGATTGGCCGGACGTCGCAACTTTTTCCCAATCCCGAAAGGCGGTCAATTCGGAAGCCAGGTTGTGGTACACCCAGGAGACTATCGCAAAGTCGTCTGTAAGACCGAGTGCAGGCAGCGCGTCAGGAATGAGGTCGAAGGGATTCAGGAAATACATCAACGCAGCGGCCATGGAGATAACGGCCTTCGTTGGGAGTACGCGATAGCGGCCACGTGCGTAGGCCGTCAATAGACGGGCGATGTCAATCAGCCCGGTCTGAAGGGAGGCGCTGACCGACCGCAAGTCCTGATGCCTGAGAGCCATGGCCGACTGAGCCACCAGCCGGATGATTCGCCCCGGTTTCCCGGCTATCCGGGCGGCCGACGCCATGGCGAGTTGAAAGAAGGGATTTGCCATGAAGTGCTAACACAAGAGTAGCGCCACATGGTTCAAAAGGCCTTCAGAAGCGTTAAAAAGCGATTTTTCCCGAATCCCCTTCCGCCTTCACCCAACTTACTTACCCTAAATCCGTATATTTGAACCTGAGCATGAAGCTGTTACGGTCCATAGTATCCTTGGGCTTTGCCTTCCTGGTGCTGGTTTCCACCACCCAGTTCATGGTGGGCATCCACCATTGCGGGGACCAGGTGCGCCACGTGGCCCTTTTCGACAAGGCCGAGGCTTGCGCCATGGAGAAACAACTTCCGGCCTGTCACCGCATCGAGACCGTCTCTTGTTGCCAGGATGTCACCGTGATCCATGAAGATGAAGATTTCAGCGTAGACTGGAATCCTGTCGAATGGTCGGTGCTGGGTTCCGATGCTGTGAACCACACGTCCTTGATTCTGTCGGAAGTCATCCCTTCTTCCGTTTCCCTGTATCCGCAGTATTATTCTCCGCCGCTTCGATCATTCGATCGTACGGTCACTCTCCAGGTTTTCCTGATCTGATTTCGTTATCCGTTTGGCGGTAAGACGACCGTCTTCCGCGCGCTTGCCCGGCTGATGGGCGGGTATTTTTTCACTTCTACGGATTTACGATTTCATTATGATTGAACACGTCATTTCGCTTTCGATGAGGAACCGGTTCCTCGTCCTTCTGATTGCCACAGGGCTTTTCGGCGCGGGCTTGCTGGCCGTTCGCGACAGCAAGATCGACGCCATTCCTGATCTCTCGGAAAACCAGGTGATCGTCTTTACCGAGTGGATGGGCCGGAGCCCCCAGATCATAGAAGACCAGGTGACCTATCCGCTGGTCACCAACCTGCAGGGTCTTCCCCGCGTGAAGTATGTTCGCGGCGCCTCGATGTTCGGCATGAGCTTCGTCTACGTCATCTTCGAGGACGACGTCGAGATCTACTGGGCCCGTGAGCGCGTGCTCGAGCGACTGAATTACGCCACCCGCCTGCTTCCGGCCGGCGTGTCGCCGACACTGGGGCCCGACGGCACAGGCGTGGGACACGTGTTGTGGTACACCCTCGAAGCCCCGGGCATGGACCTCGGCGAACAGCGAGCGCTCCAGGACTGGTACATCAAGTTTGCCTTACAGAATGTTCCGGGCGTGAGCGAGATCGCCTCGTTTGGAGGCTTCCAGAAGCAATACCAGGTCACGCTGCATCCCCACCGTCTCACCTACTATGGTCTCTCCGTCCCTGAAGTCATCCAGGCGGTGCGTCTCAACAACAACGAGGCAGGGGGTCGCAAATTTGAACTGAGCGACATCGGGTACATTATCAAGACTACCGGGTACCTGAAGTCCATCGAAGAAATCGAGAACATCACGCTGAAGACGATCAATTCGGTGCCGCTGCGCATCCGCGATGTGGCGACCGTTCAACTCACCGGGGAAAGCCGCCTGGGAATTTTTGACCAGGATGGTGAGGGAGAAGTGGTGGGAGGTATCGTGGTGATGCGCTACGGGGAAAACGCCAGCGAAGTGATCGGGGCCGTCAAGAAACGGATGGAAGAAGTGGCGAAGGGATTCCCGGACGGTGTGCGGTTCAATATCGTGTATGACCGGAGCGAGCTGATCGAAGATGCCGTTTCGTCCATCCGGATCACATTGCTCGAGGAAATGGCGGTGGTTTCCCTCGTCGTCATTCTCTTCCTGTTCCACTGGCGAAGCGCCGTCAGCATCATCATCCAGATCCCCATTACCCTGGCAACCAGCTTCCTGTTGCTCAATGCCTTCGGGATTTCTTCCAACATCATGTCGTTAACGGGCATAGCCCTGGCCATCGGCGTGATCGTGGACAACGGGATCATCATGGCGGAGAACGCCTACAAGCACCTGACGCATCGGTTCCTCGAACTCAATCCCGACGGCGGATCCGGCAAGAACTACCAGCGCATCGGGACGGCGGAGCGCCTGGAAATCATCGAGCATAGTTCGAAACAGGTTTCCCGCGGGGTGTTCTATTCGACCATCATCATCATTACTTCGTTTCTGCCCGTCTTCCTGCTCACGGGCCAGGAAGGGAAGCTGTTTCATCCGTTGGCATGGACGAAGACGTTCATCCTGTTGGTCGATGCCGCCCTGGTCGTCACGCTGGCCCCCGTGCTGATCTCCTTCTTCATGAAAGGGCGCTTCCGCGATGAGCGCAAGAACCCCTTGAACCGGTGGCTGGAGCGCATCTACGAGCCCGTGATCCGCGGGTGCATGAACTGGCGCAGGACCACGTTGGGTATCAATGTGCTGGCCCTTGCCGTAAGCGTCCCCTTGATGCTGAGCCTGGGCACGGAATTCATGCCGCCGCTCGACGAGCAGTCGATCCTTTTTATGCCGGTGACCCTGCCGGATGTGTCCAACGACGAGATCAAGCGAATCCTCCAGGTCCAGGACCAGATCATCAAGTCGGTGCCGGAAGTTCGGCGTGTGCTGGGTAAGGCGGGTCGTGCGAGCACGGCCACCGACAACGCGCCGATCAGCATGATTGAGACAATCATCCTCTTGAAACCGAAGTCGGAATGGCGCCCGGGCATCACGAAGAAGGACATCATCAACGAGCTGGATGCCAAGTTGCAGATCCCCGGGGTGGTGAACGGTTGGACGCAGCCCATTATCAACCGGATCAACATGCTGGCTACCGGCATCCGCACCGATGTGGGCGTGAAGGTGTATGGCCAGAACCTGGATACGCTTTATGCGGTCTCGGTCCGGGTGAAGGCAGCCCTGGAAGGAGTGCCCGGAGTCAAGGATCTTTACGTAGACCCGATTACGGGCGGAAAATACCTGGTGGTGGATGTGCGGCGGGAGATGCTCGGCCGATATGGTCTCTCAGTCAGCGATGTCAACCTGGTCGTGGAGTCAGCCATCGGCGGCACGCCCATTGGTCAAACCATCGAAGGACGTCAGCGATTCAGTATCAGCGTGCGGCTGGCGCAGAATTACCGGGAGAGCCTCGAGCAACTGAAGCGCATCCCGGTGCAGACGCCGGCGATGGGAACCATTCCGCTGTCGGCGGTGGCGGAAATCCGCCTCGAAGATGGCCCGCCGATGATGGTATCGGAGAACGCCATGCTTCGCGGCGCCGTGTTGTTCAACGTCCGCGACCGCGACCTCGGCAGTACGGTCGAGGAGGCGATGGAGACACTGAATGCCTCCCTGGGGGCGCTCCCCAGCGGCTACTACCTGGAGTGGAGCGGCCAGTACGAAAACCTGATCCGCGGCAAGCAAACCCTCATGGTCATCCTGCCTGTCGTGTTGCTGATCATTTTCATTTCCCTGTACCTGGCCTTCAAGTCCGTGCGCGAGGCGTTTCTAAGCCTGATCACCGTACCGTTTGCCTTGATTGGCGGCGCCTACCTCGTCTATTTCTACGGCGTCAATCTCTCCGTGGCTGTGGCCGTGGGCTTCATTGCACTATTCGGGATCGCGGTGGAGACCGGGGTGGTCATGGTCATTTATCTCAACGACGCCATGCGCCAGTTGATTCGCGTTCGCGGCAACTCGCGCGACACCATTTCCATCGAGGAGCTGAAGGAATATGTCATCGCCGGCGCGGCCAAGCGGTTGCGGCCGAAGATCATGACGGTATCCGTCGCCCTCTTCGGCCTGGTCCCCGTGCTTTGGGCCACCGGCGTGGGGAGCGATGTGATGCTTCCAATCGTCCTTCCCATGATTGGCGGCGTCCTGACGTCATCCACGCATATCCTGCTCGTCACGCCCCTGATATTCCTGATGACGAAGGAATACGAACTCCGGAAACTCGGTCGAATTGATATCGAATAACCTTGAATAGAAAAGAAGCCATGAAAACAATGCGCTTGAAAATAACTACGATCCTCGTGTGCCTGGCGGCATCCGCAAACGCACAAGTCCTTACGCTCGACAGCGTGCTGCGTTTGGTAGCGGCGAGAAACCCGATGCTGCAGGAGTACGACATGCGGTCAAAAGCCCAGCAGGCCTACACGGCCGGGGCTAAAGGGTGGATGGCCCCGATGGTGGGCGCAGGAACCTTTATGACACCGTATCCTGGGCAGAACCCCGAGGAGGCAAGCAAGGGGAGCCTCATGATCACGGTCGAGCAGAACATACCCAATCCGGCCAAGCTCGCTGCCAACGAGCGCTATTTTGCCTCGCGTTCGGCCGTGGAAGACCAGGGAAAGGCGAAGCAGTTCAACCTGCTCCGCGCCGAAGCCAAGTCGGCCTATTACCAATGGCTGGTGGCCGAGCGCAAGCGTGTGGTATTGAAGGAAGGTGACCAGATTCTGGATCTGATGCTGAAACTGGCACGCCTGCGGTATCCCTACAACCAGGGCAGCCTGGGGTCGATCTATAAAACAGAAGGCAGACAGCACGAAGTGAGAAACATGCTGCTCATGACGGAAGGTGAGATCGAAGAGGCCTCTGCCAGGCTCAAGGCGCTGATGAACCTGCCGGCCAACGCGGCATTGGCGATCGATACGACGCTGCGGATCGGGTTCAACCATTCGCTGGCCGAGGATACCGCTTCCTTGCGTATGACCCGCAGCGATATCCGCCAAATCGACAAAACCATCGAAGTGATGCGGCTTAACCGCGAGCTGCAGCAATACCAGGCAAAGCCCGAATTCCGCCTGCGTTTCGATCACATGCAGCCGCTGGGGCAGGGAATGCCCACGCAGTTTACGGCGATGGCCATGGTGTCTATTCCCATCGCGCCGTGGTCATCCAAAATGTACAAGTCTGAAGTGCGCGGGATGGAGTATGATATCGAAGCCATGCGGCGCGGGCAGGAGTCCATCCTGCTCGAAGCGCGTGGCATGCTGGCCGGCATGACGGCCCAGCTGAGGCGCATGGAGCAGCAGCTGGAAAACTACCGCACGCGGATCATCCCGGCGCTGCGTAAAAACCATGAATCACTGATGGTGGCCTACGAAGAAAACCGGGAGTCGTTGTCTTCGGTCGTTGACGGATGGGAAGCGATGAACATGGCCCGGTTGGAGTATACCGACAAACTGAACGAATTCTATCAAATGCTGGTGCGCTATGAAAAAGAAGTGGAACAATAATAAACCCCGTGAACGGGTGGATGCCATGAAAGCGATTGCCATGATGATAAAAACCAGGTATGCCGCACTGTGGATGTGGGCTATCCTGCTGGTTGCCTGCCAGGCTGATAAGAATTCGGCGTCCAGTGATCAGTATACCTGCCCGATGCATCCCACGGTGATCACCGCAACACAAGGTTCCTGCCCGGTATGCGGAATGGACCTGGTCCGCAAGGCCCGGGCCGGTGAAGAGGTTGTGATCACGGAAGCGTTAACCAAGAGACTTCAGTCGCCGGACGAGTCGGTGATCGCAGAAATGCGGACGATCAAGCCTTCTTACGGTCGTAAGCCGCTCTCCGTGACAACCAACGGGGTGGTTACCTACGATACCCGGTTGGTTCATACGATTCCTGCACGGGTTGGCGGACGGCTGGAGAAAGTCTATCTCCGGTATGCGTACCAGCCGGTGCGGAAAGGACAGGCCGTGGCTGATATCTACAGCCCGGAAATGCTTACAGCCCAGCAGGAATTTCTTTTCCTTCTCAAAAGCGATGGGGGAAATGAATCCCTGGTTCAGGCCGCCAAACAGAAACTCAGCCTGCTCGGTGCGACCACTTCGCAGATCGAGAACTGGGCAACGACTGGGGTGGCCAGCCCGCGCTTCACTGTATACAGTCCTGTGGATGGCTATGTGATCATCCCGGAATCCGCCGCGTCGGCCGTTTCTCAGCCTGTGACGGCCGCAAGTACGGATATGGGTGGTGATATGAATGCTTCCACCCCAACACCGGCGGCAATGCCCGCGTCGGCAAGAACGAAAGAGTTGATCCGCGTCGGCGATTACGTCACGCGCGGCCAGACCTTGTTTACCATCGCCGGTACGCAATCGATGCGGTTGGAGTTTAGCGTCCCGACACAGCAACTGGGAATTATCCGGGTTGGCGACCGCATGAAGGTTCAATGGAGCGCGGGAGGTGAGCGTGAAGCGAGGGTAGACTTCGTGCAACCTTTTTACGATGAAGGCGACGTGTTGCAGAAGATCCGGACCTATGTCAAGGAGCCGTCTTTGCGCATCGGCGAATTTGTCAGCGCCAGGCTGCTCACTGAGTCGCCCGAGGCTCTATGGGTTCCTCGCAATTCGATAACCGAGCTCGGCGGTGCCCAGGCGGTGTTCGTGAAGACCCGCGGGGTATTCAAAGCCAGGGAAGTGGAGACCGGCATCCGGACCAATGGATGGATCGAAATTCGGGGTGGGCTGACATCCTCCGACGAAATCGCCGAAGAAGCGGCCTTCCTGGTGGACAGTGAAAGTTTTATCAAAACCGATCGAAGCAAATGAAATCGAAAGACATACTGAGATTCGTGTCCCACAGGAGTGGGCTCCTGCTCTTCCTCTTCCTGATGATGGCGTGCACCGGTTCACCCCGGCATGAACACGATCAGGCTGAAGCCACCGAGGTTTACACCTGTCCCATGCACCCGGAGGTGACGCAGCCGGGACCGGGTAAATGCCCAGTCTGCGGGATGGACCTGGTGAAGAAAGCTTCCCCGACGGCAGCAAACCACGGGCTGATGCTGACCGACAGCCAGATCAGGCTGGCAAATATCACGACGCGGAAAGTGGCTCAACGAAAGATGGGGAACTCCCTTTTGCTCAACGCCCGGCTTGCGGCCAACCAGGAAACATCGGAAGTGGTGAGCAGTCGCACGGCCGGCCGCATCGACCGCCTATACATTAAAGAGACAGGTCAACCCTTGCGTACCGGCGCGGCATTTCTTGAACTCTACAGCGAAAATCTTCTCACGCTGCAGAAGGAATATTTATTGGCCCTTGACCAGGCAGCCGCTGTAGATCAGCGTTACGAGGCGTTTGTGGCCTCTTCCCGTAAGAAGCTGATCCGCTTTGGTCTGACCGAAGCGCAAGTCGATGAGTTGAAGCGGACACGGGCCACGCAGGAGCGCATTACGTTCCTTGCCCCCGTGGGTGGCCTGGTCACGGAGATCCTCGTGGCCGAAGGTCAGTACGTGGAGGAAGGAACTCCATTGTACCGGGTGGAGGACATCCGCCGCCTGTGGGTGGAGGCAGAACTGTATCCGGCCGAGGCAAATGCGATCCGCACAGGGGAGAAGGTGGAAGTCAATATCCCCGGAATCACCCGTGAGCCGCTTTCGGCATCCGTTAGCTTCATCAGCCCGGAATACCGCGACAATGCCCAGGTGGTGATCCTGCGCGCTACGCTCGACAATCCTGCCCTGGCCTATCGCCCGGGCATGCCCGCCGAGGTAGTCGTCCGCCATTCCGTTCGCCCGGCGATTTCAGTGCCTGCTGATGCAGTCATTCGCAGTTCCGGCAATGCCCACGTGTTTGTTTTAACAGATAAGAATACCTTTGAGCGCCGAATGGTTCGTGTCGGTCTTGAAGATGCCTCTTACCTGGAAATCCTCTCCGGATTGCAGGAGGGCGACGAAGTGGTGGTCACCGGCGCCTACCTCCTGCACAGTGAGATGATCCTGAAAGGAATCGGAAGTCAAACATCTCATCAACATTAATCCATTAACTAAACGCAAAACACAATACCTCTATGAAAATGAAAACCCTTTTCGCCCTCGCCCTTTTCACCGTCGTTATGTTCACGCAATGCGGTGGACCCAGGAAAGAAGACGCTGCGGCAACTGAAGCAGAACACGCCTCGGGTTCCGAAACTGCCCAGGCGGCAACGGGTCCTCAGTTTGAAGTGGACAAACTCTTCCAGGAACAGTTGGTTCGTGTCCTGCAGAACTACCTGAAAGTGAAGGATGCCTTTGTGGCGTCGGACGCAGCTTTGGTAAAGTCGGAAGCGGCCAATTTCAGGAAAGTACTGAAAGCCGTAGACCCCAAGATGCTCAACGGTCCCGCGCTCAACGATTGGTCAAATTATTCCAACAACCTGGAAATGGCGCTGGCTGAAATCACGGGTACGGATGACATTGAAGCCCAGCGTGCTTCCTTCAGCGCCCTCTCGGACAATCTTTACAGGAGCATTAAGGCCTATGGCCTGGGAACGATGACGGCGTATTACGAGTTCTGTCCCATGGCCTTCAACGACCAGGGCGGCTATTGGCTCAGCGACAGCAAGGAGATCCGCAATCCCTATTTCGGGGACAAGATGCTCACCTGCGGCCGGGTAACGGAAGAACTCAACTAGTCCCGTGAACACAACCACCAGTCTGCGCAGCGGTCTTCGCTGGATTCCAGCGACGATGGTCACTGCCTTCCTGCTTTTTGGGTGCTCGCCCAAAGAGGAGCAAAAGAATGCCCTGGGCGATTTTCGCCTGGCGACGCTGGAAGGGGAGAGCATCGACCTCGGGAAATACCAGGGGAAGCGCGTCTTTATTAATGTGTGGGCTACATGGTGCAAGCCCTGCGTCCAGGAGATGCCTACCATCGCCGCAGCCATGAAGGAAGTGGAGGGAAGCGGGGTGGTATTCCTGTTCGCGTCGTCAGAAGAAGCGGAAGAGATCATCGGCTTCCGGGATCGCAGGGGCTTCCCTTTTGACTACGTCAGGCTCCTGAACCTGGAAGCGCTTTCCATCCAGGCCTTGCCCGCCACGTTTATTTTTGACAAGGATGGCAACCTGGTATACGGCGAAGAAGGGTTCCGCGACTGGAGTGACCCTGAAAACATGAAATACATCAGACCGACTGCGGAATGAGAAAAACTTCGTGGCTACTCGTCCTGGTCATTGCTGCCGCTTGCGGCAGCCGTGAAAAATCGGCGCCGGTCAGCCTGCAGTGGCAACCCCTGCCGTCACCGGCTGACTCCCTCACCGCGGAGCCGTACCTCACCACGGATCCGTCCGGACGGGTATTCCTCTCCTGGATCGAACGCGGCGCGGATACCAGTCGCTTCCTGTTTTCTGAACTCCATGATACGGCGTGGACATCCCCTGCCGTGATTGCCCGGGGTGCCACCTGGTTTATCAACTGGGCCGACTACCCCATGGTGGCTTCCGACGGCGCATCCAACCGGGTGGCTCACCTGCTCGACAAAAGCGGGGAGGGGAAGTTTGCCTACGATGTAAAAGTTTTCACGTCGGGCGACAATGGAGTGACCTGGAGGGCGCCGTTTATTTTACACGACGACGGCAAGGAGGCAGAACACGGATTCGTATCGCTGGTCCCCTATGAAGGGAAAGTGTTCGTCACCTGGCTTGACGGACGAAATACCGCAATGGAGGGAATGGAAAACATGGAAGGCATGGATCATAGCGGGCATCACGGATCGATGAGCCTTCGCGCGGCCATCATGGACTACAGCGGCCAAAAGATCCGTGAATGGGAATTGGATAAAAAGACTTGCGATTGCTGTCAGACCACGGCGGCCATCACGGAAAACGGTCCGGTAGTGATCTACCGCGACCGGAGCGACGAAGAGATCCGGGATCTTTCGATTGTGCGATGGGTGAACGGCGCGTGGACCGAACCTGCACCGGTGCACCGGGACAACTGGAAGATTGCCGGCTGTCCGGTGAACGGGCCGAGGGTGTCGGTGCAAGGCGGCCAGTTGGCCGTAGCCTGGTTTTCGGCGGCGACCGATCCGGCCCATGTCAATGTGGTATTCTCCTCGGACAATGGCGCATCGTTTGGAGCGCCGGTTTCCGTCGATGAAGGGCATGCCATCGGCCGCGTGGATATCGAGTGGATCGACGACCACCGCGTGATCGTCAGCTGGATGGAAGGAACCTATATCAAAGCCGCCGTCGTTCATGCCGATGGCGAACGCGAAACGCCTGTGACCATCGCCGAGTCATCAGAAGCCCGCTCGAGTGGCTTTCCGCAAATTACCCGCACCCAACACGGATTGGTCGTAGCATGGACTGACGATAAGTCCAGGCAAGTGAAAACAGGCCTTCTCAAACTAAACTGATTACGTATGCGATTTATTTATGTGGTTCTGACGATGGTGATGATGGCGGCCTGTTCGGGCGACAAGCGACCGGCACAGGAGTTAACCACTCCGGCCGGAACTGCGCCCAAGGATGATTTTGTGGTGATCGGCGACCAGCCTGGCCCGGACTCACTCAAAGGAAGCCTGCGCGCCAAGGCGGAAGGGAACATTGGCTCGACAAAAATATCGGTACGCTATCATTCCCCGGCCGTCCGGGGCCGGATCATCTGGGGAGGTCTCGTTCCGCTCGACCAGGTGTGGGTGACCGGCGCACACATGGCAACCAGGGTGGAGTTCAGCGAGAATGTGAGTGTTGACGGAAAGCCGGTGCCGGCAGGGGCCTATGCGCTCTTTTCTTTCCCCGGCAAGGACACCTGGACGCTGGTACTCAACAGCAACTGGCAACAACACCTGGCCGATGAGTACGATCAAAGCCTCGATATGATTAGAATTTCAGTGAAGCCGCTGAAGCGTGATGTGCTCCAGGAGCGGTTGCAGTACTCGATTGTGCAGGAGACGCCGACCCAGGGCAAACTGGTGGTGCGTTGGGAGTATGTCGAAGTGGCCCTGCCCGTGACGGTGATGCCCTGATTGACTGATGGCTGATTCCCTGGACCCGATTCGATCGTTGACGGAGGCTGTGCACCCCCTTCCGGAGGAGGCATGGCAAGCGTTTGCCGGAATCTGGCAGCCTTTCGAGGCGGCTCGTAAGGAACTGCTCACGACGGCCGGTGAAAAAGAGAGATACTTGTACGTCGTGCTGGACGGCGTTCAACGGGTGTATTATGCCGATGACCAGGGACGGGAAGCGACGCTGGTCTTTACCTACCCGCCTTCGTTTGGAGGGGTGCTGGATGCTCTCATGCAACAGACGCCCTCGCGATATTATTTCGAAACGCTGACTCCCTCCCGTTTTCTCCGGGCCCCCGCTGAAAAATTGTTTGCCGCCATGGCTCAGCATCCCGACCTGGAATTGCTGGTCCGCAAAGGCATCACCGGTGCCTTATCGGGCGTGCTCGAGCGACTGGCGGAAGTGCAAAGCTTCTCGGCGGAGGATCGATTCCGTTCCCTGTTGAAGCGCAGCCCCCATATCCTGCAGCTGGTGCCGCACAAGTACCTGGCCAATTACCTGGGCATGGACGCCACGAATTTCAGCAAGCTGATCAATCGGGTAAAAATCTGAGGGAAGCCAAAATGTTGGTAAATGCCAAGGTATCGGTCCGGGCGGACGGGCACCTTTGTGGAAACAAATCCACATTATGAAAAACCAATCTATTCTTAAGGTCACTTCCTTTTTCTTCGTCGGGCTCTCCGCGTTTTGCTTCCTCATGGTCAGCGCCATGGCCTTCATCAATCCGCAGTCGGTGATGGACCTGGTCCAGGTGCAGCTTTCCAATACGGATGCAGCAAGTTCCATCCGCGGTATTTATGGAGGCGCGGGCCTCAGTATCGTGATCATGCTCATTTACCTATCCCGGAAGGATATCCGCGAAGCGCTTGGCTTCCTGGTTTTACTGTGGGGCTTTTATGCCCTGTCGAGGGGAATTACTCAAATGGCCGAGGGTCCGCTGGGTCCCTTTGGCAAACAGTGGATTCTCATCGAGGCGCTCTTCTGCGGCATCGCCGGACTGCTACTGATGATGCATTACCGTAAATTCCACTTCGCATGAGCCGCCCGATGGATACGAACAGCCTGCTGATCGACCTGGAACAGGACGTGGAGCGGCACCTGGCGGAGGCGGTACGGTCGTACCAGAACTGGACGGCGGAGAAGCTTCTGGAAAAACCAAAAGATGGCGGCTGGAGCGTAGCCGAATGCCTGTGGCACCTCAACAGCTATGGTGACTATTACCTTCCCCGCATTGAAAAGGGGCTTGCCCATCCATCCGGTGCCAATCCTTTCTTTCGCAGTTCATTGATCGGTGCGTGGTTCACCCGGCTGATGAAACCCCGGCCCGGGATGACCAAATTCAAGGCGTTCAAGGATCATGTCCCTCCGCCGGGGATTGATCCCCTGCAGACCGTTGCGGAATTCATCCAGCAGCAGGAGGCGCTGTTGTCACTGCTGCGGCGGGCAAAGTCGGCAGATTTAAACGCCATTCGTATCGGGATTTCCATCATGCCCTGGTTTACCCTGAAGCTGGGAGATGTCTTCCAGTTCCTGGTCGCGCACCAGGAGAGGCACATGGTGCAGGCGGCAAGGGTGGCAGAGAGCCAGTGAAATACTGCCCGACGTTGAAGGATAACCAGTAACTTGGTTCCTCAAAACCGCGCCGGACCATGAAGACCATTCGGGTATTGCTCGCAGGATTGGGTACCGTCAACCGGGGTTGGCTGGATGTGCTGGTGTCCAAATCAAGTTCCCTTCGCGACGCCGGCGTTCAATTCGTAATCGTCGGCGTGGCGGATTCAACCGGTGTGGCGATTCATCCACGTGGCTTCCGGCCCGAAACGCTCCTGGGGTTGAAGAAGGAGGGAAAGAAAGTAAAGGCCCTCGAAGGTTTTCAGCAAGAAATGACCACGGAGAAAATGCCTGCCAGTTGTGAGGCCGAGTTGTTGATTGAGTCGACTCCGGCCAACCTGGAAACTGCGGAGCCTGGATATTCGGCCGTCAAAGCCGCCCTGGGAAAAGGAATGGCGGTGGTGTTGGCCAACAAGACCCCGCTTGTCAGGGGATTCGATGAGCTGCGGAAGTTGTGCCGTGACCACGGTGCGCGGATGGCCTACAGCGCCACGGTGTGCGGCGGTTTGCCGGTGGTCAACGTTCTTCAACGCGACCTCCGGCTTGCACAAGTCAGGCGCATCCGGGGCATATTCAATGCTACCAGCAACTTTGTCCTGCGTGAGCTCGGGCGCGGCGGAACCCTGGAGGCCGCCGTGCGGGAGGCGCAGCGGCTGGGCGCCGCCGAGGCGGATCCATCCCATGATCTCCATGGCCACGATACGGCGAACAAGCTCTATATCATCCTGAAGTCGATCGAAGGATTTGAGGGAAGTTTTTCCGACATACGGATCACGGGAATTCAAAACGTCACCGTCCGGGACCTGGAGGCGGCACGGGAACGAGGTTCGGTAATCAAGCTGTTGGCCGAAGCGTACCGGGAAGGCGATTCGTGGCGCCTGTCAGTTGAGCCGGCTGAACTACCGGAGAAGTCTTTCCTGGGGGGTTGCGAGGGATGGGAAATGGGATTCGAAATCGAGACGGATTTGTACGAAAGGATTTGCATGAAGAACTACGAGGCGGATCCGCTGGGGACCTCGGCGGCCGTCATGCGGGATTGCCTGGATGTAGCCGGGCACCCGGAGGGAGGCCGCTAAGCTGCTTTTGCCAAGCAGGAATCATTCTTTATTTTAGGTTTATGAACCGACAGAGCGGACTTCTGGTCGCAGCGGGGCTTGTCCTTTTTGGTTCTTTCGGGTGCTCATCCGGAGGCAAGAAAAAAGATGACAAGCCGAAAGACAACATCGTGCGCACCTATGATCGCGAGAAGCGATTGAAGAGCGAAGTACCCATGAAAGATGGGAAGCGGCATGGGTTGGCCAGGATGTACTACCCGAGCGGAAAAGTCAATCTCGAGTTGCCCTATGTGGAAGACCAGCGTGAAGGGACATCAAAGAAATATTATGAATCCGGCCTCCTGTTTCAGGAGACGGACTATCACGATGATCAGGTTCATGGAATCCAGAAGAAATACGACGTCACAGGCCTCATTTCTGAATCCCGGTTCGAGTTTGGAATGCCCTGCATGGGATTAAAGGAGTATGCCGGCGGAAAAGAGCGGTCAAGCTACCCGAGTATCGTCATCCGGCCGGTGGACCGGCTCCAGGTGGATGGCACCTATACCCTGGAGTTGTCGCTCACCGAAGGAGGAAGCAAGGCGACTTTTTACCTGGGCCAACTGACTTCTTCGGGATGCCTGCATAGCGGCCTCGTTCGCCTGCCCAAGGGTCGTTCTGCCACGTCGGCGTACCAGCAATTCGCGCTTCACCCGGGTCAATTCATAATGGAAGAGCTCAACATCATCGCCGACGTGACGACGCGAAAGGGGAACAACTACATCACGCAGCGGAAGTTCCCGCTCGCCATAGAGAATTAGTTGATCATCTGTCTTCGCTGTCGCAGCTGGTATTCTCCGGGTGCAAACTCCAGGCCCCGGTCAATGATCGCCCGCGCCTTGGCTTTCTGGCCTTTCCGAAAATAGTAAGTTCCTGCCGCCGAGTAGGCCGAACCAACCAGTGACTGGGGCGCGTCGACGTCCGGATTGGAGGTCTTGAGCAATTCAAATTTCGTCTGGTAGCCTTCGCCGGCGGTGGCCTTGCCGTCGCGCATGGCCTCTTCGTAAGCCATCAGGTAGCCAACGGACATGAGGGTCAGAAACTTGTTGTTTTCCCTCAGGTTGGGGAACCGCTCCTGGTATGATTGCAGGGTGTCGAGAAGGGCTTTCGGCTTCGTCTCGTTGCGAATGGTGTTGGCCAGGGCGGCAATAAAGATGCTTCCCAACTCCGCGTTATTAGGCTGGTATTCCATCCCCTTGGCAAAGTAGTTCTTGGCAGGAGTATAAGCTCCCTGGTTGAAGTACTGCCGTCCGATTTCAAAGTGATAGTAGTATCCGATGTCCTTCTTTAGTTCAGGGTCATCGATCTGCTTCACGATGATCTCATAGCATTGGCGGTAAAGAGGCTTGTTGTTGTCGCGCGTCAGGACGGTCTCGGTAAGCATCGCAAACTCACCCTTGATCATATCGGGCGTAATCCCCAGCTTGGAAAACCGGGCGGCGCGGCCGATCAGCTCCGCGCGCTCCAGGGGTTTGGGTTGGGTGGTGGCCAGTTTTTGCACGACAAAGTGCATGAGGAGGTATTTCATCCGCAGGCTGGGATAAAACAAGTAGGCTTTTTCACCTTGCGTCAGCGCATTGTCCAGGTCCTTGCGATCTTCGTAAAACAACGCATCATTCATGTAGTGGATGCCGACGAGTTGGGCCAGGGAAATGTCTTCGCTTTGGAAGTAGTATTTGTTGAACAGCTCTTCAATCCCTTGTGTCTGCACCTCGGTAGAGCCAATGAGTTTCTGGGCTTTGAGATTGTCGATGAAGTTCTGCTTGTACCTCGTATCGTAAGTAAGGTACCCGAAGACCGGGGTGGTGGTTTCCACCAGGATGTTGTTTTGCCGGGGATAGGCGACCAGGAACACGTGCGTCGGCTTTTCCTGGATGGCGTAAGGGATCTTCAGTTTTTCAAAGACCAGCGCGTAGAGCGCCGTGGCGGTCACACAATTGTAATTGCCATTCTTGAATACCTCGGCAAACCGGATAACCGGTTCGTATTTCTGCAGGAAGCCGGTGTGCACCTGGTCATAGATGGTTTTCACATATTTTTCCGGCTTTCGCTTCGGCGAAATTTCCGGCGCCAGCCGGGCCGACATTTGGTTGATACGCTCCCGGGCATTACGGACCACGCTTTCCGGGTTGGGTTCGGTAGCCAGCAACAGGTCCACGACGACGTCGCGATCGCCTTTCGTAAACCAGGCCTCAAAGGCATTCTTTTCGAATTCTGTCCGAAATTCAATGTCTTTCAGGGTAATCAGCGTGTCGCCCTGGGCCCAGGAAACCAGGGGGCAAAAAAGGAGGAGGATCAGACGACGCATAGGCGGAAAATACGAATAGAATCAGGAAATTGAAAGTTGGGGGGAGGCTTGCGCTCTCCTGATGAAGGTCATTTTCTTTTCTGGTTTCCTCACTTAAGTTTGTTTTCAGCCCATGACTTCCGATCTCTTTATCAACCTCATTCTGGCCTTCATTTTCGGGGCCACCGTAGGCCTGGAACGTGAAAGCAGCAAAGGCTCAGGTCCGCACGTAGGCGGCATCAGAACCTTTTCCCTCATGTCGATGAGCGGCGCCCTGGCGGGTATCTTCATTGTTCATGGATACCTGGTGCTTGGGGTCGCGGTAATCGTAGGTTTTCTCCTCCTCCTCATCAGCAACTACATCACCGAGGGTCTGCATAGCAAAGACTTCGGTATAACCAGTGAACTTTCTGCATTGGGTACTTTCTTCCTCGGCCTGATGGTGATGCTTAATATCATTCCCCTGCAAACGACGGTAGCCTTCCTGGTCATCCTTGTATTTATCCTCTCGCTGAAGTCCAGAACGGAAAAACTGATGGCAGGAATTTCGAAGACAGAGGTGCAGTCGTTTGTCAGTTATGCCATCATCGCCCTCGTCGCGTTGCCGGTGCTGCCCGATTACGCATACAAGGTGAAGGATCTCCCCATCGTCGAAAGCCTGCTGCGGGGACTGGGTGTCAGCCTGGTTCAATTTGACAATCTCGACCTGATCAATCCCCGGAAGATTTGGTTTGTCGTGGTGCTGATTACCGGCATTGATGTGTTTGGTTATATCCTGAGCAGGCTGGTAGGCGACAAGAGCAGTTTTGCCCTGACCAGTTTTATGGCAGGCTTTGTATCCTCCACCTCGACCACACAGTCGCTGGCTCTCCGCAGCAAAAGCTCACGGTTTGTCAATCACCTCGTGGGTGCAGCCATCCTGGCCAACCTGGCCAGCTTTTTCCAGATCTTCCTGCTGATCGGCCCGCTGAATGCCCCATGGCTGATGTCCATTCTTCCCAGTATCATGATCATGATCCTGGCGGCGGCCGTGCTGGCCGTTTACTACTTCAAGCGCCAGGAGCCGGATGATGGCAACGCGGCGGCTGAAGAGAAGAAAAGCGAGCAGATCTTTTCCCTGTTGCCGGCGCTGAAATTCGCGGCCTTGCTGATTGTCATCAAGATCGTCACCAAGATATGCCTCATCCTGTTCGGTGAATCCGGATTCATCATCAGCTCCGTCCTGGCATCCTTCGCCGGCATTGATGCGATCATGGTGAACCTGGCCGACATGGCAGGCCATACCATCACTTTCAAATTTGCCTTCCTCACGTTTTTGATCATCAATGCTACCAACCTGCTGAGTAAATCGGGATATTCCTACCTGCAGGGCGACCGGCGCTTTGCCTTGCGCTTCCTCATGGCCATGCTTATCGTCATCGGAGCGAGCGCTACCGGTTTGCTGTTCTTCTGATTGGGCTGGCAGAATCAGATATCGGCGAACTCAACCATGTTCTTGTTGTAGAACAGTTTCAGGAAGACCAGCAGGACATTGCTTTCTTCGTTAATTCGCTTTCGGGCAAAGAAGTGGTCGATGTCCCGAAAGCCGCTGAGGTGAATCGCTTCCTGTTCAGTAAGCCGGCGGAAACCCATGGACCAGTCCTTGAAAATTCTCGTTGGTGACTCACCCTCCATGATCACCGCGACCCGTTGGTGGCGCGGGTCGGCCGAAATGCGTTCAAAAAGCTGGAGCACGGCCTCCCGGTTTCCCTCCAGTACCTGGATAAACTTTCCCTGGATGTAGAGAAGCATGCCCGTAATCTCATTCCTGCGGTTAAACTCCCGGCATTCCTTTAACAGGGAAATCAGGTCGGACTCGCCGAAAGGATTGGTCGCGTGGCTCGTATACACCAGGTGATACATGGATTCCAATTTAATTTATTGCCCCGGCATGTAAAAGGGGAAGAAACAGGGCAGGTTATCCTGGGACGGGACTTTGTATCTTAGAAGTCGGGTCCACGATGGCCATGAAAATTCTTGTATCCACCGATAAATTCAAGGGAACGCTATCCGCCGCGGAGGCGGGTGAGGCGATAGCCCGTGGCCTTCGGCGATCCAACAGATCAACCGAGGTTAGACTGCATCCCCTTGCCGACGGGGGCGACGGAACGCTGGAATGTTTCCTGGCGGGCGGGGCAGCCCGGATCGAGTGCCGCGTCCATGATCCGCTCATGAGACCTGTGCAGGCCAGCTACGCCCTGCTTCCCGACGGATTAACCGCCTGTATTGAGATGGCAAAGGCCAGCGGTTTGGTGCTTCTGCGAAAGGAGGAACTCAACCCCTTGCGGACGACTTCGCTGGGTACCGGAGAGCTTATCCGGGATGCGATTTCGCGGGGCGTGCGACACGTCCTGCTCGGCATCGGGGGCAGCGCCACCAATGACGGCGGAGCGGGAATGATGGCAGCGCTGGGAGCCCGGTTCCTGGACAAGGCTGGTGACGACATGTTTCCCTGCGGGGGTTCATTAAGTCGCATGGCGGAAGTGGATGAGAGGAATTTACTTCCGGAGCTGCAAGCGACTACCTTCACCGCTTTGTGTGATGTAACGAATCCGTTTTACGGCGAACATGGCGCCGCCCGGGTGTACGCTCCTCAAAAAGGAGCAAGCGAGGACGATGTGCGTGTGCTGGATGCGGGACTTCAGCACCTGGCCTCGTGGATCTTGAGGACGAAGGGAATCGATCTTCAACGGGTGCCGGGCGCCGGTGCAGGCGGTGGCCTTGCAGGAGGCGCCGTAGCGTGGCTCGGGGCGAAATTGCGTTCAGGTATTGATACCGTCATGGAACAAACCCACTATGATCGCGCCCTGCAGTGGGCCGACATCGTCGTCACCGGGGAAGGCAAAGTCGACAGCCAGTCGGTCAGTGGCAAAGTGGTGGCCGGTGTATTACGACGAGTGAGCCAGGCAGGAAAAAGAGCGATCATTATCTGCGGCGATGCGGAACCTGGAATAACCTGGCCGGACGTGCCCATTTATTCAATGGTTTCCTTCGCCGGATCTGCCCGGAGCCTGAGCCGGCCGGCGGAATGCCTGGAAGACGTTGCCGCCTCCGTGGCGCTGCCCGGGTAGCGTTCGCATCCCCCCTTTTGTAGTAATTTCCTGGTCACCAGTGTAACGTCCGACGAGGGCCACCGTTCTTACTTCTTTAACCCACTCCCTATGATGAGAAATTACTTCCTGCTGACCGTGCGCAACCTGGTTCGCAATCCGGCCCCGTATTTTATAAATCTCATCGGGATGAGTATTGCTCTGGCCTGCTGCATAACCGCCTATGTCAACTACGAGTTTAATGTTGGGTTTGATAAAGGGCAAAAGCAGGCCTCCCAACTTTATCGCATCGGCTTTGTGAATCGATCGGAGGAAAAGGACACTCCGTACGGGGTTGCGCCCATGCCTATGGGAGCCCTGTTGCGCGAAAATTCTTTGTTGGTAGACGCGGTGATTCGCTACATCAGCAAGACCGCGCAGTTCAGGATCGGTGACGAAGTTTTCGAAACGGAGTTTGTTTATGCGGACCCGGACTTTACAAGGTTATTCACCATGGAGCGTTTGTTTGGAACGCTCTCTCTGGAGAGCAAATCCAATGTCATCATTAGCGACAGGCTGGCGATTACCTATTTCGGGACGGTTGATGCGGTGGGAAAACCGCTTACCCAGTTGGTATCCGGAAAGCCCCGGGAATTCATCGTGGGGGGAGTCTATCGGGCTTTTCCCTCCAATTCAAGCTTTAGATTTGACTTAATCTCCACCTTCGATAATTATTTCACGGACCCATCCCAGAAGTCATTCCTGGAGAACGATTGGACGAAATGGTCGACCATCTTCCTGCATGTCAAGGATCCGCTCTCGATACGTGGCATCGAGGAGGGGTTGCAGCAATACGTGATTACGCAGAACGAGGCAAGACCTGACCTGAAGGCCAGTGAGTTCTTCGTCGAGCCCTTTATTGGCATGGCCCATCGTGCGGTTAAGGACAGGAATCAGGGTCATTGGTTCAACCGTCCCATGCCCCCGGCCGGGGTGCTGGCCCCATTTCTCATGGCAGGATTCCTGTTGTTGGTCGCCTGTTTCAACTTTAACAACAATTCTATTGCCCTGGCAGGAAAACGATTGAAGGAGATCGGCATACGGAAAGTCGTCGGCGGTCTGCGGCGGGAATTAATGTTTCAGTTCTTGGCCGAAACGCTGATTTTTTGCTTCCTGGCGCTCGGTGTAGGCCTCTTCTTGTCCGATTATTTTGTGGCCGGCTGGAGTTCCTTGTGGCCGGGCATTTCACTGAAGGTTACCTACTTCGACAACCTCCCTTTCTTTTCGGCGTTGCTTGGATTGATCCTGATAACGGCACTGCTGGCCGGCGGGTACCCTGCGTTCTACCTGTCTTCCTTCCGGCCCATCCAGGTGCTTCGCGACCGGGCCACCCTGGGCGGTATGAATTGGCTCACGAAAAGCATGCTTGTTGTTCAATTCAGTATTTCGCTGGCGGCATTGATTTTCGCGATTGCCTTTTATTTCAACTCGCGATACCAGCGGTCGTTTGACCTGGGCTATGCTTACCGGTCGGTTATCCAGGTCCCTGTCTCCGACGGGGAGCAATTCGCGCGACTGCGCGATGCGCTACAGGCCAACCCTTCGGTTAGCGCACTGGGCGGTTCCGCTCATCATATTTATAGCGGCTCCTCAAAAACTTCCGTTCGGCTGACCGCGGGGGACGATCGGGAAGTGGATCTCCTTGATGTGGGTGAGAACTATTTCCAGGCGCTCGACATCCGCGTACTCTACGGCCGCGGCTTTGAAAAAGACAAGGCCTCCGATTTTCGTGAAGCGATAGTCGTCAACGAGGAGTTTGTCCGGAAATTCCAGTTGACCAACCCGGTAGGCACTCGTGTGATGCTGGGTGATACCTTGCAGACTTTCATCGTCGGGGTGGTGAAGGATGTTTATCTTGCGGCGCTTTTTCAGCCGATTTCAGCAGTGGTATTCCGTTATGTGCCGGAAAGCGAATATCGTTACCTGGTGGCATCGACAAATTCCAGCAACCTGGATGCCTTGAATGAACAAATCAAGGTGAGCTGGAAGAAGTTGTTTCCCAATGCCTTGTATCCCGGCCGGAAAATGGAAGAACGTATGGTGATGGCCATGGATCACTTCGACAGCGTGGTGATCATCTATACCTTCCTTGGATTGGTGGCCATCATTATGTCGGTATCAGGGCTTTTCGGGTTGGTGTCGTTGAATTTGCAGAAGCGAACCAAGGAATTAGGTATCCGAAAAATCCTGGGTGCCCCTGGACGCCATATTCTGTTGCAGGCTTCGCGTATTTTTCTGGTTATCATGATCTTCTCATGCCTGATCGGCGGGCTGGCCGGCTCCTTCATGGTCAATGCGCTTATGGATAGCGTTTGGGAATACTATGTGGCCATCGATTTCAACGTAATTTTCCTCGCTATCCTGATCATATTCCTCGTGGCTTCTGTAACCATTTCATCACTCCTTCGGCGGGTGGCTGTTGCCAACCCGGTTGAATCGTTGAGACACGAGTAAGTTAGTGCGAAGAGCCAGGGTGCCTGACCTTCCCTGCATAGACAGGCTTGCAGTCTTTTCCGACGATCGCATCCACAAAATTGATAACCGACCCCAACAGGGTCTTGGCTACGTTGAGTTTGCCGGTCTTCAGTTTTCCGAATTTGCCATACAATTGCTGGTCCATCAGGCTGCATCCGTTCTTGTCAACTACGGCTACCTGAATGCCTGGAATGGAGTCGTTGGCAAAGTTGACGCTTCCTGAGAATGCAATCCGGTTTTGCGTGGTGGCAAACGCGACATCCTCCGTGGCCAGCGTTTGGTCCCGGAACGTCCACCGGGTAAGGAGGTCGGTGATCTCGGTTTGTTGATCGGGATGAAGTTCAATGGCGGCCAGCAGGACGAAGTCGGTGCCTTTGGTGGCCACAATACCGATGGGGCCTGCGAGCACCACCGCGCCAAGATCGGTCAGATTGAATCGCTGGCTCTTCTGGAATTTCCCGAGTATGTCGTCGATATCGATTCCGTACAGGCGGAGTGAATCGGACCTGACTTCAAAAGATCCGTTCAGGTGCTCTCTCGCCGAAGACCAGGTTGCCCCCTGGGTTTCGAAATCCACGGAATAGCCCATGGTTCCTTCCAGGAATTTTCCTTTGTGGAATCGACTGATCAGTTTGTCGACTGACATTCGCTTTACCTCATAGTGGAACTTCCAGGCGGGCGAGTCAGGGGTCAGATCGAGCGTGAGGCGGCCCGTGGCGACCTTGGAAGCGTCGACGTTTGTCAGGTCGGCAACCAGCGTGTCGTTTCTCCCGGTCAGCTGCATCGTCAGGTTGAGGTCGATAAACCCGGGTACCTTCAGTTTCTCCATCGAAAGCGTACCTGAGATGGCGCGAAGACCCGTAATCGCCCCGGAATTGGCGGGATGAATAAACTGGAAAGGTTCCAGGGAGGCGTTGAGTCGTTCCGTCGAGAAGGCTTTTCCGTTGGCTTGCACGAGGCTGAATCGACTGTTGCGCAACTCCAGCCGCTGAAAGTCAAACGGATAAGTCCGAAGATCGGCAGACACATCGAGGTCGGCCGTGACCAGGTCCATCTCGTCCACCTTCATGCTCTTCCGGCTCGGCTCTTGGGAGGGACTCAACTCATCGACTACTTCGGACACATACACCCAGGGTAAGCGGGTGGCTTTGATCCTGGCTTGAGTGGAGAGTTGCCGGTACCCGGGAAATTCGGCGCGGCCGGATAGTTCCAGTTGGCCCTGGGGAAGAGCCAGTTGAAAGGCATCAAGGGTCAGGTGATAATGATCGTCCTGCCTCACCAGGAGCCCGGAGGTGGTGAGTTTCCGGATGTCGGGCAGTTCGTCGAGTTTGGCCGAGAGGTGGTTTATGGAAAAGCCCAGCTGCGTGCGGTCGAGGGCAGTGTCTGACTCGGTGATCGACCGAAACGCGAGGCTGAAGTCAGAAAGGCGGTCGTCAATCAACGGGTTGGCCAGCGTGTCAGGCAGGATGTCGCGGGTGAACAGCTGGTCGATCGTCAGGGTTCCCCGGGCATCGAGGCTTCTTTCGTTCTTGAAAATCCGGTGCATCAGGTTCTCCACACTCGCTTGCAACGAAAAGGCGGAGGAGGCATATCGCCCCTTGATTCGTAGATTGGCCACGTTGTTCTTGTTTTCGAAATACCCCGAGAGATCACTCACGGGTTTACGGTTGGAGGAAAGGACGAAGGAGACACTATCGAATTTTAGTGAACTTGACCGGCTGCTGTCCATGGCGTGAGTGCCGATTAACTTCAGCGGACCGTCAAACCGACCCTGGAGTTCCACGCGACCGCGGAGGTCCCGGATGGTGCCCGACTTCAGCAACCGGTCCAGCCCGTCAAGGCGCATTTGCGAAGCGACGCGGTAGTGAAGGAAGGGCTCCAGGAAGTTGGTGATGCGCACGTCTCCCTCCAGTGTTCCCCCGGGCACTTTCCCCCGGATCGCCCTCAACTCCAGTGAACTATTGGTGAAATCCCTGGACGACCCGGAAATACACCGGCCTTCCATGCCGATGTCTTCAAAGCGTTCGGGGCGATCAGGAAGGCGAAAGGAAAGCCCGGCCAGGGAAAAGCTGATGTCAAAGAAAGGTTTGGGGTCTTTGGCCTGAAGACCGAAGAGACGAAGCGGTCCGTCTGCGTGGGCGTTCAACTGGACTGTGCCCTTCAGGTCTTGAACCCTGTCGATGTTGAATACCCGATCGTAGCCATCGAGGTTTAATCGGGCCTGCAGTTGACACCGGAGGTAGGGGCGAACCAGGTTGGACAGAAAGAGGTCTCCCTTTACATATCCCCCGGGGATCTCGCCGCGGATGTTGCGAACGTCGAGCAAGGCCCGGGAATAATTGGCGGCTGCCCCGGTAGAAAACCGTCCTTCAAAGCCAAGTCCGCGGAAGTCGCCTTGATTGCCGGGGATGCGGAGAGAGAGATTCGTCACGCCGAACTCCACATCGGCCTGAGGGGATTGTGTGGCAAGGGTTCCAAATACCCGGCCCTTGAGGTAGATGTCGCCCGTCCTGACCAATTCACGTTCACCGGGAAAGAGTTTTTTGTTGAGCAGTCGCGACAAAAGCGGAAGGTCGTTCGAAGAGGCGTCCAGCCGGAGGTCGAGAGTGCGGGCCTTGCGGTGATCGTAGAACCCGGAGAGCGCGATGGTAAAGGCGTCCAGCGTCAACGTGGTGGACCTGAAATCCAGTCGGCCGTTGCGGGGATGGTAGGTGACGGCCGCCTCGAGGGAGATGTCGCTTGAAGGAAGACGAGCCCGGTTCCAACGAAGATCCTCGGCGACGGCATCAAGCTGAACCGAGGCTTCTGCCGTGGTGTCTTCTTTTTCGATGGATAAGCGGAGAGTTCGGGTCAGCATACGCTGTGGCCTGGATTGGCCATACACCTGCCAGGCAATGTGGAGATTGGAGAGCGAGATTTCTTCAAGGTTGACGTGCGCGGCCTTCGAAGGGGTGCCTGGTTTTTTCTCAGGGGTCGACGGTGCCTTTGGCTTTCTGGGCGCAGGCTGATCGGTCGTGTGCGGTTTCGCCGGGATCTTTGATTTGACCGGGCGTTTCAACGCGCGGTCAAGGTTAAGTATTCCCGCCTTGTCCTCCTGGATATTGAGGCGGCCGTTCTCGAGTCCGATTTCGGAAACAACCACTTCGCCGGAGATCAGGGGAATCAACCGGATCGCGAGAAAGAGCCGGTCAGCCTGAAAGATGGGCATGGCATCCGGGGGACGGAGTGAATCGACCTGTTCATGATACACCAGGCTGTCGATCTGCAGGGTGAGGTTGGGGAAGTTCCGCAGCAAGCGAAGATCCAGGGCTCCGATGTCCAGGTCCCCGGATTGATTGTCATGGAGGAAGACTTCCAGTTTGGAGAGAATCAATTCGTTCCGTTCCTGGAAAACGGTATAGGCAAGGGCAGAAAACAGGAGGAGGCCGGCCAGTACGAGGAGGCCGGTCACCCGAAGGACTCGTCGAAGAATTCCGCGCCCCATGGACGCAAATATCGTTACGATTTCCCTCTTCCGTGTGGATGAACCCCAAGGTAAATTCCTTCCGGTCGCAAGGTCACCAAGGGTCGGATGCGCGGGGTGGTATCGGTGGGCTGGAGTTCGAATTTCCTTATGAAGGAGCGGAGGAAGAGGGCCATCTCGGCCATGGCAAAATTGTTGCCTATGCAGAGGCGGGGGCCTCCACCGAAGGGGAAGAAGATCCGGGTGTTTTCCTTTTGCCTGAGAAATCGTTCCGGGCGGAAGGAAAGGGGTTCTTCCCAATACTTGGCGCTGCGGTGAAGCCCATAGTAGAAAAGCGCAATGATGGTACCAGCCGGGTAGGTGAATCCATTGAACGAATCGTCTTCGATCGATACCCGGTCGCTCACCCAGGCTGGCGGATAGAGACGCATGCTCTCATTGATCACCGCCTGAAGTCGCGGATGGGCCACCGTGTCAGAGGTGGACAGGTCAAGTGTTTCCTCTCGAAGGGTTTCCAGTTCGTCACGGTGCGTGGCCAGCAGGTAGAGGGTCCAGGCCAGCGAATTGCCCGTTGTTTCATGGCCGGCAATGAACAGGATTACGATCTCATCGAGAATTTGTTCTTCCGTCATCCCCTCGCCCGTGTCTTCATACCGCGCGTCAAGGAGCATGTCCAGGAGATCATTGTAGCGGCGCCCGGATGCTTTTCGTTCGCGGACCACACCGCGAAGAATCTCGCGTACCCGCTCGGCCTTGCGTTGAACGGCGGCTACACGTCCCGAGACTTCAAACCACCAGCTGTTGTAAGGCTGGCGGATGTCGGTGATCACAAATTCCTGGATTTCGCTGATGAAGCGGCTGAGTTCCGCGATCGTGTCGGCGGGCAGGTCGATGTCAAATAGGGTGTTTACCACGACGTCAAAGGCCAGCCGGTTCATGAGCGGATAGATATCGACATGGTCTCCCGCGGGGAATTGCTCCAGGAATCGGTCGATCGTCGCCTGCATGATCACGTACAGATCTTTGATCTTCTGCGGGTGAAACCCGGGTTGAATCAAGCGCCGTTGTCGCAGCCAATAGGCGCCGTTCGAGGTCAACAAACCGTTTCCTATAAACCGACCCAGCTTTTGGGTGACCATCCTGGACTTATTATAGTTCCGGTGATTTCGCCGGAGGACATAGTCGATGAACTCGGGATCCTGGGTCAGGATCATCCGGCCGCTGAAGCCGTCGGCTACCGAGTAGCTCTCCCCGAACCGGTCGACGCTCTCCATCATGGTCTCGAGCGGGCTTTTCACCACTTTCAGCGCACGCTGGTAGGTGCCAAAGAACGAGTAGCCGGGAGGGTAGTGATAACGGGACATGGTCTGCGGTAGCGGGGTAAAATGAGAAAGGTCAGGTAACCTATGTAACTGCGGTCGGTGCCAAATGTTTAGCGAAAATCGGATTTTGAACGTTAACTTTCCCCGTGCCCGAGCAATTCGACTATATCGTTATCGGTTCCGGCTTCGGCGGATCGGTTTCAGCCATGCGACTGGCAGAAAAGGGATACTCCGTGCTGGTCATCGAGAAAGGAAAGCGGTGGAGTTCCAACGACTTCCCGAAGACGAACTGGAATGTGCGGAAGTACCTATGGATGCCACTGCTTCGCTGCTTTGGCTTCCAAAAGCTGTCTTTCTTCCGGGAAGTCTTTGTGATCTCCGGCGTGGGGGTGGGCGGTGGGTCATTGGTTTATGCCAACACCCACATGATGCCCAAAGACAGTTTCTACTCGAATCCGGTGTGGAGTCACTTCAAAGACTGGAAGGTCGTGCTGGCCCCTTTCTATGAACGGGCCAGGTTCATGCTCGGCAGCACGAAATTCACCAAGGAGTATGAGGAGGACCGGGTATTAAAAGAAGTAGCCGACGATATGGGTAGAGGAAGTTCCTACGGCCGGGTTGATTATGTGGGCGTTTACCTGGGCGACACGACGAAGGCAGTGGACCCGTATTTCATGGGCCTGGGCCCCCTGCGCCGCGGTTGCACCGAGTGCGCCGGATGCATGGTCGGCTGCCGTCATGAGGCAAAGAATACGCTGGATAAGAACTACCTCTATTTTGCTGAGAAGCTTTTCGGCGCCAGGGTTTTTCCAGAGACACGGGTGACGCGCATTGAACCGACGGCGGAAGGGTACCGAATATTCACAGAGTCGTCTACGTCCTGGTGGAGGAAGAAAAAGAAGGTGTATGAGAGCCGTGGGCTTGTGGTGAGCGGCGGCGTCTTGGGTACGCTGGACCTGCTGTTGCGGCAGAAATATGTCGACAAAACACTGCCGGGGTTGTCTGACAGGCTGGGTGAGAATCTCCTCACCAACTCCGAGATGCTCTCCGGCGTGGTGGCGGCCGACCGCAAGCTCAATCATGGGCTTGCGATCAGTTCGATATTCAACGCGGACGATAGCACCCATATTGAGTTGTGCAAGTTCCCCAATGGATCAGGAGCCATGACCCGCCTGGCGGTGATGGCCGCGGGCAGTGGTTCCCCGCCCGTGCGGACCTTGAAGATGATCGGTAATGTCATCACGCAACCCTGGAACTTTCTCCGGTCGCTCTTCAGCCGCAAATTGGCCGAGAACAGCATTATCTTCCTGATTATGCAGTCACTTCCCAACGCCATGCGCATGCGCTTGAAGCGGGGTTGGCTGGGGTCCGGATTGACGATGGTCAATGACCGGCAACAGCGCGTTCCAAGCTATATACCGGTGGGGCAGGAGGCACTTTACCGCTATGCACAGAAAGTAAAAGGCGTTCCTCACAACGCCTTCACGGAAATTGTGTTCGGCCTTTCTTCCACGGCTCATATTCTCGGGGGTTGCCCGATGGGAAGCTCCGCGGAAGAGGGCGTAGTGGATGACCAGTTCCGGGTTCACGGCTACAATAATTTTTACATTCTCGACGGGAGCATCATGCCGTGCAACCTGGGGGTGAACCCCTCGCTTACCATTACGGCGCTTTCTGAGTATGCGATGGACCAGGTTCCACAAAAGACGGGAACAACGACCCGAACCCTGGAGCAGCAAATGCTGGGGGCATGAGCCATCAACGGATTAATTGAATGAGTGCTGCTCACTTCCCGTGGGTAAGAATAACCTGACCCTGAGGAAATGATTTTGTACAGAGCGCTGATGGAAGTCAGGGAACAGCGACGATGGCCATCATTGGGAGACTGTAGGGTAGTGGATAAACTTTAGCTACGGCTTCAGTTATTCTTCTTACCCAACCCCACAGGCTATGAAGGAGTTTCTATCAGCAGTTCTCGCTTTCACTCTCCTTTTTTCGCCAGCCATTGCCCAGCCTCCCGATCCGCCGGTACTTAGTTCTCCCACGGCCATTGGCCAGACAGCCTTTACTGCCAATTGGAATTCTGTAGCAGGAGCAGTTGACTACCGGCTGGATGTATCCGTCAGCAATGATTTTTCAACCAGATTGGCTGGATATGATAACCTGACGGTCACCGGGACTTCGAAAGTGGTAACTGGCTTGGATCCGGGGACGGCCTATTACTATCAGGTTAGGGCCAGCAATGGTTCCCAGGTTTCTTCCAACTCGATCCCGCCCATGCAGGCGATCACCTTGCCCGGAACACCGGTGGCCAATGCCGCCAATCCGGTTATGCATACTTACTTCCAGGCCAATTGGTCGGCATCAGTCGGCGCCACATGGTATTTGCTCGATGTATCTGCGGATGGATTTGCAACCCTATTGCCAGGGTATGGCGCCTTGCTCGTTGTGGGCACCTCTAAGGATATTCTGGGGCTTTCGCCCAGTACGCAGTATCAGTATCGCGTTCGTGCGGTGGGCAGCTCGGGGGAATCACCCAATTCATCCGTCATTACGGTACTGACCCTTCCTGCCCCTCCCACGGCACTCGCCGCGAGTTCGGTGACGCCCACCAGTTTTGTGGCCAACTGGAGCAGTTCTTCGGGAGCCATCGACTACCGCCTGGATGTTTCCGTGGACAATTTTGAATCCTATATCCCCGGTTTTCAGGACCTCACCGTAGCGGGGACCTCTCAGTCCGTTACCGGGCTGCCGTGGGCGGTAAGTTTCCAGTACCGGGTGCGTGCGAGAAATGCCGCCGGGACCTCTGCCAACTCCAATGTGGTTACGTTGACTGCCACCCAGGCTTCCAACATCACGTTTTCCACCGTCTTGCCGACATTCATGTCCGTCAACTTCACCAACGGAGCAGGTCAATTCCGCTTGCTCGTCGCCAAGGCGGGATCTCCGGTTGATGCCCTGCCCGTGGATGGGGTTGCCTATACTCCCAATTCCACCTTTGGTTCAGGATCCGAAATCGGCAGCGGTAATTTTGTTGTGTGGCAAGGCAACGGGCCGGCGACCATCGATAATCTGGCGCCCTTTACGACCTATCATTTCAGGGTTTTTGAATACGCCTACATCGGGTCCGGACCCACCCTGAGGTACAACGTGTCGACAGCCGTGGGAAACCCAGCCAGCCAGAAGACCATGGCCGAGGAGCCGCCCTCACCCAGTGCGGGCCTGACGTTCAGCTCGACCACTACTACGTCCACCTTTGTCACCGTTGCGGCGGCACCCGGAAATCCTACGGGCTACCTCGTGCTCCGAAGAAAGGGATTCTGGCATACCGGCGTGGTGGTGGATGGAACCACCTACACGGTCGGCCCCTTTGGTGATGGCGAAATTGTATACATCGGTCCGGCCGGGCCGTTTATTCAGCCGAGCCTAACTTCGAATTCAGAGTATTTCTTTACGGCTTTCTCTTATAATGGATCTGGGTCCAGTGTCAACTATAACACCTGGTTTCCCTGCAGCAATTCTCATTTCACGTTGCCCGATCCTCCGCTTGCCCAGGATCCTACCAACACGGCAACCACTTTCTTCGATGCCAACTGGCAGGCTCCTTCGGGCACAGGATCGATGACCTACCAGATTGATGTGTCGGATAATGGCTTCACTTCCGTTCTGCAGAATCTCACCTCTTCCACGACGACAGTTCGTGTTGAAGGCCTGACGCCGAGCAAGGACTACCAGTACCGGGTACGGGCGGTCAACGCCACGGGTCCATCCGCAAACTCAAATGCCATAACGGTGCAGACCCTGACGCCTCCCGCACTGGCGATTGCAACTGCGGCAGCCACTACTTCTGTTCCCCAGGATTTTCAGCAATCCACCCAGACCGTCACCGTAACCGGAGGCTTGAAGCCAATCACGGTGGTCATGAAGCACCGCCCGATTGCCTCTACCACGTTCAGCAGCCTGGCGACCAGTGAAGGCGCCGTCGCCGATACGTATACGGCAACCATCACCTCGGCCATGATGGATGAACTGGGGGTGGAATTCTTCTTTGAGGCCACCGATAACCTGGGAACGGTTGCGGTGAGTGATGGAAATTCATTCCTCTACCGGGTAGTGCCATCGCTCACGACCGCCATCCCGTTCAGTGCCAATTTCGATGGTACCATGGAGTCGTACCAGATGTTTTCCGTTCCCTATATCCTCGATGACAAGACAGTCGCGAGCGTATTCACGGCCCAGGGCGCGCCCGATAAGACCAAGTGGAGATTGCTGCGCTACCAGGGTGGGAAATACATCGAGTATCCCGACAACATTACCAACATTGATATTGGAAAGGGATATTGGTTCAATACGATCGCCAAGACAGACATCCCCGTCGGGTTGGGGTCCGTGCTCCAGGCCAGCCAATCGACCCCTTTTACTATCCCGCTGGAGAAAGGATGGAACCAGATTGGTAACCCCTTCCCGTTCAATATTGACTGGTCCATCATCCGGAATCTGCCGGCCAATGCAGGGATCGGGTTGAACTCGCTTTGGACGTTCGCCAACGGCAGTTATGTAAACACCACGGGTTTCAAATCGTGGAGTGCGGGGTTTGTCTTCAGCGACAACGGCGGCACACTGACCATCCCGGTTACCAGCCGCTGCACGGGATGCCGCACCGCCGCGGAACAACTGACTGCCCAAATCGATGATCCCGCCTGGCAGGTTCCCCTCGTTCTCGAGTTGAACGGCAAGCAACAGATGGCTGCCTTCGGAATGCACCCCGAGGCAAAGGAATCAAAGGATGCCTGGGATGAAATAACCGTTCCTCGTTTCCTGGCGTACCTGGAGATGAACACCGAACATCCGGAATTTTTTGCACCCCAATTCACGGTGGATATGAAGCCTACAGCGGCGACGGCAGCGTGGCCGTTTAAAGTCTCTTCAAGCGACCCGTCGGGAAGAGCCACCTTGCGCTGGGACGCCTCGGCCCTGGAAGGAAACTCTTCCAGTCTCGCCTTACTCGATGGGAAGGAGGGATTCCTGATCGACATGAAAGCAACAAGCGAGTATTCGTTCAGCTGGACCGAAGGCAAACAACTGAAGGTGCTGTTTGACCGGGATGGAAGGGTGCAGCCCGGCATCACCCTGCTCGGCAACGCCTACCCGAACCCGTTCAGCGGGAAGGTATCCTTCCCGATCCTGCTGGAAAAGGATCAGCAACAGGTGCACGTGCTGGTCTATGACCTGATGGGACGCCGCATCAAGACCCTGACCCGGTATCATGTGCAGGCCGGAATGACCACGCTTGAATGGGATGGCCAACGGGAGGGTGGAGGCGAGACCGAGGCGGGAATTTATCTCTATCAACTGGTGGGGGACCAGGGTATGCTCGCGTTACCGAAACGAATGATAAAGCACTAACCCATGAAGAAAGCACTTGTTATACTGGTTATCCTTGCGTCGCTGAGCGTGACCAGGACCATCGGGCAGGAGTTCGTGCTCACCAAGACGGAGCTCACCGGCACGTCCATCATACTCTACTTTGACCTGGTAGACACCGTGAAGGCAAGGACCTACACGATCAACCTCTACAGTTCAAAAGATGACTTTGTTGCCCCACTCCAGAAAGTTTCCGGCGATGTGGGCCTGGAAGTCAAGCCCGGTCAGACCCGGAAAATTGTATGGAATTCAAAGGATGAGTTAGGGGCTTCCTTCCATGGTGATATTGAGCTGGAGGTCAGGGGTCGAGTCTATGTCCCCTTTGTGCGATTCGATGGTTTCCAGGAAGAACAGGTCATTCGGCGGGGCAAGCCGAAAACCATGACCTGGTCGGGAGGCACGCGGCAGAACATCCTCAATTTTTCCATCTACAACAAGGATGGCGAGTTTGTCGATGTGATTCCGAATGTGGCCAACTCCGGCTCGTATGAGATGGTGATCCCGATGACGGTGAAGCCGGGCAAGGGATATTACTTCATGGTTTCTGACAGCAAGAACAAGGATCAGGTGATGAAGACGCCGCCCTTCGAAGTAAAGCGCAAGGTTCCTTTGGGTGTAAAGCTGATCCCGGTGGTAGCAGTAGGAGCGGCCGCCGCGTTCCTGCTGCCCAAATCATCCAATGAGAAATCCAATATCAGCGGACCGCCCGATGTTCCATCCACTACAAATTGATTCATTATGAAAGGGTGTACGGTCTTCCTTCTGTTTTGTCTCTTCTCCGGCACATTGCCGGCACAGAGTTTCTCCAACAAAACCAATAGCATCAGCGTGGATTACACGCGCCCGGTAGTGGCCACCACACTGCCTGAAATCACGTGGACGTCACCCAAAATTGAGTCCTCCGTCAGCACCCTTGAATCCCTGTCCGTGGAAGCCATGGTGAAGTCAGACGTACTGCTAAAGGAAATCAAACTGGTCGTTACCCATGGTGAAGAATCCCTGGAGAAGAAGATCCCTATTCAGCAAGGCCAGCGGACCTATACGATCAGGCAGAACGTTCGCCTGCAGAATGGCGGGAACACCATCAAAATTATAGTGGAGAATGTTGACGGAGGCAAGGTGAGCAGCACGCGTGCGGTGTTGGTGGGTAAGGATGCCATCGCGGATGCGGTTGATGTAAGCCGCCGTGATTATGCCCTCATCTTTGCCACCGACAAGTATGACAACTGGGAAGACCTCGTCAATCCCATCCAGGATGCCGAAATCATCGCCGGGCTTTTGAAGGATAAGTACGGCTTTACAGTCGAGCTGGTTGAAAATGCCACCCTTGAAGAAGTCACCGCCAAATTGTACGACTACAATACGCGGAAGTTTAACCCGCAGGATCAGTTGTTCGTGTTTTTTGCCGGGCACGGGTATTATGACGAGGTGCTTGGTGAGGGATATGTCGTCGCCAGCAATTCCCTGATGAATGATAAGGGGAAAAACAGTTATCTCGCTCACAGCATTCTCCGCCAGCGGCTTGACAATATTCGCTGCGAGCATATTTTCCTGGCCATGGACGTTTGCTTTGGCGGTACCTTCGATCCCATCCTGGCGCGGAACCGGGCCGGGGAGGTGATGGAAGAATCGACCGATACGCAGTACTTGGTCAAGAAACTGAGCAAGCGGACCCGGAAGTACCTCACCAGCGGAAGCAAGGAGTATGTTTCCGATGGGATCCCGGGAAAGAACTCCCCGTTTGCGGCTAAGTTTATCCAGGCGTTGCGCGAAATTGGCGGGGGCAGCGGGCGGATTCTGACACTGGCAGAACTCAATACCTATTTTCAGCGTTTAACCACCGACCCCCGTTCCGGAAGCTTTGGTACGGACGACCCGGCCAGTGATTTTGTGTTCGTGGCAAAAAATTGATCGTAACTATGAAACCCGTTGGAGTTCTTCTCATTGGTTTGATTCTCTGGGGCGCCTGTAACAAAAAGGATGACCCCACCCCGCAGACCCCGGAACAGTTTCTTGCCCGGGAGTGGGTGTTGAATGCGCTCACCTCTACCGACCCTGATTTTCAGACGTCCGGCCAAATCCTGGTGGGCTCGCACTGGACGTTCAATGCCGACAAGACCTTCCTTCTCAAGGTTTCTGTCAGCGGCCTGGACCTGAGCTTTACCGGTTCCTGGTCACTGGCGTCCGACGGGAAGACGCTCACTGTGACCAGCAACTATGGCGGCAGCCCGGTGACCTCCAACATGACCATCGTGTCGATCACGGCCGCTCAGTTGGTGCTCGAGGAGTCGGCGGGCGGCATGACGAATACGTACACCTTCTCGGCTAAACCCTGACG
>JAEUUE010000024.1 GCA_016787605.1 Cyclobacteriaceae bacterium
CCGTAGATCAGTTTCACCATGGGAATCCGGTTCATGAAGCCATCGAACCAGTTGGAGAAAGTCTGAAAGGCGAAGTTGGTGGTGAAGTAGCCGAACAGCGTGATGGCGGTGAGAATGATGGCAAAGCCCACGCCCGGGTACGGCAGGTCGAGCCGGCTGTCGAGCCAGCGGAATCCTTCGATGATCACGTATACGGTAGCCACGAGCGGAACGATGAAGAGCGTTCCGTTGAAGAAATAGCGGACAATCTTACCGGCTGCGTTTCTCATAAAGCGAGGACCTCCCCGTTTGCCTCGCCAGGAGGAAAGGAGGAGGTCCGTTGGTTTCGTTGCATCAAAGGGCAAACCCGAGGAAGCTCAGGAATCCGAGCGACATCAGACCGACCAGGATAAAGGTAATGCCCAGTCCGCGGAGCGGCCCCGGCACATTGGAATACTTCATCTTCTCGCGCACGCCGGCCAGGGCGACGATGGCCAACAACCACCCGATACCGGAGCCAAGACCGAAGACCGTTGCTTCGGCAAGGTCGTAGGGACGCCCCACCATAAATAGCGCAGCGCCAAGCACTGAGCAATTCACCGCGATAAGCGGGAGGAAGATGCCGAGTGTTCCATACAGGGCAGGAGAGAACTTTTCCACCGCCATCTCCGTGAGCTGCACCATGGCCGCGATAACGGAAATGAAAACGATAAACTGCAGAAAGCTGAGGTCGATCGAAGCGAACTCCGGTCCGAGCCATGCGAAAGAACCGGGAACCAGGACATAATTCTGAATCAGCCAATTGATCGGAACGGTTACGCCGATCACAAAAATGACAGCGATGCCAAGCCCAAAAGCCGTCTTCACTTTCTTGGAAATAGCCAAAAAGGAACACATGCCCAGGAAGTAGGCAAAAATCATGTTGTCGATGAAGATCGACCGAACGCCTATGTTGATCAGGTTTTCCATTTGCTCAATAATTAATGTGCCTCACGATAGCCATTGAGGGAACGTTGTACCCAGATAATGACACCCAACAGGATACAAGCTCCAGCGGGCAACAACAACAAACCATTGCCTTGGTAGGGAATGCCAATTTCCGCGAAGACTTTGTAGCCAAACAACGAACCACCGCCAAACAGTTCGCGAACTAAGGCTATCGCCATCAATATCATGCCATAGCCAAAACCATTTCCCAACCCATCCAGGAACGACGGCCAGGGTTTGTTGCCCATAGCAAAAGCCTCCAGGCGACCCATCACAATGCAGTTGGTGATGATCAGGCCTACAAACACGGAAAGTTGCTTGGACACATCGTAGACATACGCTTTCAAAACCTGGTCCACCAAAATCACCCAAAGGGATACAATGGCCAACTGCACGATGATCCGGATTCGGGAAGGAATGGTGGTCCGCATCAACGAAATCGCCACGTTGGAGCTTGCCGTTACCACCGTAAGGCTCAACGCCATTATAAACGCCGGCTTCATCTGGGTGGTCACCGCCAAGGCGGAACAAATCCCAAGCACCTGCACGGTAATCGGGTTGTCAATGTCCAAGGGGTTGGAGATGAGCTTCCGGTTCTTCTTGGAAAAGAGCGGTTCGCTCTTTTTTTCCTTAACTTCTTCTACTACGTCAGTCGCTGCACTCATGGCTATTGATTTACAGGTACATTTTTCTTCAGGTAGTTCTCGTAACAGGCCAGGTAGTCCTTCAGCATGTTGTTGACTCCCTTGCCGGTGAGCGTTGCGCCCGACATACCGTCGACCTTGTGCACATCATCGGAGTAGTCATTGCCTTCACCTTTTTGCATGTCGACGGAGACGAGCTTGCCTCCGTTGTCAAAAATCATTTTCCCCTTATAACGGTCCTGGATTTCATCGGAAGAAATCCGCGCACCCAAGCCGGGGGTCTCCCCCACGTGCTGGAATTTCACACCCTGGATGGTCGAGAAGTCGGACTTCACGGCAACAAATCCGGAGATGTTGTTCCAAAGTCCATAGCCGAACACCGGCATTACCGCATACTCCACCTTGGAGGGGTCGGTCTGACTGCGGAACTCATAAACGGGGAGCAACCGATCAGCCGGTGCCTTCTTGTATTCTTTGGCCAGGTCCACCTGGTCGGGCATCATGCCTTCCTTGATGTTTCCGGAGAAATCAAGAACGAATCCTTTTACCTGGCTTTGGTAAATAGCGTTCACATCATCCTCTTCCTTCAGTGTGATCACCGAAGAAAGGATATTTTCCTTCTTCTCCATGGCGATGTTGGCATCCTGTTTGTCTTTCAGGCTGACAGATGCAAAGGCCAGCAAGCCTCCACACACCACGGTGATGGCGGCCGAATAGAGCAAAATGTAGGTGTTAGACTGTCGCACGTTGTAATCTCCGGTTTTTGTTTGCACTCACAACAAAATAATCAATCAGCGGGGCAAAGACGTTCATCAGCAGGATCGCCAGCATGATTCCTTCCGGGTACGCCGGGTTGAACACGCGGATCAGTACAGTGAACACGCCGATGAGCAATCCATAAATCCATTTTCCCGTTTCCGTCTGAGCGGCCGTCACCGGGTCGGTGGCCATGAACACGGCACCGAAGGCCAAGCCTCCCATCACCAGGTGATAGTGGGCCGGAAGCTGCGCAAAGGGCGTCGTGCCAATAGCATTCAGCAGCAGTCCCATAGCCCAGGCACCGGCAAATACACTCACGATGATCTTCCAGCTACCCACGCCGGTGAACACCAGGATAAAGGCGCCGATCAGGCACATGAGCGTAGAGGTCTCGCCAATGCAGCCCGGGATCACCCCGATGAACATGTTCCAAACACTGTACATACCATCCGCCCATCCAGCACCGAAACTGCTGAGATCGGTCGCGGCATTACCCGTGCTGGCCGCCGCTATGGCTAGCGGGGTAGCGCCGGAATAGCCGGCGACCGGCTTCACGCCTTCTCCCAAAAACGTCCACACTTCGCCGGAAATCTGCGAAGGGTAAGCGAAGTAGAGGAATGCCCGGGCGGTCAGCGCAATGTTGACCACGTTCATACCCGTCCCTCCGAACGCTTCTTTACCGATAATCACCGCAAACGCAGTGGCCACAGCAACCTGCCACAGCGGAATGTCCGGGGGCATCACCAGCGGAATCAGCATGCCGGTCACGAGGTAACCTTCGTTAACCGGGTGACGACGGATGGTGGCGAAGACAAACTCAATGCCCAGGCCCACCGCATAGGATACAATAATTATGGGAACGGTCTTCACCAGCCCGATCACCAGCGCATCCATAAAGGTGCCGGTCTGCCCCGTGGCCAGGTGATGCTGATACCCCACGTTCCACATGCCGAAGATCAGGCAGGGAAGCATGGCAATAATTACCGTCATCATCAGTCGCTTGAGGTCGATGGCATCGCGGATCTGCGCGCCCTTGGCGTCGGCGGTTGTGTTCGGCGTAAAGAGGAAGGTCTCAAACGCCTCGTAGGCGAAGAAATACTTCTCCCACTTGCCTCCTTTTTCAAAATTATGCTTGACCGAGTCAAGCTGTTTTCTCAGGAACTTCATACGTCTGTTAGCTCAAGCGGATCAATTCAAGTCCTTCCCGCAGGATGCCCTGCACATTGTGTTTGGAAACATCGGCAAACTCACAGAGGGCCAGGTCTTCTTCAATGACTTCGTAGATGCCCAGCGCTTCCATCTCGTCGATATCCTCAGCGAGGATGCTCTTGATGAGGTGCCCGGGGAGGATATCCATAGGTACCAGCTGTTCCCACACGCCGGTCTGCACCATGGCACGCGGCTCACCGTGGGTATTGGTATTCAGGGTAAACTCTTTGTTGGGCGTGAGGAAGGAAAACAGGCCCCAGGCGCGCTGCACGCTCAGCTTGTTGGCCCCGGGCGTAATCCACCCGATGAACTCATAGTCATTTCCTTCCGGAAGTACCGTCACCTGGTGGTCATAAAACCCGAGGTACCCGTCTTTACCCACATGGGTTCCCGTGAGCGGGTTCCCGGAGATGTAGCGCACATTTTCGGCCGCCACGTTATTCGCCGTTAGGCTCTTCATCGAAGCCCCGGTGTACGTCTTCACGTACTGCGGGTTCTTCACTTCCGATCCGGTGATGGCCACCAGCTTGGAGGCATCATAGATTCCCTGGAGGAAGAGCTTGCCGATCTGGATTACTCCGAAGGGGTTGATGGTCCACACGATGTCGCCCTTGTTGATGGGGTCGATGTGATGGATTTGAACGCCTACGCAACCGGCCGGGTGGGGACCCGAAAATTTGTTCACCTCCGCGCCCTTAGCCTGGGAAAACACGGTGGAGAGGTCGCTGGCGTTATGAATATTGATATGGACAGCGCCCGGTGTCAACTTCTTGAGAACATCCACTCCGGTCTGGAAGAAGTGGTCCTGCCCCTTGAAGAGGAAGCTATAGTCCGGCGCAAGCGGGGCGGTATCAAAGGCTGAAATATGAATGGCCTTTGGCGTTACTGACGGGTCGGCGAGGATGCCGAAGGGACGCTGCACGAGGTTGGCCCACACGCCGGAGTCGAGCATCTGCGATTTGATGCCTTCGACCGACAGGTTGGCGATCTCGGAAACGGTGTGCTTCTTGAACGGGAGATATTCCACCTGCTTGTCGGCCAGGATGACCACCTCGAGGAGGGCGCGCTTTTCGCCGCGGGTAATCCGTACGACTTCGCCGCTGACAGGGCTGGTGAACTGGATACGCTCGAGTTTCTTGTCATGGAACAGGGGGCTGCCGGCCTTCACCGTGTCCCCTTCCTTGACGACAACTTTGGGAATGTAGATGCCTTGAAAATCGGTAGGCTTGATGGCTACCGAGTCGGCAGGACCGGAATCCCCGATTTTGGCGGCCGCCTTGCCGGCCAGGTTGATGGTAAATCCCTTCTTGAGACGGATAAATTTGCCCATGGGTTCAGGTATGGAAATAGGGGCTTTTTAAGCCATGGCAAAATTAGTAATTATCCACTCCCGGCAAGGTTTTCGATACCTTTTTTGAGGTTTTGGGGCGGTCTTGTTTAACGCCTGTTGGGCTGCCGGGTCATCCGCGCCAAGGCCAGCCGAACCACCTCGTCAACCTGTTCATCAATGGTAATGTGGGTGGTATCCAGTTCGACGGCATCCCCTGCTTTGCGGAGCGGGCTTTCCTTGCGGGTGCTGTCGATTTCATCCCGTTTGCGGAGGTTCTCAATAATGGTGTCGATGTCGACCATTTCATCCCGGCTCAGGAGTTCCTTTTGACGCCGGAAGGCCCTAACCAGCATATCGGCACCCATGAATACCTTCAGTTCGGCATCCGGGAAGACCACCGTGCCGATATCGCGGCCGTCCATGACCACTCCCCGCTCCTTCCCCATGCGGCGCTGCTGGTCGACCATGGCATGGCGCACGGCCGGGAGTGCACTCACCTGGCTCACGTTCTCTGATATCCGCATTTCCCGTATTTCCCGTTCCACGTTCAGTCCGTTCAGGTAGGTTTCCGATCGCCCTTCCTTATTGACGCGGAAGCCGATTTTGATCTGGTCGAGGGCCTTCTGGACTTCCCTGGGGTTGGTGAGGGACACATGGTGTTCCAGGAAGTACAGGGTAACAGCCCGGTACATGGCACCGGTATCGATGTATCGAAATCCAAGAATGCGGGCCGTTTCCTTGGCAGTTGTGCTTTTCCCACAGGCAGAGTAGCCATCGATTGCGACGATGATCTTGCGCATGGTCAGCAATCTTTTTGCGGACAGGGAATCGGCTTGCCCGGCTTAAGTTTCTTGTGCGGCTTGTGACGGCTGGACGCGCAGGAGGAAAACAGGATCAAGGCAGCCAGAAACACTACCGTCAGTCTTCGCCACAAAAAACTTAGTTCAGCGTACACAGTTCAACAGTTCAACGTTCAACAGTTCAAGTGCCTGACCCGATAGGAGTCCCGTAAAAATAGGAAGAAAGTCTTAGCCCAGCACGGTGAAGGGCTGCCGTTAAGCGGCCATGGTACACCTTTTACCGATTACCGATCACTGATTACAGATTACCGGTCACCTATCCCTGGCGCCTGCAATTTGTGTCCCCTACTCTCCCCGGCCCCTTACCCCTAAAGGGGAATCACTTGTGGATGGTTGCCGATCCACCGATTACAGATCACAGATTACAGATTACAGATCACCGGTCACCTATCCCTGGCGCCTGCAATTTGTGTCCCCTACTCTCCCTGGCCCCTTACCCCTAAAGGGGAATCACTTGTGGATGGTTCGCCGATCCACAGATTACAGATTACAGTCCACCTCACTCCATCTTCCCATGATAACTCATCCGGAAACCAATCTTCTGGCCGGCGCCGAGCTCCTGGGTCTTTTCGAGTTTCTGGTAGAGGGTGATGAACTTCACCTGGGTATAGGGCGGTGCCATCAGGTCATTCTCGATGGCCAGCGTGAGCGCCAGTTTCACGAGAATGTTCAGGTCAGCCTCGGTGATGGGGCTCTCGGAGATGTGGCTGAAGACGACGCCCAGCTTTCCTTCCCCTTCGATGATGTAACGGCCGTCGTGATTGATCAGCAGGCGGGCCAGCAGGTAGCCCGGGTCATTGACGCGGTGAAACTTGAGCGAATCCGACATGAAGTTGTAGATCATGATCTGCCCAAAATACCGGTTGATGTCGGCCGACTGGATGTACGGGTCCTTCATGACCTCATGGGAATCGTCGAAGGTGACGATGTTGGTATGCAGGACAAACACCAGCATATCACCGGCTAGTTTGACCTGGAACTCGTGTTCATTGACGCGCTCGAAACCCAGCGTCACGTCGGCGTCACCGGGCTTTACCTTCTTTTTGAGTTCGGCCACCACCCGTTTACTCTCCTTGGCCAGGAGATCGAAAGCGGAAATGAGTCGCTTGTAGGTGACCTGCTTGGCGGTCGATTTGTATTCGAGCAGCTTCTGAATGCGGTCCAGCGGATCTTCTTCGACACCTTTTTCCATGCGATACGTTAATTGTGTTGTAATTTAGAGAATGAATCCCAATCCCCCCGTGTATGGAAAACCCCGAACAAGGAAAAGCTGAAAAAATATTCCGCGACCTCGGAAAGCGCCTCGACCAATTTGCGGCAGAAGCCCAGGAAGCCGGCTCACGTATGGAGGCCGACTTCCGGAGCAAGTTTGAGGAACTGAAAGCTTCCGCAGAGCGCCTCAAGAAGGAAACCGAGAACAAGGAACGCTGGAAAGAAGTGGAAGCCGCCCTCAAGAAAGCCGGCGAAGAACTGGAACGAGCCGCCAAGGCGGCGTTTGGAAAACGGGAGGAGCCCGGTAAACAGTAATCGGTAATCCGCAATCGGTAATCCCCAATCGGTGATCGGTGGTTAAGTGCAGTGACCAACGACCGAAGTCCCAGTCATGCTGAGACGCTTGCCCTGAGCCTGCCGAAGGGAAGTCGAAGCATGACTGGGAGCAACGCCAGCTTGTGGATCAGATTTTCACTTCCTTCCATGTCCCTCTCCGGAACAGGAATATCGCGATGACGGCAATCACGCTTTCCGCGATGGCGATGGCCCAGAAAACACCCAGCGCCTGTAGTCCGGTTTGCGTCGCCAGGGCCCAGGCCAGTGGCACCTGGAACAGCCAATAACAGAAGAAGTTCAGGATGGTCGGCGTGCGACTGTCGCCGGCACCGTTGAAGGCCTGGACGATCACCATTCCATACCCGTAAAACACATAACCGAATGCCACGATGCGCAGGCATTGTGTTCCATAGTAGACCACCTGGTCATCCGCCGAGAAAATGCGCATGATGGGTTCCGAGATGAAGTAGAAGAAGATGGACACAAATCCCAGGAACACCATGTTGAGGAAGCCCGCCCGCCACACGGAGGTTTCCGCGCGCTCGGGTTGCTTCGCACCCAGGTTCTGACCCACCAGCGTGGCCGCCGCGTTGGCCATGCCCCAGCTGGGAAGGATGGTGAATATGATGATCCGGATGGCGATCTGGTAGCCGGCAAACGCGGAGCTGCCGAACGTGACGATGATCCGGGCGAGGAACAGCCAGCTTGCTGTCGAAATCAGGAACTGCCCGACGTTTCCGGCGGCGACTTTCAGCAGCCGGGTAATCACTGTACCATCGAAGATCATCGTGCTGCGGTGGATTTGAATGATTCCGCGCGAGCCCATCATGAAAAGGACCTGGTAGAGTACGCCCGTACCACGCCCAATGTTGGTGGCAATGGCGGCGCCTTCCACCCCGTAGGCGGGTATCGGTCCCCAGCCGAAGATGAGAATGGGATCGAGGATCATGTTGAGGATGTTGGCGATCCACAGCGAGTGCATGGCGATGGCCGCGTTTCCGGCGCCGCGGAATATGGCGTTGACCAGGAACAACGCTACGATCGTGAAATTGCCGGTGAGCATCCACCAGGTGTATCCCGAGCCCACCTCCACCACGCGGTTGGAGGCGCCCATCAGGACCAGCACATCCTTGTAGAAAAAGATCCCGGTGACGCTGATCAGCAGGGAAATGACGGCGCCGATGTACAGCGCATTGACCGCCGCGATCGCCGCGCCCGGGCGATCCTGCTCGCCCACCCTTCGTGCCACCATCGCCGTGGCCGACATCCCCAGGCCCATGGCGAGGGAATAGACGATGGCAATCACCGATTCAGTGAGACCTACGGCGGTGACGGCATCATTGTCGTTGAGCCGGCTGATGAAGAAGATATCGACCACCGCCAGCATGGATTCCATAGCCATCTCCAGGATCATGGGGATGGAAAGAAGAAAGATGGCGCGGTTGATGCTGCCCTCGGTAAAATTCTGTTCGGTCCCGAGAACGGCTTGTTTAAAAAGAGAAAAGAAAGAGGATACTTTACGAAGCCACTGCATACGAAGTCATTAAAGGTAAGAAATGAAGACTACACCCCGGGAGGGGGAGGCCGGGCGGGGCCGGCGGGGATTCAAGCCTGGTGGCAGGATTGAATCAGAACAAGGACTTCATAGGCAGCGTGATGATGGGCAAGTATACGAAAAGATTGCCTGTGGGTTGCCGAATGGGCCGATTAAACGGCCAGCAAGATCATTTCAGGTAAAAGACACCCTTGAGCCGGGCTTCTTCCCATGGCCTTTGAGCTCCATTGGACATCCGCTCCACGGCGTTGCGGGTATTCATGAACACGTCCTCGATCCGTTGAGAAATGCTCAGTTGCTTGATCAACTCACCGGTGTAGAGTCCATTTTCACGATCGCCGTCGGAAGCGACAGAACCGGGATCCGTGGAATAAGCGATGAGTGTTCCGCTCGGCGTTTGGATGCGCGCGAGACCCGACCCACTGCTGCGCTTGCCCGTCGGGAACGGGTTATTGCGGCAGGCGTCCAGGATGATCATGTTCAACCCCTCATCGTTGGCAAATTCCATGGTTCGTATAACCCCCGTCAGCGGGATAGCTTTTTGTTTGACATCGAGTGCCGACTGAATGTCGGCATCGACGGGAACCAGGTAGTTGGTTCCATCGACCTCCAGGCCATGGCCGGCATAAAAGAATACCGAAACATCCACCGTCTGTGCCTTGTCGCCAAAGGCATAGATGGCATTCTTCATCTGTTCGTAGGTACCATCGAGCACCTTCATGACTTCGAATCCCAGTGCCTGCAGTTCCACGGCCATGCTGGCGGCATCGTTGCGGGTATTGCGGAGTTTTGCGTTCGACGAATATTCCGCATTGCCAATGACCAGCGCGAGCCGCTTCCCTTTGAATTTCTGAGGGCCACCGGGAATCTTTTCTTTCACCGGCGCATTGCGGGGCTCATAGGTGACGTAAAAATCCTTGTCGGTTACCTGTGCCTCGGTGTTCTGAACGGTGATGGTGATGCGATTTTTTCCTTTCTCGAGGGTGACGTCAGCCGAAAAATCTTTGCCAAAGTTGAAGTTGGCGGGTTCTCCGTTGACAAACACCTTTTCTATCCGGTCACCCCCCTCGATGGCTCCTTCGATGCGCAGATCAGCCTCATGCACCACGTGATCGCCCAGCCCGCGACTCACGCCCGGCTTAAGGATCCTGATCTCCGGCGGATCGTTACGGACCACTTCAAATAAATTGAGGGTTCCCTTGGCGGTTCCAACGGCCAGCATTTCGCCATCATCCGAAAGGGCAATGGCGGTTGGCTTGTCATCAACGGCGACCGTACTTCCAATGGTGGCCTTATCCAGGTTAAGCAAGTTGATCGACTTGCTGTCTTCTGAAAAATAGGCGACATGGTTGGGACCAGGACCCAGCGCCATTCCGTCGATGCGGTATCGCAGAGGAAAGCGTTTTACTTCCTCCCCGGTAGACCAGTCATAAACGACGATCATGTTACGGCGCTCCAGGCCGCCAAAACTGTAGACCTGCGGGCCCGTCTGACTGGGTTGGCCCGGGGCTACGGGGCGCGGCTGAGCCCCCTGGCTGGCGCCTTTCTGCAGGTTAACCTCCTGCAAGCCGACAAGGAACTTGTCGCCCCCGGAATTGGTGGCCACCGAATGAATTATGGACTTTGAGTTAGCCACCTCGCCGCTCTGGAGCTTCAACTGGCGCAGCAGGCGCTGATTCAACGGGTTGTAGGTGAAGGCATCACCAATATCCGAGATGGCCGCCAGTTGCTGGCCAAAGCGATCGTACCCGACAAATTTCGCTTTCTTGATTCTTGGATTGGCCGCCACACGTCCAGCCGTCATATCGGCCTTGATGTCATAGATCTGAATCTCATTCGATCCGTTTACCCAACTCAGGTATTGAGCCGTAGGATCCAGGCACGAAAGCCTGATTTCCTTATCCAGCGAAAGGGAGTGGGTCACCGACAGGTTGTCCATGGAAAACTCCACCAACTGACCCTTTTCATCAAAATACAGGAAGACCTTGTCTGAGTCAATGAAATCATGGAGCGCAATGGCCGACTTCGAAGGCAGCGATTTCACCTCGCGTCCATCGTCGACAGACCGTATGGTCAGCATCCCGTCCGTTTCAACCGCTACCCATTTGGGAAGGGTTGAAAAGGAAATGGATCGGATGGCCTTGGATCCGATGCTGACCTTCTTATACGGATACAGGTAGATATCCTGGGCCATCGAACCGGTGGCCATTGCCCACAACAGGGTGATGGACAATAGTCTCCACATATATTCAGAAAGCCTTAGCGTTTGCCAAATATGTATCCCAAACCGGCCGTGAACTGGAAGAGTGTAGATCCCTCGCTTAAGCCTGCCGGGGCACTAAGGAAAGCAATGTTGGGACCAACATCAATGTTGACATTTTCAGTGATGAAGTAGCGGATCCCTGCCTTCAGACCGAAACCCGTCTGCGAAAAGTCAGGATCGGAACCCAGGTTGTAAAACATTACCTGGACACCTCCGTAAGGGACGAGTTTGGCATCATCCAGCAAGATGGAGTAGTTGCCAAAAAAGGAAAGATTGACGGTGGTTTGGTCGCTGAACATAAAGAAGGGAGAGACCCCTACTTCAATGTTGTCCGTAAAGAACCGGCTGGCGTTAAAATAAATGGATCCGGATGAAAAGGACTGGCCCGCAAATGAGTTGCTGAAATAGGAGGCCTGGGCCTGCAGCTGAAAGTCACCGGCTTGTTGCTGACTGTATGCCGAGGTTACAGTCGCAAAGAGAATCACAAGGAATATGAGCTTTTTCATAAGAATAGGATGGTTGTTAGTGTTCGTAACCGGATCGAATTTATCCCGCCCTTGGGCCAAAATCAATAACATGGATCATTAAAAAAGCAAAAGGGGCCATTTGGCCCCCTTTCGTGTTAATGCTACGCGTTGGGTTAGCTGACAGAAACCCGCTTGAATTCGGCTACCGTCAGGCCCTTGGACACGCTGTCCAGGTATTGGGCTACCGTCTTCGAATTGTCTTTCACAAAGATCTGGTGCACCAGGGTGTTCTCCTTGTAGAACTTCTGCAGCTTGCCCTGGGCGATCTTCTCGACCATATTCTCGGGCTTGCCTTCGGCCAGGATCTGCGCCTTGGCGATCTCCAGCTCTTTCTCAATCACCGACTTGTCCACCGACTTCTCGTCGACGGCCACCGGGTTCATGGCGGCAATCTGCATGCCGACGTCCTTGCCAGCCTCGGTTACATCTTTGCCATTCACGCCCTTGAGCGACACCAGCACGCCCAGCTTGCTGCCGGCGTGGATGTAGGGCACGATGGCCTCACCGTTCATGCGGATGTACTCCGTCACTTCCAGCTTCTCCCCGATCTTGCCCACCAGCTCGGTGATCTTCTCGTTGAGGGTCAGGGCGCCTGCTTTTTCATTCAACAAGGCTTCCTTGGTGGCGGCCTTCGTGGCAAATGCCGTGTCGGCGATGAGACGGCCCAGTGCCTGGAACTCTTCGTTCTTCGCCACAAAATCCGTTTCGCAGTTCAGGGCCACCAGCACAGCCTCCTTCTTGTCGTCGGATACCTTAATGAATACAGAGCCTTCTTTGGCTTCCTTATCAGAGCGGGAAGCAGAAACTTTTTGTCCCTTCTTCCGGAGAATCTCGATTGCCTTCTCAAAGTCGCCGTCGGCTTCCGTGAGGGCTTTCTTGCAATCCATCATACCAGCACCGGTCATGGTGCGGAGCTTGTTTACGTCTTGTGCGCTTATTGTTGACATATTCGTTGGTCGTTATACTTAACTCTTTAAAAAAAACGTCCTGCCTCCGTAGGAGCAGGACGCACCCCCCTCTCCGCCTCGGAGAGGGGTTGGGGGTGAGGATTACGCTTCCTGGACGGCTTCGTCCACGGCGCGCTTCTCGTCCTCTTCCTTCTTCAGGCCGGACTCTTCCTTGTCCTTCTTGCGCTCCATCAGGGCCTCCTCGATGGCCCGGCCGATAAATTTCGTGATGATGGAAATCGACTTGAAGGCGTCATCGTTGGCCGGGATCGGGAAATCGATGTTGGACGGGTCGGAGTTGGTATCCACCATGGCAAACACCGGGATGTTCAGCTTTTGCGCTTCGGCCACGGCGATGTGCTCGCGCTTCACGTCAATGACGAAAAGGGCGGCGGGCAGGCGGTTCAGTTCGGTGATACCGCCGAGCAGTTTTTCCAGTTTGGCTTTCTCCCGGGCGATCATCAGGCGCTCGCGCTTCGCGATGTTGTTGAAGGCTTCGTCCTTCATCAGCTTCTCGATCTGCGACAGTTTCTTGAGCGACTTGCGAATCGTGGCGAAGTTGGTGAGCATGCCGCCCAGCCAACGCTCCGTCACGTAGGGCATGTTCAGGCGGGTAGCTTCCTCCACGATCACGTCCTTGGCCTGCTTCTTGGTGGCGACCAGCATGATCTTGCGGCCGGAGCGGACAATGTTCTTGATCGCAAATGCGGCTTCTTCCAGGGCCTTCTGCGTTTTGTTCAGGTCAATGATGTGGATGCCGTTGTTCTCCATGAAGATGTACTCCGCCATCCGGGGGTTCCACTTGCGGGTCAGGTGTCCAAAGTGAACACCGGCTTCCATGAGCTCCTGGGTTGTGATTTTCTCTGCCATGCTGCGAATGCGTAATCGGTTATTAACGTTTGCTGAACTGGAATCTCCTTCTTGCCTTCCTGCGTCCGGGCTTCTTGCGCTCGACCATGCGGGAGTCGCGGGTGAGCAGTCCTTCCTTCTTCAGCGGGGCGCGGTTTTCGGCGCTGATATTCACCAGGGCGCGTGCGATGCCGAGGCGAATGGCCTCTGCCTGTCCTTTGATGCCTCCGCCTTCCACGTTGACCGTCACGTCGTAGTTGCCTTCCGCCTTGGCCAGGGTCAGGGCTTGCTTAACCGTGGTCTGGTGGATTTCAGACGGGAAGTACGTAGCCAGCTCGCGATCGTTGACGAGGATGGTTCCTTTGCCGGGCTTCACATACACCCGTGCGATGGATGTCTTTCTGCGGCCGATGGTATTGATGATCTCCATGAATGAAGGGAAGGGATATTAGAATTTAATGACTTTGGGTTGCTGGGCTTCGTGCGGATGAGACGCGCCGGCATAGACATGCAGGCTGCGGAACAGCTGACGCCCGATGCTGTTCTTGGGAAGCATGCCGCGGACGGCGTGCTCGATGAGACGCTCGGGGTACTTCGCCTTGATCATGTTGGGCGTATGCTCCTTCTGACCGCCGTTGTAACCGGAGTGGGTGAAGATCACCCGATCCGTCCACTTCTTGCCGGTCATCTTGACCTTCTCGGCGTTGATTACAATGACATGATCCCCGCAATCCACATGGGGTGAATAGCTGGGCTTGTGCTTTCCGCGAATGACCTTAGCCACCTGGCTGGCCACGCGGCCCAACACCTGGTCTTCGGCATCCACCAACACCCAGTTCTTCTCGACGCTGGACTTGTTGGCGTTCTTGGTCTTGTAACTGATCGAATCCACTTGAATTAACGGTTTAACTGCGTAAAAAGGCCCTTTTTCAAAAAGGGACACAAAAGTAGACCCAATAATGTGATTATGCAAGGGTGATCCCCTTTTTAGGCCCGGTGAGCCCCAAGCTGCCTCAGCAGCGCAGAAAAGTCCTTGGGATAAGGCGCCTCGCAGCGGATCACAACCCCATCCAAACCCTTAAATTCCAGCGAAAACGCATGAAGGGCCATCCTCCTGATCAAGGGCTGCTCTTCGGTACCCTTCTTGACCCGGAAATTCCTCTTGACGGAAGAAACCAGAAAAGGCTTCCCTCCATAGAGTTCGTCTCCCGTAATGGAGGCTCCCAGGGAGGCCAAGTGGATACGGATTTGATGCATGCGGCCGGTCAGCGGCTGGCATTCGACCAGGGTGTGGCGGGCAAACAGCTTCAGCGTGCTAAACCGGGTCTCGGCGTCCTTTCCCCGGGATGACAATTTCACGACACCGTCGGGTTGTTTCAGAATCCGGGCCGTCACCACGACATCCTTAAAGTCATGCCGGCCGTCGACCACGGCATGATAGACTTTCTTTACAGTCCGGTGCTCGAACTGCATGCTGAGGTGGCGGTAAGCCTCCGGGTTGCGGGCAATCGCCAGCACTCCCGAGGTGTCTTTGTCCAACCGGTGGGCCACCTGGGCTTCCGGCTCGTAGGCTTTTGCCAGGGCCAGCAGGTTCTGCTCCTCCACCCGGTCGGCCAGCGTGGAAAGAAAGGGCGGCTTGTTGACTACTACATAGTCACTATTCTCGAAAAGGATCAGTTCCCTGAAATCAAGGGGTTTGCTCTTTGCCATGGAGGGGCAAAGCTAAGGGCTATAGGCTAAATGCGAAGCACTATACGGTAACCGCGGTGATCGGTATTCGGTAATCAGTGATCGGTAATCGGTAGATCAGCCAACTATCCACTCGTGGTTCCCCTTTAGGGGTAAGGGGCCGGGGAGAATCGGCGATTCAAACTGTAGACCCAGTGCGTGACCGGTGACCAGTGACCGGTGACCAGTGACCAGTGACCCGTAACCAGTGTCTAATGCCGAGTTCCCAGTACCGAGTTCCCAGTACCGAGTACCGAGTGCCCAACTACTCCGGCTTGACGCGCTGGAGCCTGAAGCTGAATACCGAGCCCATTCCTACGGTACTTTCCACCTCCGCCCGGGTGTTGTGACCTTCCAGGATGTGCTTCACGATGGCCAGGCCAAGGCCGGTGCCGCCTTTCTCGCGACTGCGGCTTTTGTCGACCCGGTAGAATCGCTCGAAGATACGCGACAGGTGCTCGGCCGGGATGCCTTCCCCATTGTCGCGAACAAACGTGGTCACCTGCTTTTTGCCCATGTCAAAGGAAACAGTAACCTCTCCCCCTTCCGGGGTATAGTTAACTGCGTTGGAAACTAAGTTGGTGACCACCTGCGAGATACGGAGGGGGTCGGCATGAACGAACAACTTTTGCCTGGGATCACCGAGCCGAAGCCGGATGTCCTTCTTCCTCGCCCGGCCTTCCAGTTGCTCCAGGACCTCGGCGCAGAGGGCCACGAGATCAAACGTCTCAAACTTCATCTTGATGTCGCCTGTCTCGATCTGGGAGAGCGTGAGCAAGTCCTGCACCAGCATGTCGAGGCCATCGAGGTTCTTGGCGGCCTTCTTCAGGAATTTTTCCCTCACCTGCTTGTCGTTCATGGCGCCGTCGAGGAGGGTATGGATAAAGCCCTGGGCGGCGAAAATGGGAGTCTTCAGTTCATGCGACACGTTGGCCACAAAATCCTTACGGAACTGTTCCAGCTTCTTCAGCTCGTCGATCTCCTTTTGCTTCAGCGCGGCGAAGGCGATGATCTCGTCGTTGATGTTTCTCAGCGGGTTAAGGGCGCCCGACTTCTGGCCGGCAATGTCAGACAGCTCCTGCTTGCGCACTTTAGCCAGCATCTTGTGGATCTTGTTGATCTCACGGAAGATGAGGAACTCCATCACGACGTAGATCAGAAGGTAAGATGCCGCAAAGCAGATGAGGCCGGCCACGAGGAGAGCCGTCATTCCCACCTCGATCAGGGAGAGGAACAGCACGGTGACCAGGGCGATGAACACCGCCAGCAGCAGGGCCATCGACCGGGCGCTGTACACCATCTAGGCGAGGTTGAATTTGTAGCCGACTCCTTTTACTGTGGCAATGTAGTCATCGCCAATCTTTTCGCGAACCTTGCGGATGTGCACGTCGACGGTGCGGGCCAGCACATATACGTCGGAACCCCAGATGTTCTGGAGCAACTCGTCGCGGTTGTAGACCTTGTTGGGATGCTGGGCGAGAAAATACAGCAGTTCAAATTCCTTCTTCGGCAAGTTGATCTCCTTGCCTTTCAGCCGGACGGTATAACTGGTGCGGTCGATCACCAGGTCGCCGTGCGTGAGCGTCTTGGTATCCACGGCCCCTTTCGTCTCCCGGCGCAGGAGGGCCTGGATGCGGCTCATCAGCGCGCGGGGTTTGATGGGTTTGGTGATGTAATCGTCGGCGCCCACGTTAAACGCGGCCACTTCGGAATATTCCTCCGAGCGGGCGGTAAGGAAAATGATGTAGGTATTGAGCAGTTCCGGCATCGCGCGCAGCTGGCGACAAGCCTCCACCCCGTCCATCACGGGCATCATGATATCGAGCAAAACCACGTCAGGCCTGAACTTTCTGGCCGTATCCACCGCCTGCTGGCCGTTGGCGGCTTCCTTCACTTCATACCCCTCCTTCTCCAGGTTATAGGTCAGCAGCTCGCGGATAGACTCCTCGTCATCAACTACCAGCACTTTGAAAGCGGGCTTCTTACCCATGAACCTTCGGATTAGGTCACAAAATTAGGAAAGATTCTGACCGCATGGCGACCAGGCTTTCTATTAACAAAACCTTAATGTACGTTCGTTTTTACAGGGAGGGGTAGGCCGACCGGTAATAGTTGATCATTTTCTTCAGGTTGCGGCCGAACCGGTTATTCCAGTCTTCCAGCATCGCATCATGCTTGGACTCGTAGGTTCGAAAGGAAACGAAGTAGGTATTGTTAGGCAACCGCCGCGCGAAACGGCTCGACCGTCTTCTGCCATCGCTGAAGGTCAGGGTATCAAACGCTTCGACAATGTGGCGAATGAAATTTTCCTTCCTGGCCTTTTTGCTCTCCAGGCTTTCGGACTCCGTCATCGTCTGATAGAGACTGTCAAGCTTTTGGGTAGCGCGAAGCATATGGTCGGCTACCTTCCGGTAATCCCCGTCCTGGTGAATGTACTCCTGGTACTGTCTTGACGTGTCACCGTAGGCCTGCAGCAAGAACAATTCGGCTCCCCGATCGCCAATGAATGAAGCCAGGTTCTCGTTGAAGTCTGAACTGTCCTTCACATAGATCGTCGCATGCACCATCTCGTGGATGATGAGACTGGCGAGGTCGCCCTCACTCCGCCGCAGCATGCCGCTGAGGATCGGGTCGGTAAACCAACCCAGGGTACTCCAGCCGCCCGGGTTGCGGATGCCCACATCCCAGCCATCCTTCTCCAGCGCTTCCCGTTCGCGTTTGGCTTTCTCCTCATCAAAGAAACCTTTGTAGGGAACCGAACCGATCACCGGGAAGTCCCACCGCTTTTCCACCAGGCGAAACGGCTCGCAGGCGATCACCACCCACATGAGTTCCTTTCCTTTCTGGTCGTAGAGTGTCGTGTAGTTTTCCGTGTCGTTCAGGCCAAGCGAGTCAATGGCATAACGACGCGCTTGCTGGATCAGCCGCAGGCGCGACTTGAGCGAATCGGGGAATGCGGGATCCTGCAGGAACTCCTCCACGGGCCTCGCCTCGCGTATGATTTTCAGCTGACCCAGCCCCTGGCCGATGCCGTAGGTGATTAGCGGCCAATAATAGATCAGGGCGCCGAGAAGTAGAATCGAGAATACAAGCAGGAAGCGTTTCAGCATGCGTCAGTGCCGGGGGTTGGCGAGAAAATAGCGCGCCCGGTAGTTGAGATAAAAACCGTAGGAATACTGGAATGTTTTGAACGCGAGGTCATAATAAGGTTCATAACGAAGGGACAAGGTCAACCCGTCGGCCACCCGATGGTTATACAGGAACCGAAGCATCGCCAGGTGGGGTGAAGGCTGGAGCGTGACGCCATCCTGCGGTGAAATGGCGGGATAGATTTGACCACCGTGTATAGAAAGGTATTCGTTGGCTTTCCAATAGGTGGCCATTATTTCCAGGCCCCAGGCGGTGGATACCCCACCATTCAGATAGAGGCCATCACCGTCGAGGTAAGGCTGCTTCGTCAGCGAGAGATCCTTATCGAAGACATAATAAGCGCTGGCGGTGGTGCCCTTAATGAATCCGTCATGGGAAGTGGTCCACACCAATCCGGCGGCAGTATTCACCACCGTCTGAATCGGCTGACCGGCCGCATCCAGTTGTCCGCCCTGGTGACGGGCGACCAGCTGGAGCGGGATTTCGAGTGTTCCGAATTTCCCGCTCAGGATCCGCTTTTGGAGGGAAAGCCCGGCTACAAATTGTTCCTGTCTCGGGTCATTCCAATACTGCATGTACTGCCAGTCGAACCACGCATCGGCAAAGAAGCCATCCTTGTCCATGAGAAATTGCACGCCCGTTTCCAGGCGGCGGTTAAGGACACGCTCAAAGTCGTAGAGAGGCTCTATCAGCCGGTGGTTGAGGCTACCTTCGAGGTTGCCGAACAAGACCGCCAGGTCACGGTGTCTCCATTTGAGGGTGAACGTCGGGGCGGCGGTAGAATAGGCGTCGTTTCCAAAGTCCTTTTGGAGAAAGGCCCCCGCGTCGATGCGGAGGTTGGGCGCCAGGTGGTAACTCAGGAACGGCTGAAACTGGTAGCCGAAAAGCGTATACCCCTCGATGATCGTCTGCCGGTACTCGTTGTTTTTGAAGAACCCCAGGGCATTGACGCCCACGAACAGTTTGCCTGAATCGGTCGGTTCCAGGGCAAGCCGGTCTTCAAAAGCCCGATTATTCAGTTGGCTCCAGCCCGGAGAGGCCCAAACGAGGCAGAAAATCAGCCCTAGGGTACGCATGAAAGTGCAAATTAAGATTGTTGGTCGTTAATCATTAAGGATTAGCGACTTAAAAAATCATCAGGTTTTCCGTCAGAAAAGATTTCGGCCAGGGCCCACATACCTATTAGTATTGCAATGGTAACTTGTCCATCCGCCGGGAGTCGCTGTGACACGGATTGACACAAGCTACCCCTAGTTTTGGCTATAATTCGAACCATAAACAACCTCAACACCTTAACACCTCAACACTTCAACTTTACAATATGAGCGACGCAAAAGAAAAATTGAAGGCCCTCCAACTGACACTCGACAAGCTCGACAAGACGTATGGGAAAGGGACAGTGATGAAACTGAGCGATGAGAAAGTCATTGACGTTCCGGCGATATCGACCGGATCGCTGGGCCTCGACGTCGCGCTCGGGATCGGCGGCATACCCCGCGGCCGTGTGACCGAGATTTATGGACCCGAGTCATCGGGCAAGACCACGCTGACCATGCATTGCATTGCCGAGGCCCAGCGCAAGGGCGGCCTGGCGGCATTCATCGACGCGGAGCACGCGTTTGACAAGACCTACGCCGAGAAACTGGGCATCGACACCGAAAACCTTCTGATCTCCCAGCCCGACAACGGCGAGCAGGCACTGGAAATCGCCGACCACCTCATCCGCTCCGGCGCGATCGACATCATTGTCATCGACTCCGTGGCTGCCCTCGTTCCCAAAGGGGAACTCGAAGGCGAGATGGGTGAAAGCAAAATGGGTCTGCAGGCCCGCCTGATGTCGCAGGCCTTGCGCAAGCTCACCGGCACCATCAGCAAGACCGGTTGCGCCTGCGTGTTTATCAACCAGCTTCGTGAGAAGATCGGCGTGATGTTCGGCAACCCCGAAACCACGACCGGTGGCAATGCCCTGAAATTCTACGCGTCGGTTCGTCTCGACATCCGCCGGATCGGTCAGATCAAGGAGAGCAGCGACGAAATCACCGGCAACCGCGTGCGCGTGAAGGTGGTAAAGAACAAAGTCGCCCCGCCGTTCAAGGTGGTGGAGTTTGATATCATGTATGGCAAAGGGATTTCCAAGTCGGGAGAGATTGTCGACATCGGCGTCGAACTCAACATCCTCCAGAAGTCGGGCTCCTGGTTTGCCTACAACGGCAACAAACTGGGTCAGGGCCGCGATGCCGTCAAGCAACTGATTGAGGACAATCCCGAACTGGCGGAAGAGCTGGAGAAGAAGATCAAGGAAAAACTGATGACGGGCAATCATGCGCCGGCCGAAAAAGCCGCCGCGGAATAGTTCCTCGGTCCTCCCTGTAGCATAACGGCTCCTGTGGAAAAACCTCCCGGGTTGGGTTAGCAACCCCGGACGTTTCTCTCCAGGAGCCGTTCTCTTTTAAGGCTATCCGAGTTTTACTCGTTATTCATAGTGGTTGAGTTTGCATCAACCAGTTCATTTCATCGTCAGCTCAATTCTGCAAGCAGCTGCAGCCCACGGCTTCCTCGTGCCAGTTGAACTTCGGGCTGTAACCACTTTGCTCCCAATGGAACTTAGTCCGTGTACGGCTTACGTTGCCCGTCTCATTCATGGTCGCCGCATCATACAGGCGCCCGTTGATCATGGTGTACCGGACGGAATTGGTGTTCTGGATATTCTCCAGCGGGTTGCGGTCCAGCACCACGAGATCGGCCAGCTTTCCTGCTTTGATCGAGCCCAGTTCGGTGTCCATGCCAAGCAAGGAAGCCCCGTTCATCGTCGCCGCCCGCAGCACTTCGAGTGGTGTCATTCCTCCCTGGGCGAGCATCCACATTTCCCAATGCACACCCAGTCCCTGGATCTGGCCGTGCGCGCCCACGTTGACTTTTACCCCGGCGTCGGTGAGCTTCTTGCACTGCTGTGACGTGAGGATATGTCCGATCTGATACTCCTTCTCCGGGATCATGACCCGATGCCGGCTCCGCGTGTCAATGATGCTGCGCGGGGTAAAGGTGAGCAGCCGCTCATTCTCCCAGATGTTGCCGTGTTGGTACCAGTAGTACTCCCCGCTCATACCGCCGAAGTTGACGATGAGGGTAGGCGTATACGCCGTGCGGCTGGCCCCCCACAGGGTGATCGCGTCTTTGTACAGGGGCACCACCGGAATGTTATGCTCGATACTGGTGTGGCCGTCCATGACCATCGACATGTTCATGAAGTAGTTGGATCCGCCTTCCGGCACCACTTCTACCTTCATTTCGCGGGCCGCCTGGATAATTTGCTGGCGCTGGTCGCGACGGGGCTGGTTGTAGCTCTTCACCGAAAACGCCCCGTAGGCCTTGGTGCGACGGATGGCGCTGCGCGCATCGTCGAGGTTGTTCACCACGGTCCGGGCCAGGCCCTCGGCACCGTAGAGGATGGTGCCCGTGGAGAAGATCCGGGGACCGACCATGGCGCCGGTCTTCACCATCTCGCTTTGGCTAAAAATCATTTCTGAGTTGGACGAAGGGTCGTGTGCTGATGTCACGCCATACGCCAGGTTGGCGTAATACTGCCAGTGCTTGTTGGGACTCAACCCGTAGCGGAAGTTGCCGATGTGGGCATGGGCGTCAATGAACCCGGGAACGATCGTCTTTCCTTCGGCTTCAATCACTTTCACGCCCGCTGGAATGGTTACCTCCGCACGTTTGCCCACGGCTTCGATCTTGTTCCGGTTGACGAGGATCACGCCGTCTTCAATCACCTCATTGCCCTCCATGGTGATGATGCGCGCGCCCCGGAAGGCGATGCGGCCGTCAGGAACATCCGATTTCAGCGAAAGCCCGATCCGTATGCCGGTGCTGTCGATCGGGGGCAGCGTGGACGGCGAACCATCCAGGAAACGGAAGCGCTCGCGAAGCTCGTCGGTGAAATATTCGTCGCCGAGCGTCCAGTGAATCTTCTTGCTGTCGGCGCTCCAATGAATATTGATGCCGGCATCGCGGGCCACCTGACTGTTGGGAACATTATCGCCGCGGGCATCCAACTCCAACGGTTTGCCGGTTTGAGGCAGGGCGGCGACATACACTTTGTAAGCCTGCGCGTAGGCGACCCACTTTTCATCAGGACTGGGCACCAGCCGGAAGGCATTGCGCAACGTTGCCAACACGCGCTCGTCGGTGCCATCCGGCTTTACGCTCTTCAGCGATTTGGTGCCGCCACCGGATTGATAGATGATCCGCTTGCCATCCTGGCTGAACTGCGGGTAGCTTCCCTCCTCGCGGACAAATGACGCCGTTCCGCCGGCGGACAGAATCCAGTACATCCCCGGGTCTTTCGTGTAGGTGTAGCCCAGGTGATCGTTTCCGTCTTCCTTGACATAAACGATCCTGCTCCCGTCCGGGGAGAAGGAAGGCTGCCGATAAATGCCTTTCTCCGAGGTAACCTTGACCGGCTTCGCACCTTTGGCAACCAGGTTATACTTCATGATCGCCCCCCGTTGCTCATCGTTCCAGGTAACATACACCACCTCGGTGCCGTTGGCCGAGAAGGCTGGTTCAAACTCGAGGTCGGAGCCCGCGGTGAGTCGTTGGGGAGTTCCGGCCGGCAATTCTTTCTTCCAGAGATAGCCGGCCGCGTTGAACACCAGCCATTTTCCATCGGGAGAGGTTACGGCACTGCGAATAGCCTGGCTGGTGAAGGACTCGGTGAAGGCAGGGTTCTGGAAATGCAGGGCTTCGGCCACCTTCAACATGTTATTCACCTTGAAGGGAATCTCCGTAGACGAAAGAGTGGCCAGGTCGAGGCGACGGATTTTGCCCCTTGACCAGAGGATGATCGCCGACTGGTCAGGCGTCCATGCATAGTTGGGATACAATCCCAGGATGGCCCAGGCTTCAGACTGGTCCTTGCTGAGGTCATCGGCCACCGGGCGTTCTTCTCCGGTCGCCAAATCATGAATAAAGAGTACGGTCTTCTCGCGCACCCTTCGCACAAAGGCGAGTTTCTTTCCATCGCGTGAAATCTGCGGACGCATGGCGCCGCCGGGGCCGCCCGTGATGTCAGTCAACTCACCGGTCAGCAGGTCATAGCGGCGGGTCACATAGATTTGCTCGTTAGGGTTCTTGTTGTACTGAAAGAAGCCGCCCGGGTACATGTCTTCGCAGAAGTACAGGTATCGGCCATCGGGCGAGACAGTGGGCTCGTTGGCGTCCTGCTGATCATTCTTCCGTTTTGTAAGCTGGATGCCGCTGCCACCGGAGAGGTGATACATCCACATCTCGCCGGCGCCGAGGGAGCGCTGGGATGTAAAGTGTTTGCGCGCAATGAGGTAGTTGCCGTCGGGGGTCCAGGCGGCGTTGTTCAGGAGACGGAAGTCTTCTTTGGTCACCTGGCGCGGCTGGGTTCCATCCGCATTCATGACCCAGATGTTATCGCCGCCGCCGGCATCACTGGTGAACGAAATGAGTTTTCCGTTCGGGCTGAACCTGGGTTGAATTTCAAAAGGGATACCGCTACGAAGTGCTTTCGCCTCTCCGCCCGATGATGGCATGATGTAGATGTCGCCCATCAGGTCGAACACGATCTGCTTTCCATCCGGGCTGACATCAAGGTTCATCCAGGTGCCTTCGTCCGTGGACAGAGGGACATCCTGGTAATTGAATTGCCCGGTTGGGTTGGAAACATCCCATTTGGATGCTTTCGGTTGGGCCATGGCTGCGGTCAGCGACGCCACCAGTGCCAGGAGAAGAATTGGTTTCATCCGACGGTAATTGGGTTGGGGTATGTGCTAAAATAGAGAAAGGCCACGGTAGTCCGCGACCTTTCATCACAATGTAGGAAGACGCCGTTAATTGGCGCGGATCGCGATAACAGGATCCAGGCGCGCGGCCACTGCCGCCGGTACGATGCCGGCGATGAGCCCGATCACCGACGACACGCCCAGGCCGAGAACAATGTTCTTAAAGCTCAATACGACCTGCAGGCTGCCAAAGGGAGCCAGGGTTAGCAGGAACACCAGGAAGATCCCGGCCAGACCGCCGATGAGGCTGAGGAATATGGCTTCAAAGAGAAACTGGAAGAGGATGAAGTAGTTCTTCGCTCCCAGCGACTTCTGCAGACCGATGATCGGCGTGCGTTCCTTCACGGATACAAACATGATATTGGCAATCCCAAAGCCACCCACGAGGATGGAGAATCCGCCGATGATCCAACCCGCGATGCCTACGACGTCAAAGAGCTGACCGATGGCGTTGGCGATCGCCTCGGGGCGGTTGAACGCGAAATTATCCTTCTCACCCGGGCGTAAGCCGCGTCGACCGCGCAGCAGCCCGCGCATTTCGTTTTCCAGTTCCACGAGACCCAGGTCAAGTTCGGAGCCCTTCACACTGATCGTCGACTCCACCTCACGCCAGTTGCCGGTGCCGGTCTGGTAGAGTTTGCGGAACGAATTGTAGGGAACCATTACCGTGTAGTCATTGCTTCGCATGCCAAGGAAGCTCTGGCCCTCCCGCTTGAGAATACCCACCACCTTGTACGAGAGGTCTTTGATCTTGATGTTTTGCCCGATCGGGTCACTGTTGGGGAACAGGGCTTTGGCCACTTCAAAACCCATAATGGCCACACTTCGTCCGCCGGTTATGTCGTCCGGGGTAAAGTAGCGGCCTGCTTCAATATTGATGTCGTTGATTTCATCATACCCTTCGCCCGCACCCCGCAAGGCGATATCGCCGATGCTGCTGCTTCCCCGCTTAATGGTTGCGCCACCCCGGGCGGCGTGGATTGAAATAGCCGTCTTGTGCCGTAACGTGGCCTTCAGAAACCGATACTCGTTGACGGTTGGAGTGGGTCGCCGGAAATATTCCCACCATTTGTAAGGACCGTTTCCCTCCGGAGCCCAGGGCATTTTGCCCACATATATGGTGCCTGTACCCAGGAAGCTGAAGCTGTCTTTGATGTTCTTCTCGAGGGAGTCGACCAGGGTAAAGACTGCGATAATGGCGAAAATACCCACCGTGACACCCAGCAGGGAAAGAATGGTGCGGAGGACGTTGGACTTGAGGGCCTTCCAGGCGAAGGCAAAACTTTCGGCGATCAGGCGTAGGACGAGCATGGTCAAATAAACGCGAAAAAATTCATTTCGGTTATGGATATGGCCCGAATTAAAACAAAAGGCTTATTTTTGCAGCCTTATTTATATAAACGGCCCCAGGCCGCACAAGCCCGTAAGCTTATGATCCTATTGTCCGGCACCTTGTTGGCCTTTTCCGCCCCCCGGACCCTTTCCACCGACTTTTCCGCCACCTTATGAAGCTATCCGAATTCAAGTTTGATCTTCCCAATAACCTCATTGCCCTGCATCCGGCCGAGAACCGGGATGATGCCCGGCTGATGGTCGTCCATAAAGACACCGGCAAAATCGAGCACAAGATTTTCAAGGACATTGTCAACTACTTCGGCGAAGGCGATGTATTTGTGGGTAACGATACGCTGGTCTTCCCGGCCCGCCTCTACGGAAGAAAGGAGAAGACAGGCGCCAAGATTGAAGTCTTCCTCCTGCGCGAACTCAATGCCGAAATGCACCTTTGGGACGTTCTCGTGGATCCCGCCCGCAAGATCCGCGTGGGCAACAAGCTCTACTTTGGCGATGGCGACCTGGTGGCGGAAGTGATCGACAATACCACTTCCCGCGGACGCACCATCCGCTTTCTCTTCGACGGCGATTCGGAGGCCTTTGACAAAATCATCGAGCAATTGGGTGAGACGCCCCTGCCGAAATACATCCGCCGCAAGATCGAGCCGGCCGACAAAGAGCGGTTCCAGACGATCTATGCCAGGAAAAAAGGAGCCGTTTCCGCTCCCACAGCAGGCCTTCACTTCACCCGCCAGCTGCTGAAACGCATGCAGCTCAAAGGCATCGAGATGACCTATGTGACCCTGCACATCGGGCTGGGCACTTTCCGTGCCGTAGACGTGGAAGACCTCACGAAACACAAGATGGATTCCGAAAACTTCATCGTGGGCCCCGAGGCGGTGAAGATCGTCAACAAAGCACTGGACGAGAAAAACAAAGTCTGCGCCATCGGCACCACCACCATGCGGGCCCTGGAGACGGCGGTATCGGCCAATAACCGGCTGAAGGAGCGCGAGGGATGGACCGACAAGTTCATTTTCCCGCCCTACGACTTCAAGATCTGCAGCGGTTTGGTGACCAACTTCCATCAGCCGGAGTCCACCCTGCTGATGATGGCTTGCGCGTTTGGCGGTTACGACCTGATCATGCAGGCCTACCAGGTGGCCAAGAAAGAAAAGTACAAGTTCCTGACCTACGGGGACGCGATGCTGATTATCTGAGTTGAGAGATTAGCGGTACGATTCCTTGTGCTAGCTCCTGAGGCGCACCAGGTAAACGAATGCCCCTATCGCCAGGGGATAAATAAACATGTAAACCGGCGTTGGCTTGATGATGTTGGCCAACATGGCCACGGGAAGGAGCAGGAGAACGATGCCCCCGATCAATTTGATGGTTTTGGTCGTCCCGGATACGTCCACCTGATAAATCCGGATCAGGCTATAAATCAGGAAGCCAAAGGCAACCGCGTTGAGGAAGAGAAGGAGAATTCGTGGCATAGGTCTTTCAATAAAGATACGCACGACAAGCCGAAAACAAGAAGATTCGATACTTTTGATTCTCCCGAATAAAATGAGGCCTTCATTTTCAAATTCTCAAATTCTCAAATTTTCAAATTAGCCAGGGTAGCGGATGAACAAGAAAGAATTTGCCCTGATCGTCGCCGGCGGAAAAGGCACCCGCATCAAGAGTTCGCTGCCCAAGCAATTCATCGAGCTGTGCGGCAAGCCGGTACTCTTTCACACCCTGGAAGCCTTTCACCGCTATTCGCCCCAGGTTCAAATCGTGCTGGTCTTGCCCGCCGATGATTTCGAAACCTGGCATGCGCTGGTGAAGAAGCATGACTTCTCCATCCCGCTTGTGCTGCAGACCGGAGGGGAAACCCGTTTCCAGTCGGTCAAGCGCGGGTTGGAAAAGGTGGAAGGACCCGGCTTGGTAGCCATTCACGACGGTGTCCGGCCTCTGGTCAGTGAAAACATTATCGGTGCCTCCTACCGTTTGGCCGCCGTGCATGGGACGGCCGTGGCCGCCGTGCGATTAAAGGAGTCGATCCGCATGACCGACCAGGATACCACGCGCGCGATGGACCGATCGAAGTTCCGGCTGATCCAGACACCCCAGACCTTTGACATCGACGTGATCAAGAAGGCGTATGAACAACGCGAAGACCCGGCGCTGACCGACGACGCCAGCGTAGCCGAGCGGGCCGGTCACCCCATCTCTTTGTTTGAAGGGAGCTATGAGAACATCAAGATCACCACGGCGGAAGATCTCGTGGTGGCGGAGGCGTTGCTGAGAAGCAGGCACTAGGAACTCGGCACTCGG
>JAEUUE010000028.1 GCA_016787605.1 Cyclobacteriaceae bacterium
TTGTTTCGGCTGATGGTGATTTCAGTCGGAAATCGCTCAAAGCGGGTCTTCGGTGTTTCCATGAAAAGTTTCTTCCAGCTTGCCCGGTTGGCTTCTTTCCCGATTTCAATGGAGCCGCTTCCGCGGATCACCACGTAATCCTCCAGGAAGAAGCTGCAAACACCGTCGACATCCTGTCGGGCAATGGCTTCGTTGGAGGTCTTCCGCGCCCGGCGGATCGCTTCCTCGTCGTTGTGGATCTGGGAGAAGGCCGGTTGAAGGGACATCAGGAGAAGGGTGAAGAGGATTGTTTTCATTCGTGGTTAGCCGGCCTGATTTGTTCGGCCAGTGTTTTCGGTGCGACGGTGCAATAGGCAGTGGTCAAGGCATCGGTAAACAGGTCCTTGTTTACGTTATGCATTTCGATCAGGGTCCACCCTTGTTTACCCCATTTGTTGTTGACGGGATAAATCGTGGTGCGGTCAGCCGAAGCAAATACGTCCTGGTCAATTTCAGACAGCTTCAGGCAAGCCCTTTTGTTTACGGCGTCATAAGTGGCAAATATTTTCTTCCTGACTTTGAAGGAGGTTTTTTCAAAATGGGGTGCTTCGGTGGTGGCCGGAAACGACAGGGCTATTTTCCTGAATGTGGCTAGGGATACCATGGTCAACCTAACTGCGCTTTATTAGCGTGGAATGCAATACTTTGATTTTCCACTGATTTTTCTCTTTCACCACCACGACGGTTTCCATCCAATGTGTAGTGACGTGTTTACCTTCTCTCGTTATGTCCGAATGGAGGTTATAAGTCGCCCACGCGATGTGCTTATCTATGGATGTAGTCAGAAAATCAATGGTGTTTACTCTTTTGAAGTCAGCCGCTGTGTTTTTCCTGATTGCTTTGCGAATAAGAGTATCCAGGTTCCACATCTGGCCATATTCAACCAGTAAGATGTCGTTCGTGCAAAAGTTTGTTAAACTGACCGAATCCCGGTCGGATAGTGCCTTAAAGAACTTAATAACGGTTTGCTGGACACTCGATTGATCGTTGGTTGGCGGCTGTTGGGCCTGTGCCAATGTGGAAAGAGACAGGGAAAGGATGAGGTAGCTTATGGCTTTCAATAGGGAACTCTTCCAATCTCCACTAGGGTTTACCGGGTGAGCATTGATAGACATCGAATGCTGAGTGCATGTGACGTAACCGGGACTCCGGAACCTGGTATTGCCGCGAAGCCCAGTGCTGAGATCGATCTTCTGCTTATTGTCCTGCATGGATGAGCGAATGTAGGAAACTAGAACTATAATGCGGCACCGAATCATACCATGGCATTTGCCCATGGTTGCCGGTAGTTGGGCTTGATTCAATTCTCAAATGGTTCGGATTTAAGGCAACGTATCGATGATCACTTCAGCTTAAAAAAGGTCTCCGCATTGCCATAGAGGATCATTCTTCTTTCTTCGTCCGTTAGAAACGATAAGCCATTTAGAAATTCAATGGATTTGGATATTGCACCAGGCCAGACCATTTGGTCAGAGCCAAACATAATCCTATCCAGCACCTTAGCTTTTTTGGCAAATTGTAGGAACCTTATCGCGCATTCGTTTAGATAGGGGTCTGCCCATAGTATAACACCGAGGTCGACGTAAAGGTGAGTATACATGACCAGCATGTCAATGGTATGTTCGTAAAAGCCTATACCAGCGTGCCCTAGGTATATTTTCAATTTGGGGTATTTCACTAGTATGTCTTCGATCAGGAGAGGGTCGCCCAGTGATATTCTGAATTTTGGATACCCATGGTAAGGCGACATCGGGGCAGCCGTCCCTGTATGATAAAAGACCGGAATACCGTAGCGTTCGCATAGTCTCAAATAGGGAGCATAGATGGAGTCAGTCAAAGTGCGTCCGTAATATTGAGCACTTATTTCTCCAAATACCTTTATTGTACCGCTTTTGATGTAACTCTCAAATTCTGCCGGAGGTATTAACGTTTCTCTATCTAAGTACGCTGGAATGAACCTTGAGTCCGCGTCAGTGTATTTTTGTAAACTTTCAATAGATCCGCTAAGTACAGCAAATGCAATCTTGTTTTTGTTCATTTCCTCTATCGTCTCCTTTAGGTGTTGGTCGACCGTCTTCGGAGAAGAGACGCCACCATGGCTTTTTCCTTGTCCCCAGTATTCTTCGTGTGTGTAGCTGTGCATATGCACATCGATTACTTGTCCACTTGCGGGTAGGGTTAAGAGCAGGAGTGCAGCAATTATCTTCATGGTCAATGGGTTTGTGTAAAGAGTGATTCCTGGCTCGTCCAGGGAGGCCAAAAAGATGCACTGAGTTGGTGTAAATCAAAGTCGTATGTCTTTCTCGTCCGACCGGTAGTTAGATGGCGTTTGTCTGTCCTACTTTTCGATAAATACTGGTGAAAGCTGCGATTTGTAAGTAGAGTCGGTCAGCTGCTTCAACTCCTTGGTACTCCAGTTCATAAGCATGATTTGATATTGAGTTTCCTTGATGTCTGACATATTGAACGTTAGCCACTTGCCATCAGGGCTCCAGTCATGATATCCTTCCGAAAGGTCGTTATCAATAAGTTTCCATTGTTTCTTCCCATCAGGGGTTATGGCAAAAATGCTATGCCTGCCGTCTTGAAGTGACACGTAACTGATGAAGTTCTCAGTGGGGTGCCATCTTGCTGCCCCGGCTCGATAGCCGTAGTCCTTTGCGGAGGGATTGTTTTCAGGGTAGTGTGTCAATTGTGTCATGCCAGTTCCGTCGTCATTCATTAAGAACAATTCCTCATGACTGGTTTTGTCTGCTTTATCCTTTTGATAATAGAAAGCTATTTGTTTGCCGTCCGGGGAAAAACATGGGTCTCCATACTTGGCACCGGGTTCATGGGTCAATTGCTTAGAGGTTCCAGTCTTGGTGTTTACAATAAAAAGTTGGTAGCGCAGCTCTTTTCCAATCCTTCCGGCGACTACCAGTTCTTCCCCATCCTTTCGTCCGCTCATCCAGCTATCCTCCAGCATCAAGTCACTTATCTTATTGACTTTCGTGCCGTTTACATCGGTTTCATAGAGAAAAAAGCAACGACTGCACGTATCCCTGTCGCTGATAAAGAACAGGCGAGTTTTATAGGCATAATACGTCCACGCCACATCCGGATGGTTCGTAATGTTCTGTTTGTTCGTACCATCCATATTCATGGTGATAATTTCATAGTTGTTCTTATGAAGCGTGTCGGGCAGGTGAATGTTGTAGGCAATCGCATAGCGCGAATCCGACCTATTGCCGGGTGAGCAGGAACCAAAGAGAGCGACTGCAAGCAGTAGAAATAGTGCGTTACGCATCGGTTGTGGGTTGTGTGAATGGATCATGTCAGGAGTTCAGCCAACGGGTTGTCAAAGCGATTGGCTGAGTTTATCGTTTCGTCAGAATGTAACGCTGATATTGGTCGCCGCCCACGACTGCTTCAAGCTTCCACCCGGCATTATACAGCTCTTGAAGTTTCGTGGTTATCAACTGGCCGTTGGTTTCAATGTTCTTTTTGGAGAGCAGTTTCAGGTCGTGCCATTCGGTCGGTTTATCAGGGTGGAAAATGTACGGGCCAGCCTCGTTGGTGGCCATCAAGTAGGTTTCCAGGATAAGTATTTGCTCAGGAGTTTCCTGGTGGTCGGAGGACCGGAAAGAAATGAAGATCAAGGATCCAACAGCAAGTGAAGACAGCGCGGCGAGCTTCACGATGGATGATTTCATAGCAATTGGGTTTGGTGGTTGATAGGGTATGCCCTTGAAAGTAGTTGAATAACCAAATGCGCGGGGCGGAGGAGGGCCACTACGGGCGCCTTTCCGACCCGGATGACTATCGGGACAGGGGGACGTATCGAAGGTAGGAATTTATTTCAAGACCGGGTGCACGGCATGATGCATACAAACGGTTAGCGGCTGGTCGGCTTAAGCCTCAATTTTGCTTAGTCGCGGAAATAAAATGCAGGTACCGATCGCATAAAAGATCAGCAAATTGGAAGTCTTCAGCCTTATTTCCTCCGCTTTGTACTGCAAGAACTCGTCGGTTTTCAGCTCCCTGATTATGTGTCCATGATTGTGCAACACCAGTTTTTCGTCAATTATTCCGGTAATGCCTTCGAAATGGAATGTCCAACCGTAGTAGGTTCCATAGATATAGGCCGCAATAGCGGCCATAATGACCAGGTTAGGTGCTTCTCCGAAAAGGGACTTGAAGAGCAGTTTTAGCCTTCCGAGGTCAGGGTGATCGACTTTCAATTCTCCCTGTCGCACCCATACCATAGCAATAGCGGCCGGCCAGACGACAAGCAGGCCGAGACGCAGGAATCCCGGTATGCTGTCACCCTCTGCAACTTCGGCGTAATCAATAGCATTGAGGTGGATGTAAAGTGTGTAAAGGAGTCCAAGTGCACCAAGAACGGTCACCGGAATTCTAAGCGTGCCGAGGATCTCTTTCATTCTTCTCTTTCAGTCATGGGGTTCGCTATTTCTTTCTTGCTTTGGCAAGTAGCCTTAATAGCTCAACATACAACCAAATGATGGTCACCATGAGCCCAAAGGCGCCATACCATTCCATGTATTTCGGCGCCCGGCTTTCAGCACCCTGTTCGATAAAGTCAAAGTCAACAACCAGGTTCATGGAAGCCAGAACCACGGCGAACAAACTGAAAAGTATGCCGCCTGTGTTATTTTCATGGATGAAGGGTAGTTCAACCCCAGCGAAGGAAAGGCCGAAACTGGCCAGGTAATACAAGGCTAACCCGCCTGTTGCTGACGCAACGATAAGTTTAAAATTCTCCGTGGGCTTGATTATTTTCAATTTGTAGATGATAAGCAACACCGCACAAATCCCGAAGGTCAGCAGGAGTGCCTGCATCACGATTCCCGGAAACTTGTGGTTTATGGCGGCAGAAAGGCCCCCAAGACAAAGTCCTTGAAGAATGGCATAGACGGGGGCCAGGACGGGAGACCATTCCATGTTGTAGGCGATTACGAAAGCAAGAAACAGGCCGCCAAGAGTTCCTGTCCAGAAGTAAGGCATAACGGTGCCAAAGTCCAGCGTCGTGGCAAACAGGTTCCAGGTAAATAGGGCAGGGATAAGAACAGCAATCAAGAGTACTCCTGTCTTGTTAACCGTGCCTTGCAAAGTCATGACGTTGTCTTCGTCTTCGGCAACTTTCTCGAGGTCTTTGAACGTGTCTTTGGTCAGGGCAGGGTTTCCGGATTTGAATAGGGCCATATTGGTTTGAGTTTGGTTGGACAGTTAAACCAAGCGTTGAGCGAGATTGAAGTTAAGAATTTTATTTCAAGACCGATGCCTCGCATGCTCCATACACAATGTTGGCGGCTGGGTTAAATCCCGAGTTCCATCTTAACAACACTGAGTTCTTGTTCAACCGGTAGCAGATTGGGGTATCGCGAAATCAGCAAAGGGGAGTGATCTTGTAACTGAATCTTTAGGCAGTAGTACCGTTTACTGTCTTGTTGAATTTCAATTTTCGAGATGTCTTGTTTGCGAAACGTTTTCATCATCAATGCAATATTGCCCACGCGAATGGCAATTGCGAACTCAGTTTCATTTACATTTTCAATCACCTGTCGAGTCTTCGAGATAATTACGGCCAGGATGGTGAGGAATGATATTTCGAGATAGATTCCTGCTGTAAATATGTCCAGTGGCCTTGAGGAACCACTTTGCTTAACCAGTAGGATTAGCCTGATGATGTAAAGAACCGCGATTAAGCCAATAGTCAGGCTTATGTATCGGCTATGCTTTTGTGGGTTGATCACCATTGTTCTTTAGTCTTGCACCAACGACCTGCATAGGCGGCGTGCCGGGCGCCAGGTGCGCTTGTTAAAGCCGCTGGTCCCGATCCCGATAGCTATCGGGACTATCGGGAAAGGCTGATTAGGTCTGCACTATCACACGAGTCGGCTATACCCGCCGTAGCTTTTGCGCAGGCGGGTGTATAAATCGAAGTTAAGAATTTATTCATGATCAAGGGCCAGGCGCTGGTATAGCCAGTGGGGTTCTTGATTAATTTTCAGGTTGTCACTGTTGATTATTTAAACCAGTCGGCTGTATTTGGTTTGGCGATGGGTTTTTCGAGAAAGTCAATGACTAATTCTTGAAAAAGTTTAGGCTTCTCCCAGGCAGCAGCATGTGTCGCTCCTGGAATAACGCACAAGTTAGAGTTGGGAATATTCCTAAAGATATCTAGTGTATGCGACAATGGGACAAAATCCCTGTCGCCTGACATAACCAATATATCGGCTCGTATTTGTCTAAGCCTGGAAGGGTTGATGTTAGGGTGCTTGTACATCAACGTATACAGTTGTTTTTGTTTTCTATTGGAAGTAGTACTTATAGTCTTTTGAATATGCCTAAAGATGGGCTGTTCAATGCCTATCGTATCAGGTAAGACATTGGCGGCAAAAGCCACGACCTTTTTTACCTTCTTGGGATGATTCAAGGCTAACACCAACGCAAGAATAGCGCCGTCACTATGTCCCCAAATCAGGGCCGAGTCAATTTGTAGCTCATCGAGGAGGGCATTGATGTCAGAGGCCATCAGTTCATAAGTTAATTCAGTATCGTTGTCTATTGATTTGCCTTGAGCTCTGCTGTCAACGGCAATGACTTTATATCGCTGGGCAAAATGCGGCAAGTGTTGTCCTGCGGTTGCAATCGAACCGCCATTGCCGTGTAAAATGACCAACGGCTTCCCTGTGCCGTAGGATTCGTAGTACAGATCTATGCCATTCACTCTTGAATATCTACCCACGCTTGTATTGGTCCCGTAGTTGGGGACGTTTGTTCCGCTAATCAATAAGCAATGCTTTCCGCTTCTGGATAGGTCAGAGCTAATCTGTTGCTTGAAAAATTCATTCTTGCCCAAGTCTTTTGTCATGCCTTGTACCCAATCTCGGGATTGGGTTTCAGATTCAAAGCCATCTTCATAGATGTTTCTCCATCTTCCATCAGCGTCTTGAATTTCTAACGTCATGTCGTCCAGGAAGAATTTACCGTTATAAGCACTCATCACGCCGAGCGCAATTTGGTTGTAGTCTCTACCGACAACGCCCTCGACGAAGAGTTCTTTCCAATCCTTTGATTTGATCGGCATTTCATTAATGGCATCGGGGAAGTTGGAGTCACCATTTCCTTCGAATCGTATCCAAAGACGCAAGCCGGCATCAGCATCAGTCGCATCGGTACGAGTGTAAGCCTTTAGCTTGAATTTGACTCCACTTTTCCCACTAGCGTAGATTGTTTTGGAGTAAGACACCCAATAGTCTTGAGCGGGTAAAACACTAGTAAGCATACTAAACAGAATGAATAGTCCAAATCCTTTAGTCCTGAGACTATTCAAGTTGCATACTCTGTGTGGAGGATGGGAAGTAGTATCCATAGGAGTTAGGATTGGTTCTGTCTTGGAATTAGTGGGTATGTGGTGGCATAAATCGCGGGTCGGCCTGTTCGTCAAGCGCAGCCAGTAGCATAAACTCCTTCCCTGAATGTGTTGTCGAAGCTATCGTTTGTATTTGTGAGTTTGCCGGCTTCCGAAGTCGCGTTTAACCCATCAAACCTAACGTTGGTGCGTAAATCGAAGTTAAGAATTTATTTCAAGACAGAGTGCCCGGCATGCTGCATACACTTTGTTGTGGGCTGGCTCATTGCTTTCGCTTTCTAAGCATTGAAATTTCGGATTCCAGGTCAAATAATGCACGTTCTTTATTCTTTGCCAACACTTTATAGAAATCGATCATCTCTTGAGTTGATTGCTCAGGATCCTTGCGATCTCTAAGAGGCCCCGGGAACGAGTAGTCACTAACCATTATCCATTCTGGTCGATCAAATGACCTAGAAATTCCGCACACATTGAAGTCAATAAGACCTTTATCGATTGATTCAACATAGATTATCCAACGTCCGTTTTCGGCAAACCCCGAACAACTTGTCCGATACTCACCTGAAATAATACTATCAGCCAGTTGACCTTTGAAAAGTTCAACTAT
>JAEUUE010000055.1 GCA_016787605.1 Cyclobacteriaceae bacterium
CTGATCGCCTGCCTGGGGCTGTACGGCTTGTCGCTCGACGCCGTTACCCAGCGGCTCAGGGAAGTGGGGGTGCGGAAAGTCTTTGGCGCCAGCCTGGTGCAGATCATGCGGTTGTTGTCGCATCGGTTTGTATCGATGATCGTTCTTTCGTTTCTCCTGGCGTTGCCGCTGGCGTACTACACCATGCGCGAGTGGCTTACCCAGTTCACCTACCACATCGACATGCCGCTGTGGGTGTTTCCGGTGACCGCAATCTTCATGGTGGTCATTTCCATGGTTACGGTGGGCGTACACACCTTTCGGGCCGCCCGCACCAATCCGGCGGTGGTGCTGAGAAATGAGTAGGTGCCGGGGGGAAGAAGCTGGAAGCTAGAATCCAGAAGCCAGGAGGGATGGGGAATTCGGAATCCGGAATACAGTGGGCTCACTTCAACATTCACTATTTGATATTCAATATTGAATATTTCTTCTGGCTACCGGGGGAGTCTTGGTTCCCCTTTAGGCTTGCCCGCCGGAGCTTCAGCAAAGGCGGGGGTCAGGGGCGGGGGGAAAGGAATCTAGAAGCTAGAATCAAGAAGCTAGGAGGAAGAATTCGGAATTCAGAATCCGGAATTCAGAATTCAGAATTCAGAATACATTGGGCTCACTTCAACATTCAATATTCAATATTTCTGCTGGCTACTGGGGAAATCTAGGTTCCCCTTTAGGGGCAAGGGGCGGGGGAAAAGGAATCTAGAATCCAGAAGCTAGGAGGAATAGGGAATTCGGAATTCAGAATCCGGAATACATTTGGCTCACCTCAACATTCAATATTTGATATTCAATTTTCAATATTTCTGCTGGCTACTGGGGAAATCTAGGTTCCCCTTTAGGCTTGCCCGCCGGAGCTTCAGCAAAGGCGGGGGCATGGGGCGGGGGAAAAGGAATCTAGAAGCCAGGAGGAGGGAGTGGACAGTGGGCAGTGATTGGCTCCGGTGTGTACGGGGGCAGTCTGCCAACCCAAGAGCAGGTAATCCCGTATTACTATCGTGGTTACCACCTGGCTCACCCTCTCTTTCCGCCGTTTCCGCCGCCACCCGGTCAATTCGCTCATCAACCTGTTCGGGCTGACCCTCGGCCTCACCGTCTTCCTGCTCATCTTCATCTACGTACGGCATGAGTTCAGCTATGACAACTTCCACCGCGACGCCGACCGGGTCTTCCGGCTCCTGAAAGAAACACCCCCCGGGCCGGGTGACTACATGGGCAACAACAAGCAGGCGGTGCTGCCCGCCCCGTTATACGACGTCATCAAGAAAGACATCGCCGGCGTAGAGGCCGTCAGCCGCATGGGGCGGTGGAACCGCGTCACCGTGGAAACGGAGGGAAAAGCGTTCTTCGAAGAGTACCTCTACGGCGCCGACCCGGAGTTCTTCAAGCTGCTCACTTTCGAGATCCTCCCCGGCGCGCCGGCTTCTGTCCTCGAGCGGCCTTACACCGTCGCCATCGCCGAAGACGTCGCCCTCCGCTACTTCGGCACCACCGACGCGGTGGGAAAGGTGCTGGACTTCACCGGCTTCATCCCCTTCGGACGCTATACCGTCGATGCCGTCTTCCGCACGTTCCCGACCAACTCGTCGTACCAGTTCAACATCATCCTCCGCTTCACCGATATCGTCAAGGTGGTGCAGCCTACGGACCTGGAAAACTGGGGCAACAACAACTACCACTACTGGGTGAAGACCTCCGCGGGCACGGATCCACACCAGGTGGAGGACCAGGTCCATGCCTTCTATGCCAACAAGTACAAGGATGCCTCCGATGACCGCGATGGGCAGTCGACCTTTCCCCTGGAGCCCTTGCGGGAGATCTATGTGCGGGCGAAGTCGGACGTGAATTTTTCCAGTGCCCCATCGAACGACATCAACCGGCTCTACATGCTGGCCACCACCGCCGTGCTGGTTCTGCTCATCGCGGGGATCAACTACGTGAACCTGACCACCGCCCGTGCCGTGTCGCGCGCCCGGGAGGTGGGCGTCCGGAAAGTGTCGGGGGCCAATCACCTCAACCTCATCGCGCAGTTCATGACCGACACGATGATGGTTACGCTGATCTCCGCCGCCGTCGCCGTGGCGGCCACCTGGTCGCTCATGCCGTGGTTCCGCGCCTTTCTTGGCAAGGACATCCCCTTCGACCTGTTTCGCGACCCGTCGTCGGTGCTGCTTTTCACGACCATCACGCTGGTGATCGGTTTGCTGGCGGGCCTCTATCCCGCCGTGGTGCTCTCTTCGTTCCTGCCGGCCCGGGTGCTGAAGGGCACGTTCGCCCGGTCGTCGGAGGGGGCCACGCTTCGCAGCGGGCTGACGGTCTTCCAGTTCACCATCTCCGGCGCGCTGATCATGGGGGTGCTGATCATCGGGCAACAGCTGCGCTTCATCGAAAGGCATAACCCGGGTTACGACCGCGAGCAGATCATCACCGTTTCGCTGCTGGACGAAGGGGTGCGTAACAAACGTGACGTGCTCATCGAAGAGCTGAAAAAGCATCCCGGCGTGATCAACGTGACGTTTGCCAGCTACCTGCCCAACGCGGTGAACACCCAGCAGAGCCGCATCTGGAAGAGCGCCGAGGGGTCCTTCGAGGTGTCGTTCTACACGACGCACGTGGACCACAATTACCTCGACGTGTTTGGCATCACCTTGGTGGAGGGCCGCAACTTCCAGCCCGACTTGCCGGGCGACCGGAATGCCTTCATCATCAACGAGACGGCGGCGAAGGCGTATGGGTGGGAGCATCCCGTGGGCATGCAGTTTACAGGCGAACGGACGGGACAACCCGGCGACACCGTCACCATCATCGGGGTGATGAAGGACTTTCACTTTGTAAACTACCGGCTTCCCATCAAGCCCCTGCGTTTCGGGCTCAACCGCAACTGGAGTTCACAGCTCGCCGTCAAGGTTCACCCCGACAGGATCCCCGAGGTGCTGAGCCATCTCGAGGCCAACTACCGCAAGCTGGCCACTACGCGGATGCCTTACGCCTACAATTTCTTTGACGAACAATTCGGCAACGCCTACAAGTCCGACCGGCAGCTCGGCGTGCTTACGTCGGTCTTCTGTGTGATTGCCGTTCTGATCGCCTGCCTGGGGCTGTACGGCTTGTCGCTCGACGCCGTTACCCAGCGGCTCAGGGAAGTGGGGGTGCGGAAAGTCTTTGGCGCCAGCCTGGTGCAGATCATGCGGTTGTTGTCGCATCGGTTTGTATCGATGATC
>JAEUUE010000080.1 GCA_016787605.1 Cyclobacteriaceae bacterium
GCGGTCCGGACGGGACTCGAACCCGCGACCTCCTGCGTGACAGGCAGGCATTCTAACCAGCTGAACTACCGGACCTTCCCAAGTTTTGAGGTGATACCCTCAAAACAAGGCTGCAAAGATAGGTTTTGAACCTTGGAATCCAAATCTCAGGCGAAAATCTCAGGGATTCGGTTCATCCTGGTGCTCTTCCGGCCGCATCCGCAATGCCCAATACAGCCCTCGTACATCCGACCTCCAGGATCGGAGAACAGCCACCATGGCGATCTCCTCCATGAGTTCCAGGCAGGTCACCAGTACGGTGGCATAAAACAGAGGGTATAGGGTATCCTCCAGGAAGAACAGCGAACAGAGGAAGACGCCCTGGAAGACTGTTGCCAGCTTGGCCCCGTAGGTATGGAAACTCGTGGGCTTCTGGTAGCGCGCCATGGCAAAGCCGAGTTGCAGGAAAAAGAGAGCCCACATCAGGGCAATCAGCGGCCATTGTTCGACGAGGAAGTCGCGGCGAAAGACAATAACCCCGAGAAAGGAGGCAAGAATGGCCAGATCGTCGCCAAGGGAGTCGAGGCGTGAACCGAGGATGCTGATCACTTGGAACTTCCTGGCCAGCCAGCCATCAAGTGCATCAGTAATGAAGCTCGCGAATATTAACCACTTGAAAGCATGGAGGTTACCTACTATCATTAGAACAATCAGTACAGGGAATGCAATCACCCGGAAGAAAGAAATGGCATTGACCAATCGCATGGCGCGGGGTGCCTGGAAGAGAAGGTAGATAATCGGGTTGAACCGCTGCATCGTGCGAATTTAGGCCATCCCAATTTGAATCCCACTTTCCCAAATTGGCACCCATTTGGGAGTGGGAAAGCCTTTTCTGCCCCAAAAACTGTATTGGCACGGTTCTGACAGTGTATTAAGGAAACCACACCCTATGAAAACACTCCTCGAACTTCACCGCAACGGGGTCATCCACTACCTCGTCAAGACCAGCGTGGTAAGCACCAGCATGCTGTCGTACCTGCAGTATTACGAAGAGTTCACCGGTCTTCGCACCTCGGGCCTTTCGTACCGCACGGCTATCCAGCAACTGGCCCACCAACACCATGTTTCCCCGACGACCATCAAAAAGGGGGTGCGACTTGTAACCGCAGCCGAACGGCTGTCGGGTAAACCTATTCTCCGGATGGCGAGCTAAACCGCCTATATCCCACCTGTCCAATCCCTAAATCCCCATGCCCTATGATTACGCTTGTTTGGCTTTCCGTAGCGGGCTTTCTTATCTACTCCGTTCTCTACCTCCGCCGGAGCCTCGCCCGCTCCAGGTTCAGGCACGGCGCCTGATGTGTTGAATGACGAAAATCAGCGCGGCCGGAGAACCGTTTGCATTGGATCAACCCTCTGCTGGGGGCTAGATTGAGCCGTAGACCCAACCGTCTATAGCCTCTATGAAAAAGCAAACCGGTATGTGGATTGATGGCAGCAAGGCCGTCATCATTTCGTTGATTGATGGAAAAGAGCAGATCGACCGGGTGGAAGCGGAGATCGAAAACCGCGTTCACCACTTTTCCGACGGCGACCCGGGTGTATACATGGGTGGTCGCCATCTCATTCCTGAGAAACGCATCAACGAGCGCGAACGTCACCAGCTCGACCAATACCTGGATGCGGTCCTCGAAAAAGTGAAGTCTTCCGATGAACTCTATGTCTTTGGTCCGGCGGAAACCCGCGTGGCGTTGCAGCGCAAACTAGACACCGATAAATCCTATAAGGACCTGGCGGCCCGGCTGCGTGCGGTGGAGCCCGCCGACAACATGACGAAGAACCAGATTGTGGCGAGGGTGAAGGAGTTCTTCAGGAAATAGCTTCTAGCCTCTCGCTTTAGGGTCTTACCTTGCCTGCAAACACACTGACTTTCGCATTGAACGGGTTTCCCGAACCACGGCGGAAAGAAACCACCTGGCCGGTGTGCCAGAGTGCATCCGCGATCGGCCCGTTCAGTTCATTCCAGAAGGGAAACTCCGAGGTTCCCTTGTCGCTCTTGAAAATGACCTTGAGTTGACTGACCTCGGCATCGCTGGCCTTCTTCAAAATCTCGCTGGCCTCTTGGATGTTGGTGAGTGTTCTTCTTCTCATCTCGTCAAAGGTCAGTACCGGTTTGGGTAGGGTGTTGTCGTTGGGAACATTTCGGGCTGCGTTGATGATGGTCAGCGACAACTCAAAGATATGGGTGATGGTCTCCAGGCTAGTTCGCCCGTCCTTGTTGGGCTGAAATTCCAAATCCTCCTTTCGCAATCCTTCGGTGGCCCAGTAGTACCGGAATCCCAGGCCGTCGAGAACACGAGCCGTCACCGTTCCTGCGGTATATGATGACGGATATTCCGGGATCTCACGATAAGGAAGATCGTTTTGAGCGAAGGCCACGGAATGGGTGAGAAGCAATAACGCCACAAGGTGTGCTTTCATGATGGTTGGGTTTGAAAGGGGTAAACGGGGGATGATGGGGTTTGGTTGATACACCTCACCCCCGGCCCCTCTCCGGGGCGGAGAGGGGGGAAATGCACCTCACCCCCGGCCCCTCTCCGGGGCGGAGAGGGGGGAAATGCACCTCACCCCCGGCCCCTCTCCGGGGCGGAGAGGGGGGAAATGCACCTCACCCCCGGCCCCTCTCCGGGGCGGAGGGGGGGGAAATGCACCTCACCCCCGGCCCCTCTCCGGGGCGGAGAGGGGGGAAATGCAGGGGATTGTGTTTTTGGTTATAGATTCTACTTTACAGCCCCGGAAAAGATGGAGTTGAAAAGCAACTTGTACGTCCCATGCGTCTGTCCCCGGAACTGCGGACGGAAACCGAACAGAATCACCCGGCCTTTTCCGTACCCAACATTGAGCATCGCTGACTTGTCTTTCAGGTAGCGATCCTGCCCCTTGGCCCAGCCGCTCATGACGAGATCCTTGCTCGCATACCTGGCGACTTCCACCACATCGGGGGCAGGGGCGAGAGCTGTGTTTTCATTGCCTCCTTCACCTTTCCGCTGGGGAATGATCTTCTTGAAGGAACGGCTTCGCTGAAAGCTGGCGGCCGCTTCGGGCTGCATGCCGTATGCCAACGGGTTGTTGACGTCCACCGACATGCGGATCAGTGAACCAGGAATGAAGAACTCACTGCTGGACAGGCCTTCCGTAAGGTCTTGAACCGGCAAGCCTAACTGCTCGATGGCGAAGCCCGTCGACTGGTCGAGGCAGATGAGGGTACCCCCGGCGGCGATATAGCGTTCCAGGGCCTGCACGCCAGGCAACCCGATTCCGCCGGTGTACTCGTCAGGCATCTCGCCCTTGCGGTGACCGTGGAGAATTTCTTCACCGCGCTGGGAAGGCAGCAGGATGGCAGAATAAATAGCCAGGTTTTTCGTCTGCAGGTCGGTGTCATGGAGCGTGTCGAGGTCAAAGTCGAACTGCTCGAGCACCCAGCGTGTCCAGCCTTCGTCGATGTTATCCACCCACGACTTGTAAATGCCCACCTTCACTCTTTGCAGCGGTTTGACGGCGGTCGGCTTAGTGGCAACGGCTTGGGCAGAAACGCCTGTCTCCTGCACCACTTTGGTCAGGTTGTTCGTGGTTTTGCCTTTCTCCACGATAAAAGTACCGGCAGGGAAATTCGTGCCACCGTCGGTGAAGGCCGCCGTAGCCACCGAGATCTTTTCTCCTGCGCGCTGCAGCCGGTTGATGGCTTTGGCTGACGCATTGTCCTGGCGGAGGATGGCATACCCGTAGCCAGCCGAGCCCTTTACTGTTCCTGCTGCAACGGGTACCTTACCTTCCAGTTTTTGTGCTGAGGCCGTGAACGAAGTGGTGATCCGGTCCACTTTAACTCCCATCTGCATCGGCAGCGTCCAGCCGGTGAGGTCATAGGGTGGAATGGGAGGGCCGCCGGGGAACTGGAACAGGTCAGGATAGTTCTGGCGTTCCATCAAGTCGGAGAGGAAAGGACGGAAAGCCTGTGCGCCGTAGAGAATGTAAGAACCTTCCGGGTAATCCGTAGTGCCGACTTTGAAGGCCGCCGTGGCCTTGTGTACTTCGATACCTCCCTGGATCATTACGTTCACCAGATTGTCGCCCGAAGCGGCATCCCATTGGTTCCTGGGGATGACGTAGGCGAAAGCGCCGGTCTTGTCTTCGATCGCGTCGCGGCCCATCTGGTAAATGTTGTAGAGCAGTTCGTCGCGCTTCTCTGCCGCCAAGTCGAGGACGGCCATCGAGGCCTCGAGCATGTAATTGACGGCATCGCGAAAATGGGATTCGCCGCCTTTCCAGGGATAGGGATAGAAGACATCAGTACCATCCGTGGTTTTTCCACCGACGTTGCGCGGCACGCTGTCGGTTGGATAGTAACGGGGAGTCGGGGTGGCATGCGAGGTTTCGGTGAGAATACCGATCTGGTTGTGGTAGTAGGGCGCGGTGCGCATGCCTCCGTTCCACCACATTTCAAAGGTCGTCTGCGAGATGGCGCCAGGCATCTTCTTCATGGCAAATCGGTTGGCCATGGCGGTACCCACCAGGTTTACACCCGTGGTCACGCCGGGATGGATTTTTGGGTTGACCGGGCTGCGGAAGGGTGGAATGAAGATCCGGGCCCAGGACGGTGCGGTTTGGTGGTGGTTGTGAACAATCTGCGGATACCACTGGCTGTAGAGTACGGTAGTCACGGCCCGCGTCTCCGGCATGTTGCTCATGAACCAGTCGCGGTTATTGTCATGACCGACATATTCCTGGTACAGGATGGGCGGATCAGACGTTTCGAAAGGGGTGCCCACGTATTTCCGGTACCACGAGCCGACGATGTCAAGCCCGTCGGGGTTGATGACCGGCACGACCAGCGTGATGACGTTGTTGCGGATGTTTTTCATTTCATCCGACTCCTCGGAGGCGATCCGGTAGACCAGTTCCGGCGTCATCTGGGCGTGCGCCTTTTCGCTCGCGTGCATCCCGCCGTCGAACCAAACGATGGCTTTGCCTTCCTTGGAGAGCTTTCTGGCCTCGTCGGCGCTGATCGTTGCGCGCGAGAGTTTGGCGCTGATGTCCTTCCACTTGTCGAGTGACTTCATGTTCTCTTCGCTGGAGATGAAGATCAGCTTGATGCTGCGCCCCCGAACCGATTTGCCGATATCGATGATCTGGACACGATCCGTGGCGGCATCGAGTTTGGCGTAGTAGGCCAGCATCTGGTCGTAGGTGGCCATCTTGTAGTCAGCGCCCGGCTCAAAGCCAAAGGTCTCGGCAGGTTTGGGCAACTGGGCCACTGCGCCAAAGGCAGCGAACAGGAAAGCGGTGAGGAGGGCAAATCGTTTCATAGGCGGAGTAACTTGGTTTTCTGCAAATCAAGGACAAGGCGGCAACCCCGGCAGGTGGATTGTGCTAAGTGGCAATATCGGGTGATGGAATCCACGCGGGCGGTCGTGCCGAGCCGGCCGATACTTTGACGGCGCTGAAATGGGGTTCCTGCCCGGAGAAATCTACCGTGAGCCGTTTCCTGACAGCACGTCAAATGTTCGGGTAAGGTATTGCCCCGTCTCATCCACCAGGCTCAGGGTGTGACGGCCGTGCGTGGGTGCCAGCACCAGCCGGTGCACCTGGGAAGTGGATCCGATGTATCGCCCGTCGAGGTGCCAGAAGATCTGGGCTTTCGGCGATCGGTGCGTGGCTTCGAAGATGGCCATTCCATTCGAACCATCCAGTTCGCGGGGAAGGTACAACCGTGAGTTGGGCCGCGGATAGATCAGGTCCATGGAGGCGACGGCGGACGGATCCAGGCAACCGCTCCGGTAAGGTGGCAACGCCTTATAACTGAGGTTGCGTTGTTTGTAGTAGTACTCCTGGACGGGAGGGAGCACAAACCGGTTAACGGTAATCAGTTCAGTCGCCGGCGTGCAGGAAGCGTGTGCCCTGTAACGCTGGTCGGGGGTCAGGTGGACAGGCTTGTGGTACCGGCAAAGTCCGGAGACCAGGCCGGCGCGGGTGATCCAGGTGCTGTCGGCCTGGGTGCAGAACGGCGAGAATCGCTGGCCGCTTTGGCGGCAGGTGGCGATGAAGGCCATTTCATCCAGGGGCTGCCGGAACCAATCGTGACCGGGCAGAAGGGCGAAGACTTCAAACAGGATGGGAGCGGCGGTCTCGCTGCCGACGAGCCCTGGCCTTCCTTCACCGTCTGCGTTTCCTGTCCACACACCGACGACATACCGGGGTGTCACGCCCACAGCCCAGCCGTCGCGGAAGCCAAAGCTCGTACCCGTTTTCCAGGCAATGGGTTTGGAGCTGCTGAAGTATTTCCAACCTGTTTCTTCTCCCGGTCGGCTCAGCTCCTTGAGTGCTTCAAAGGTCTCCCACACGGCGGCTGCGCTGGCGACGGGTGTAAATGAGGTCTCGTGAGTCGACGAGTCGGCAAGGTAGGTCGATCTGAAAACCGGGTTAGCCGCTGACCGTCTTGCCAAGGGGATCGACGCATGCTGATTAAGACGGTGAGCCATGGCCCCGTAGGCCGTGACGATCTCCCACAAGGTGGCTTCGCCGCCGCCGAGGACCAGCGAGAGTCCGTAGTGGTCGGCGGGTTTGTCGAAGGTAGTGAAGCCGGTCTTCTGCAGCAGGTGGTAGAATTTTTCGTAGCGATAGTCTCTCAGGGCATGAACAAACGGGATGTTCAGTGAGCGCATGAGTGCCTGGTCGAGCGGCACGGCGCCGTCGTATTCATGCGAATAGTTTTTGGGTGCGAAGCCGTTGATGAAGGTGGGGACATCGGGCAATATCGTCTGCGACAGCCAGTTGCCGTGGTCGATCAGGCCGGCATAAAGGAAAGGCTTGAGAATGCTCCCCGTACTGCGCCGTGCGCGGATGACGTCTACTTGCTCCTGGTTGGATGGCCCCGAATGGGTATTGCCCACATAGGTCAGCGTCTTGCCGGTGGTGAGGTCCAGGATGACAACGGCAGCATTGTGAATTTGATTGCTCTTGAGCCGGAGGTAGTGGCGGTCTACGACTTCAGTAGTTCGCCGCTGAAGATTGGTCTCCAGCGAGGAAACCACTCTCCGTTGGCTTAGTCCTTCCTGCATGGCCCTGTCCAGGAGGTGGGGAGCCAAACGGGGCAGTGGCAGCGGTTGCTGCGGGATAGGTTCCTGCATGGCCAGCGACAGGGAGGTTTCATCGAGGTATCCCGCACGCGCCAGCTTTTGAAGAAGGAAATCCCGTCTCGCCTTCAACTTGTCCTGGTTCTTGCCCGGGCGCAAGAGGGAAGGATTGTTGGGGAGCACGGCAAGCAAGGAAGCCTCGGCCCAACTGAGTGTCTGAGGCCTTCGACCAAAGTATCGCCAGCAAGCCGCCTCCAGGCCGACCACGTTGCCGCCGAAAGGAGCGTGTGCCGCGTACATCGAGAAGATTTCCTCTTTGCTGGATCTAAGTTCGAGGCGCGTAGCCATCAGGATTTCGACGAGCTTCTCGAAGTACGTTCTCCGTTGTCCCTTGCGCGAGAGTTTGATGACCTGCATGGTGAGCGTGCTGCCGCCACTGACGACTCTTCCGGCCCGCATGTTCTGCCGGAGAGCGCGGCCCAGCGCGAGGACATCGACGCCGCCATGCTGGTCGAAACGACGGTCTTCAAACTGGATGGCCGCGATTCTGTATTTGTCCGGTATCGAATCCATCCGGGGAAATCGCCACTGCCCGTCCTCGGCAATCGAGGCGCCCAGGAGGTCACCGGTTCGATCTTCCAGCACGGTGGAATAAGGCTCTTTAAACAGTTGGCCGGGCAACAGGAGGAAGGCATAATACAAGAGCAGGCCACCGGCAAGGGCGGAACCCATCCATATCTTCTTCTTGCCGGCTTTCATGCGCGTCCTCCTGCCTTATTTGCCAACCACCTGGATATCCATTCCTTTGGTGCGAGCGGAAATGGAATTGTCATACATCGCCGACACGGATACGGCAGGCTGGAAATATGCGCCTGCAAAGCTGGCCGTCACGAGGTAGCGGAACGTCTTCTTCTGCGAAGGCGCAAGGTCGAAGTACGTGTAGACGCGGTCGTCGCGGATGTCCTGGTACGTGAACGGATCCGATTTTATCGCATCATCCGAATCCGCGAGCCGCAGGTTGTTGATCTCCCAACCGGAAGCGAAGACATGGTGCAAGGCAATGTTCTTGTACGCTCCGCGAATGCCGGGATGGCCCACGGTGACTGCCACGACGAAGCTGGTGCCTTGCGGCAGGGTAGCCGGGTCGATCGGGGCACCACTCTTGTCCCAATAGCTTACCGAAAGGGTGAGGTTGCTTTCCGTGGCCTCTTCCAGTGACTTCGATGGGATGCCCTCATTGATCACTCGTACAAAAAGGGTTCCCGTAGACTTGCTGACCACTTTGGCGGCGGGGTCGCCTTTCTCTTCCGCCGGCAATACAACCTGGTAGTAGGGAAGCGCACTCTTGATCGTCTCTGTTTTTCCCTTGTAGGAGTATTCAAATTCAAACGGACCGGGTGAATCGGCCCCGGCGTACGAGCTGATGGCCATCAGACACCACGCAAGGGTTTGCGTACTGTACCATTCGCCAGTCGTGCTCAGCCGAGAAGCGATTTCCTTCACCAGGTCGATGCCCCGCTTGCGGTCATCCATGGCCACGAGGGTCTGCAGGATGATGGCTTTGTCGCGAAGATCGGACCCATACGTGTATCCCAATTCGCGATAGGGTTTGATGGTGGTAGACAGGTTGCCCACGTATTGCTGCGCGGCCTCCACCTGGCCGGCCTTGGCATAGGCGTTGGCCAGCATCCAGGCGGCGGCTGGCTGGAGATTGCTCATCTCCCGCATCCTGTTCATGGCTCCCATGTCAGGATCGCCCGCTGCTGCCAGGGTATAGAGGCGATAGGCTTGAATCAGTTCGGAGTTGTATTGAGATTCAGAACGCCGCCAGCCCTGGGCTTTCGTCCGTTGATAGCTCTTCCACTTCCGGACAAGGTCCTGGGGTATGAAGTATCCCTTGGCTTCCGCTTCCACCAGGAACTGACCGGCATAGGAGGATCCCCAGCTGTCGGAGTCATCGCCACCGGGCCAATAGGCAAAACCGCCATCCGAAGTCTGGAAGGTCTTCAAGCGCTGGATGGCTGCCGTAATGTTGGCACTGATGTTCGCCTTGTCGGAAACACTCAACACCTTGATCCGGTCCAGGTAGAGTTGGGGGAATACCGCTGAGGTAGTTTGCTCAATGCACCCGTACGGGTATTGAATGAGGTAATTGAGTCGCTGCCCCAGGTTGATGGGAGGCAGGGTGGAAAGTTCCAGGATCGCCGAATTCGTTCCGGGCAATCCGACCATGCTGACGGCGCCGGTCCAGGACTTCCCGGCCTCCACGATGGCATCGTTGACCTTGGTCAACGGCGGATTCGGGTTCCGGATTTCAATGTCGACCACATCCGTGGCGCTGATATTCCCAGACACAGCGCTGATGGTGATCCTGGCCTTGCCAGTCTGTGGTTTGACGACGAGGTCAAATTCGGTAGTCAGGTCATCGGCATCCATGACCAGCTGGCTGGAGGTCTGACCAGCTATTTCCACCGCTCCCTCCACGGCTACGCTGACCTTCACGTTTTTGATTCCCGGTTCCATGCGGAAGAGGGTAACGGGGAGCTTGAGTTTTTCGTCAGGCCCCAGCACTCTCGGCAGGGTGGCAAGTACCATGAGTGGCTTGCGAACGGGTGTGGTCTTGTCTGCCTTCCCGTAGGCCCCTTCGTAACCGGCCACGACCATGGTTCGCACGGAGCCTACGTAGTTAGGCATGATGATGCTGTGCTCGTTGGTCCCACCTTCAAGCGTGAAGGGCCCGAGGAATTTGACTACCGGCTTGAATCGGTTGTTCTTCTTTTCCGAATCCTTGCCGGCGATTTCGGTGTCACCCCCGACGGCGAGGAGTCGCTCGATCTTTCCACCGAAGGCGCCGATCACGTCGTTATAGAGGTCCCAGGTCTTGACCCCCAAGGCTTCGCGCGAATAGAAGTGACTCCACGCGTCGGGTGTCTTGAACCTCGTAAGATCCAGGAGGCCGTCTTCCACCATCGCCAATGTGTACGTCATCGTCCTGTTCTTTTCTTCGCTCACCCGGATGGTGACTTTCTGTCCGGGCTCCAGGACGTCCGGCATGGCAATAACCGGATTCAGGTGTGTGTTCGGATCCTCGACGCGGACGGGGATCACCCCGTACATCCGGATCGGAAGATCGTTGTTGGTTTGGGCGTGCGGCTGCAGCAGGGTGACATAGACGAAACAGTTCGGCGCCATCGCCGGCGTCGCATCGAGCGTGATGGTATTCATGCCAGCCTGGGTTTCAAACCATTGGGAACTGATCACCGAGCTACCATTCTCCACGGTAACCAGGGCCCTGCCATTGGCGCTACCCGGCACGGCCAGGTTGATCTTCTCCCCGGTCTGGTAACTGTCCTTGTCCGAAGTGAAGCTCAGGAGCGTGGCGCCGTCGCGGCCCCCCGGGCCGTTGCCCGACCAGCTGATGTAGACCATCTGGCCCGTGGTGTGCCCGGAGTTCGGGTCGTACGCGCGCAGCAGGTACCGTCCCCATTCGGAGGCGTGGAAGGTCCACGAACCTTTGCCATTGACGGTGTTGATGGTACCCGTAGACACCGTGGTTTCCAGCCGGCTCTGCAAATATTCCGTGCTGTTATAGTACGCATCGGAGTCCCACCACCATTGCCAGTCCAGTTTGTGCAGCGACAGCTTGACGCCCTTCGACGAGACCGGGTTGCCATCGGCATCCACGGTGGCTACTTCGACCGTGTGGTTTTTGTCCAGTCCCAGCATGCCCAGGTACTTGTCGCCTTTGGGTACGCGGATGCCGACAAAGGATGAAAAAGGGTAGTAGGGTACGGAGAACCGGTCGAGGCTGTAGTTTCCGCCTTCTTCAAAGACCTTGCCGCGGAAGGTGGCGCGCAGCAAACCCGGCGGAGTACCTTCCACATCGACGGTAAAGTTGAAAGACACTTTTCCCTCGTTGTCGGTCGAGCCTTCAAAGATCCGTTGGTCTTCCGAGGTGAATTCGTTGAAAGGATTGTCGAAGACGAAGTTGGGGTACTTCTCGAATTTGGTTTCCGCCCGGGACAGCAGCAGGTCAAATTCCGCCTTGAGATTTCTCCCTGGGTTTCCCTGCAGCCAGTTGACGGAGAGGTTGCCGGTGAGGGTACCGTCGGCGACCGACAATCGGTCTTTACCGAAATCCAGGTTGATTTTCAGCCGGTTGGGCTTGACCGTTTCGATGCGGATGCGTTCGGTGAAGACGGCTTGGCCGACCTTGGCCCGCGCCGTCCAGTTGCCGGTGGGTGCGTCAGGATCAGTGCTCGCGGGGAACGTGTAGAACCCGTTGGTCGAAGAGGAACGAACAAGCCGGGAGGTGATTTGTCCTGACGGGTTCTCCAACTCAAACACCAACGGGTGATTGTCAGGCACCGACTTCAGTTTTCGCTCGAGGATGAAGGTCAGGTAAAGCGAGTCGCCCGGGCGCCATACGCCGCGCTCCCCGTACATGAAGCCTTTCAGTCCGTCTTTGATTCGTTCGCCCGAGATATTGAAATTGCTGAGCGAGAGCGCTTCTCCGTCGCTGACCTTGAGGTAGCCGCGCTGTGTGCCCGACCTGGCCACGACAAAGGCGGGCGCTTCCGGGGTATTGACAATAACTTTGCCATCGGAGCCGGTGGTTCCTCTGCCGATTGGCTGCTGCTGGTAGTCGTAGAGTTCCACGTCCACGCCGGTCATGGGGCTGGTCGTACGCAGGTCATTGACGAAGACCAGCGTGTTGCCATCACTTCCGCGCTTGGCCAGGAGCCCGAGATCTGAGGCAAGGAGGTTCCTCTTGATGATCCTGGAACTGTTGTAGTAGGACGAGTTGCACGGGTTGTTGCGTTGGCTCCATTCGTATTCATCGTCATAGTAGTACTCGTCATCGTAGTCGTAGTAATAACCTTCGCGATTATCGGGAGCACCCCAGTTGTCGTTGCTGAATGCGCTGTTCCTATCCTCGAACTGCAGCGTGTCGGAACAGGGGTAGGCCATGTACTGGGGTCGCATGGCAAGCTTGACCTGGTAAATGGCTCCGGGTTCAACCTGGATCATCTTGCTCAGGTCCAGGGTGAACCGGTTCCATCGGCCCAGGTCCGTCACACCCGCGTTGTCGAGGTGGATCACCTGGTTCCAAACGGGTTTGGCCACGCGGCGAAGTTCACGGGTTTCATGCACGTCGTTTACCTGGAGGAACTGCAGGACGTTGGATTCATAGATCCGTACGATCTGCAAGTCGACGGCCCGGAGGTTGGCGGCTTCGAAAGGCATCACCAGGCCGTCGGTCGCCGGGAGGATGGTGCCTGAGTTGGTGAAGCGGACTTCCGGCTTGATGGGTTCGAAAAGCAGTTCATAGCCAAGGCCCTCTTTAAGTTTATATTTTACCACGTTCTCGATACCGGCTTCAATGCGCACCGTCCGAGTGCCGGAGATTTTGGAGGGCAGGTATACGTGGATGATGTTGTCGTTGATTTCGAAATCGAGCGAAGACAGATCGCCTACGCGGACTAACCCCTGCAAGGCTTGCTTCTCATTCAGTGGATCCGAGAACTGGATCACCACGTGCTGCGTGGCACCTTGCTCCACCCGCACATTGGTGACTTTGAAATCACCGAGACTGGGTATTTCCACCTTCAGCTCATCGCTGCGGTCCACGCCGAGGGGAGTCCCGTTGATGGTCAGGGTTACGCTGCCCGGCTGGTCCTGGCGGGCCACCTCCTCGACGAAGAAGTCATGGAGCTTGCCATCGGCGGTGTGTGACCAGGAGATTTTGAGGGGCTTGTTGTCCTGCCGGGCCTCGACCATTTTTTCCACCACTTCATTTTCAGCGAAGTCAGCCGTCGTCAGTGTGGCCTCGATGCGTTGACGGGTAAGTTCTGTCTTGCTATACGGCTTGATGTTATTGACGGCGGCCTCAAAATCCTGGCGCAGTACGAGTACCGTGTAGGTGAACGTTCCCAGTTTCCCGGGCACGTTGAGCACTTTGGATAGTCGGAAGGAGACTTCATATTCTTTGCCCGATTGAAGTCGCTTGGCTGGCTTGAAGCGGATCGTCCGGCGATCCTGCCAGATGGCCGATCCGGACACCGAAGGGGAGAAGCTAAAGAGCGAAGCGTCGGCCTCCTGTCCCACCTGGTCAAAGTCGACCACATTCTGCGTGAGACTAATGGTGAAGGTTGAATTGGAGCTGATCACCCCGTCGGTATAGGCCGAAATAAATTCGCCGAATGCGGGGTCAACGCCCTCCGGCGGTGTCGGTCCTGTATCGCTGCTTCGCGGGTAGAAGTAGTAAACTGCTGCGACCACGAGGACCACTACGGCCACCGCCACTTTCGGCCAGTGCTTGTTCATAAAGGGAAGGATTTGGTTGTACGTCCAATAACGGGAATATTATTGTCCCTGACAACGGATGAATCCAAGCCAGGCTCCTCTGCGCGAAACCCGGAATTTCTTGTAATTTTGCCTGCTCTTCAACGCAACCGCAATGAACCTATTGGATTTCGAAAAGCCGATCGCCGAACTGGAAGCCAAACTCCAGGACATGAAGCAGTTGGCCGATGACAGCGACGAGAATGTGAAGGCGGCCATCCGGGCTTTGGAGAAAAAGATACAGGACTTGAAAAAGGAGACCTTTGAGAACCTCACCGGTTGGCAACGGGTTCAGCTTTCCCGCCACCCCGACCGCCCCTATACCCTGGATTACATTTACGAGATTACCACCGACTTCATCGAACTGCACGGCGACCGTAATGTGTCCGACGACAAAGCCATGGTCGGCGGCCTGGGTATGATTGAAGGACAAACCTTCATGCTGATCGGGCAGCAGAAAGGGCGAAACACGAAGCAGCGCCAGATGCGCAACTTCGGTATGGCCAACCCGGAAGGATACCGCAAGGCCCTTCGCCTGATGAAGATCGCCGAGAAGTTCAATAAGCCGATTGTCACGTTCATCGATACCCCCGGTGCCTTTCCCGGACTGGAAGCCGAAGAGCGCGGACAGGGTGAAGCCATCGCGCGCAACCTCAAGGAAATGTTCATGCTCAAGGTGCCGGTCATTTGCATCGTCATCGGGGAGGGAGCTTCCGGCGGAGCGCTGGGTATTGCCGTGGGCGACCGCGTGTACATGCTCGAGAACACCTGGTATTCGGTGATTTCACCGGAATCCTGCTCCTCCATTCTCTGGCGCAGCTGGGACTATAAGGAACAGGCGGCCGAGGTATTGAAGCTAACGGCGAAAGACATGAAGGAGCTCAAGCTCGTAGACGGCATCATCCGCGAACCGCTGGGCGGTGCGCACACCAACCTGAAGGTCATGGCCGAGGAAGTGAAACGGGTGATACTCGAAACCACCAAAGAACTGCAGGGCTTGTCGCCGCAGGAGCGTATCAGCCAGCGCATCGAGAAATTTGCCTCCATGGGTGTTGTCAAGGAGTAAGCCGGTATGACCCTTTATACCATCGAGACCGGTTTCTTCAAGCTCGACGGCGGCGCCATGTTCGGCGTGGTGCCGAAGTCCCTTTGGCAGAAACTGAATCCCCCGGATGAGAACAACCTGTGTACATGGGCGATGCGATGCCTGCTGGTGGAAGACAACAATCGCCTCATCCTTATCGACAATGGCATCGGCGAAAAGCAGGACGCCAAGTTCCTGAGCTATTACTACCTGCACGGCGACGACAGCCTGATCAAGTCGCTGGGTAAAGCGGGCTTTTCACCCAACGACGTCACCGACATGTTTCTCACGCACCTGCACTTCGACCATTGCGGGGGCGGCGTGCGTCGGGATCACGATCAATTGGTGCTGACCTTTCCCAACGCCACCTACTGGACCAATCCCGAGCATTGGCAGTGGGCCATCCAGCCCAACCCGCGCGAGAAGGCATCTTTTCTGAAGGAGAACATTATGCCGATTCAGGAGAGCGGACAGTTGCGTATGGCCTACGACGGTCAGCCTAGCCCGATTCCCAACCTGGATATCCTGTATGTTTCCGGGCATACCGAGAAGATGATGCTCCCGCTCATTCCGTACAAGGGTCATACGATCTGCTACATGGCCGACCTCATCCCGTCGGTCGGGCACATCCCGGTCCCCTATGTGATGGGTTACGACACGCGCCCGTTGCTGACCATGGAGGAGAAGGACAAGATTCTGAAGATCGCGGCTGACCAGGGATATGTACTGTTTTTTGAACATGACCCGGTGCATGAATGCTGCACCGTGAAGCACACCGACAAAGGGGTTCGTGTAGACCGCACGTTCCGGCTAGCCGACCTGTAGCCATGAAGGAAATCGGCTTGGTGTTGTCGGGCGGCGGCGCCCGCGGAACGGCCCATATCGGGGTCATCCAGGCACTGGAGGAGTTTGGCGTAAAGCCCAGCCGAATATCGGGCACCAGCGCAGGATCCATCGTTGGCGCCTTATATGCCGCCGGTTATTCCCCGCAGGAGATGCTGAAGATTGTCACCCAGGTGACCATCTTCAATTCCGTCCGCCCTTCGCTCGCCCCGGGCGGATTGCTGACGATGGATGGGTTCCGCGAGCTGCTGAAAAAACACCTGCCAGCCGACTTTGGCCAGTTGAAATTACCCTTGACTGTGGCGGCGGTCGAACTGAAGATCGGACAGGTCACTTACTTCGATTCGGGCGAACTGATTCCCGCCATTGTTTCCTCCTGCAGCATCCCCGGCGTCTTCAGTCCGATGATTTACCGGGGAGTACCCTATGTCGATGGTGGCATCCTGGACAACCTCCCGGCCCAGCCCTTGTACCAGAAGTGCGACGTGCTGATCGCCTCGCATTGCAACCGGGTGACGCCCTGGTTTGATTCCACCAACATGAAGATTGTGATCGAGCGCAGCCTGCTGATGGCGATCGGCGCCAACACCCGGCACAGCAAGGAGATGTGCGACCTGGTAATTGAGCCGCACGGACTGGATAAATACAGTGCGTTTGATATTGGGAAAGCGAAGGAGATTTTTGACCTTGGGTACAAATTCACGCGCGAGAATCTGAAACCCGCGCAACTGCAAAAGATATTGGATTAATGACATCGGAACGGACTTTCCAGGAGCAGATCCTGCAGGGAATACCGGATGAGCTACCGGAACCCCGCCCGTTTGACGACACGGTAAACCACGCGCCCCGGCGCAAAGACATCCTTTCTACTGCGGAAAAGAAACTCGCCGTCGCCAATGCGCTGCGCTACTTTCATCCCCGCCATCACGCCGCCCTGGCCCCTGAATTCTACCAGGAGCTGGTCACCCATGGACGGATCTACATGTACCGGTTCCGTCCCACCTACGACATGGTGGCCCGGCCGATCCACGAGTATCCCCACCGGTCGCTCCAGGCAGCGGCCATCATGCTGATGATCCAGAACAACCTGGATCCCGCGGTGGCCCAGCACCCGCACGAACTCATCACCTACGGCGGCAACGGCGCGGTCTTCCAGAACTGGGCTCAATACTTGCTCACCATGAAGTACCTCGCCACGATGACCGACCTGCAGACGCTGCACATGTATTCCGGTCATCCGATGGGACTCTTTCCCTCGTCCAAGGGAGCACCGCGGGTGGTGGTCACCAACGGGATGATGATCCCCAACTACAGCAAGCCCGACGACTGGGAGCGCTTCAACGCATTGGGCGTCAGCCAGTATGGCCAGATGACGGCCGGATCGTACATGTACATCGGCCCCCAGGGCATTGTTCATGGAACCAACATAACCCTTCTTAATGCAGGCCGGAAGATTTCGCGCAGGGGAGAAGGTCTCGAAGGCAAATTGTTTGTGTCCAGCGGGCTGGGCGGCATGAGTGGTGCTCAACCCAAGGCAGCGAAGATTGCCGGCTGCATATCGGTGATCGCCGAAGTGAATCCGAAGGCGGCGCGCAAACGGCATGAACAGGGGTGGGTGGATGAACTCACCGACAGCCTGGACGAACTGGTGAAGCGCGTAGCCGTTGCCAAGCGGAACAAGGAAGCCGTGTCGCTGGCTTACCTGGGAAACATCGTCGACGTGTGGGAACGATTTGCCTTTGAAGAGATCCACGTTGACCTTGGCTCCGATCAGACTTCGCTGCACAACCCCTGGGCGGGAGGATATTACCCGGCTAACCTCAGCTTCGAGGAAGCCAACAAGAAGATGGCAAAAGATCCTGCCGGTTTTCGTCAGGATGTGCAGGAGTCGCTGCGGCGTCAGGTGACTGCCATCAACCACCACGCGTCGCGCGGAACCTACTTCTTTGATTACGGCAATGCGTTCCTGCTCGAAGCTTCGAAGGCCGGCGCGGATGTCATGCGGGAGGATGGACTGACGTTCAAGTACCCGTCGTATGTGCAGGACATCATGGGCCCCATGTGTTTCGACTACGGCTTCGGTCCGTTCCGATGGGTGTGCACATCGGGCAAGGAGGAAGACCTGGATACCACCGATACCCTTGCGGCTGAAGTGCTGGAGCAATTGCTTAAGGGCGCACCGGACGAAATACGGTCGCAATTGAAAGACAACATCGCCTGGATACGATCCGCGAAGGAAAATAACCTCGTGGTGGGTTCGCGTGCAAGAATTCTCTATGCCGACGCGGTAGGACGCATGCGCATCGCAGAAGCCTTCAACAAGGCTATCCGGGAAGGATCGATCGGGCCGGTCGTGCTCGGCCGGGATCACCACGACGTGTCGGGCACCGACAGCCCTTACCGGGAGACTTCCAACATTTATGACGGATCACAGTTTACCGCCGACATGGCTATTCACAATGTCATCGGCGACAGCTTCCGCGGCGCCACCTGGGTGTCCATTCACAACGGCGGCGGCGTTGGATGGGGAGAAGTAATCAACGGTGGTTTTGGCATGCTCCTCGACGGGACGGTGGACGCCGACCGCAAGATCCGCAGCATGCTGGCCTTCGATGTAAACAACGGCATCGCCCGCCGCGCCTGGGCCCGGAATGAAGGTGCGGTCTCCACTGCGACGCGGACGCTGCAGGCCAACGAAGACTTGCAATTGACTCTCCCTAACCTGGCGGATGAGTCGTTGTTGAATAACCTGATCAAGTAAAGAGTTACCCCCCGCTGCATGCTTCGTCCGTTCTATCAGCTCCTGTTCAAAATTCTCGGATGGAAGATCGTGGGAAAGATGCCCGACATTCCCAAGTTTATCGTCGCGGTGGCCCCGCACACAAGTAACTGGGATTTTCCCGTGGGACTGGCGGCACGTAGTATTCTTCGGATCCGCAATGCGCAGTTCCTCGGCAAGAGCCAGTTGTTCAAGCCTCCGTTCGGATGGTTCTTCCGCTGGCTGGGTGGACACCCGGTAGACCGGACGACGAGCCACGACATGGTAGACCAGGTGGTGAAGATCTTCGAACGGCACGAGAAGTTTATCCTCGCTATTGCCCCGGAAGGCACGCGGAAGAAAGTGGGCAAACTGAGGACAGGTTTCTATTATATCGCCAAAGGGGCGAAGGTTCCGATCGTGCCCGTGGGCTTCGACTTTGCCAGGAAGGCAGTGATTATCAGCGAGCCCTTTTACGCCACCGACAATATGGAGCGGGATATGGAAACCTTGATGCAGTTTTACCGTTCCGTAAAGGGAAAAAACCCCGAATTGGGATTGGACTGATATTTGTTGATTCAGTTACTTGTTTCCCGATTTCAGGATTAAAACCAAATTTTACCAACCATGAGAAAAATAACCTTAGTTGTACTTTTTGTAATGCTTACGACCGCAGCTGCCTGGGCACAGGCGTCGGTATCGTTGGGCGTCAAGGGCGGGCTGAACTTCGCCAACATTAACACCAGCACCCTGGGAACTGCCTACAACAGCCGAACCGGGTACCATGCGGGTGCGTTCGTGAACATCAAACTGACCAAGCTGGCTATTCAGCCCGAGCTCATCTATTCGGTGCAGGGTTCTGATATTTCTACGGCCACTTCTTCGCAATCCATTGACCTGGCCTATGTGAACATTCCCATCCTGCTCAAGTTTTACCTGGTCGGCGGCCTCAACCTCCAGGCAGGTCCCCAGTTTGGTTTCCTGGCCAGCGCCACCCAGGGGGGCACGGACATCAAGAGCCTGGTGAAAGGATCGGACACTAGTGTAGCCCTCGGCGCAGGGTTTGACATCAGCAAGTTTGTTATCGATGCCCGCTATAACCTGGGCCTCTCGGAAATCAACGATGCGGCCGGATCTTCGGCAGCCAAGAACCAGGTGTTTCAATTGAGCGTTGGCTTTAAGCTCTTCAAGTTCGGCAACTGACGCCCCATTCATTCTACAATAAAGGCCGCGGCGACCCCTCGCTGCGGCCTTTCTGTTTGATAACTTTGCCCGATGAGCCGTTACCAGGAAACCCTGAAATACCTGTACAGCGCCCTGCCCATGTACCAACGAATTGGCGCGGCGGCTTACAAGGCTGACCTGGACAATACCCTCGCTTTGTGTGAATCATTGGGGAACCCGGAACGAAAGTTTAAGTCCATTCACGTGGCGGGAACGAATGGAAAAGGCAGTACGTCCCACATGCTCGCTGCCATTCTTCAGGCGGCGGGTTACCGGACGGGGCTCTATACATCGCCCCATCTTAAAGAGTTCACCGAACGGATTCGCATCGATGGCCGGGAAATCGAACAGGATTTTGTTGTCGATTTTGTAGACCGCATGCGGCCCGAGCTGGATCGCATTCAGCCGTCCTTCTTTGAGATGACGGTTGGGATGGCCTTCGATTATTTTGCCCGCAGGCAGGTGGACGTGGCTGTGATTGAAGTGGGACTCGGAGGCCGGCTCGACTCCACCAACGTGATCACCCCGGAACTGTCGGTGATCACCAATATCAGCTGGGACCACATGGCTCTCCTGGGCAACACGCTCCAGAAGATAGCCTCGGAGAAAGCCGGCATCATCAAGCGGGGCGTGCCTGTCGTTGTCAGCGAGCGGCAGGAAGAAGTAGAAGATGTTTTTATCGGCCGCGCCGGCCAGCTGGGTTGTGACCTGGTCTTCGCCTCCGACATCATCCAATTACATCAACAGTCTGATGGCTATGACGTCTACCAGGGTGGTGGAGTGTGGCTGGAAGGACTGAACCCCGGTTTGAAGGGACGCTACCAGGAGAAGAACTTACCCGGCGTTTTGGCCGCCGTATTGGCGCTGACCGACCTGGGTTATGAAATCTCCAATGAGGCCATCAAGGAAGGCATTGCCCATACAACCCAGCTTACGGGATTGAAAGGGCGGTGGCAGATCATCCGGCAGAACCCGCTCACCATCTGCGATACCGGCCACAACGAAGCAGGTATCCTCGCGGTTCTCGACCAGCTGCGAGAAACACCGCATCGGCGACTCCATATGGTGATCGGCATGGTCAACGACAAGGATATTTCAAAAATCCTCAACCTTCTGCCCAAAGAGGCTGTTTATTACTTCTGCCAGGCCAGGATACCGCGGGCTATGGACGCCCGTGAATTGGCCGGCCAGGCCGCCTCGTTCGGACTGAAGGGCGTGGTGGAACCGGATGTAAACGCCGCCCTGCGGAAAGCGACGGCCGAAGCAGGACCGGGGGACGTGATTTTTGTAGGAGGCAGTACCTTTGTTGTCGGTGAAGTGGACGGAATCTGAATGACGCATCGATGGATCTTGCTGCTGGTTTTTCCCTTGTCCTGCCTGGGACAGGAGTTCCGCCTTACTGGCCGGGTGAGCGGCGCTTCGGATCAGCCGCTTTCATCGGCGCACGTGAAGCTGATCGGCAACAGCAAGACCGTGGCCACCGACAAAGACGGGGCGTTTTCGGTCCAGGTGCAAGCCGGCCCGACCGTGATCGAAATCTCCCATACGGGCTATGAAGTTCTTCACCGGACCCTTTCTGTAAGAAGCGATACGCTCGTTCAGTTCATGCTTACGCCGAAGGTGGAGCAACTTGAAGAGGTGGTCGTCTCCACGGCGCGCTATCGCCAGTCGGACCAGCTTCAAACCACCAGAATGAGTTCCGTTACCGTAACGGGCGCTGAGATCAATTCTATTCCTGTGTTGGGCGGTGAGGCCGACCTGCTCAAGACCATTCAATTGCTACCCGGGGTATCCAAAGGAGTAGAGGGGAGCACGGATATTTTTGTACGCGGCGGCGCGGCCGACCAGAACCTGGTGCTCCTCGACGGCGCTCCCGTGTACAACACCGGGCACCTGTTCGGATTCCTGTCGGTGTTCAATCCCGATTTTCTTTCCCGGGTGGAATCGATGAACGGCGCGTTTCCCGCTGAATACGGGGGGCGCCTGTCTTCGATCCTCGACGTACAAACCAAGAGCGCTTTCTCGGATCGCACCCAGATAAAAGGCAACGTGGGCATCATCGCCTCCCGCCTCATGATCGATCAGCCGCTCGTCCGCGACAAGCTGAGCATTTCAGTGGCCGGCCGCCGTACCTATGTCGACCAGGTGGTGCGCTTGCTGGGCCAGGAGTTGCCGTATCACTTCTATGACCTCAATGCGAAGGTGGCCTGGCGGCCGTCAACGTCCGACCAGGTGGAGTTTACCCATTACTCGGGAGACGACGTTTTGAATTTTATCCCCGGGGCCACCGCCAGCCGTCGGTTGCAGAACACCAACGCCAATTTCACCATTGGCAATTCCTCACAAACACTTCGGTGGAACCGGCAGATGAATTCCGGGTGGTCGTCGTCGCTGCTGGCGTACCGATCAAAATTCCGCTATACCATCGACAACCGCTACGAAGACAGCCGGTTGTTTACCAGCTCCGACATTGAAGATTTCGGCGGCAAGTGGGTGATTTCCTCCGACAGTCTCGCCGGATTATCTCTCAAAGGTGGTTTAGACCTGGTCCGTCACCAGGTGAGCCCCAACATCATCTCCACCACCGGGGAGATCGCCGAGTTGCTGGAGAGTACTACGACGGAGCCGCGGCGGGCCTGGGAGATCAGTGCCTTTTCACAGGTGGACGGCGACTGGTTGAAGAGATGGCGCTGGAGCCTGGGGCTGCGGGTTTCTTCGGCCTGGCTGCAGGAGAAGAATTACATCAACCCGGAGCCGCGCTTGTCGCTCCGCTATACATTGAATGATCATACTACTATTAAGGCAAGTTATTCCCGTATGGCGCAATACCTGCATCGGGTGTCGAGTGCCGCGGTGGCATTCCCTACCGATATCTGGTATCCCGTGACGGGTTCAGTGAAGCCACAGCGTTCCGATCAATGGTCGCTGGCTGTCCAACGTCTTTTCCCGAAAGCCGGCATCTTCCTGAGTGCGGAGGCCTACTACAAGACCCTGGATAACCTCATCGGCTATCGCGAGGGGGCCAACCTGTTTGTCAAGCGCGACTTTGAAGAGCAGTTGATCCAGGGCGAGGGCAGATCGTATGGCATGGAGATGCTCGTGAAGAAAGAAACCGGTCGTCTCACCGGGTGGATCAGCTATACGCTCTCCTGGTCGGAGCGGAGATTCGATGAACTCAACGGCGGCGATTGGTTCTATGCGCGGTACGACCGGCGGCACAATATTGCCGTAGTGGCCAACTACCGGTTGGCGAGGAAGTGGTCGTTCTCCGCCGTTTGGGAATTTATCTCCGGTTCCCGCTTTACGCCCATCATCGGGCGTTACACCGTGCCGGCTCCGAGCCTGGCGGGAGTCAGCCTGATCCCCGTCTACGCACCAATCAACTCGGTCAAGCTGGCCGATACCCATCGCCTCGACCTTGGGATTAAGTTCAAGCCATCGCGCATCGGAAAGCGGTTCCAGGGAGAATGGTTTTTTGGAGTATATAACGTTTACAACCGGGCTACGCCGGTGGCCATCGCCATTGTCTCCAACGGCGACGGCACCTTCCGGTATGAGCAGCCTGGGGTATTTGGTTTCCTTCCTTTCATAAGCTATGGATTCACCTTCTAACCCTATTCATCGCATCGGCACGATTTTGCTGCTCATGATCCTGGGCGTGCTGGGCGGATGCATCCCGGATCCGCTGGAAGTCGAGAATGTTCCTTCCCTGCAGCCGAAGATCGTGATCGGGTCGCAGGTCGTACCCGATCAGGGCTTGCTCGTCTATGTCACACGGAGCATCGGTGCCCTGGAAGCAGGGTGGGGTTCGGAGATTGAGCCTTTGCTGCAACAGATTGCCATTACGGATGCACTGGTCACCCTTCATTACGACAGTGAAGTCGATACGCTTGTGCACCAGGCCTACGGCGTCTATGTGGGAGCATCCAACGCGGTGGTGGCAGGAAAGACGTATACCCTTCATGTCAACAGTCCCCGCTGGGGCAAGGTACAGGCTACCTCGACAGCTCCGCGGCAAGTATTCTTCAACTCGGTGGAAGCATCGTTGTACCTGACGGGATACGATTCCCTGGCACGCATCAAGTACAGCCTTTTTGATCCGGAGGAACCGAACTGGTACATGATCAACGTGCAGAAGATTTCTGCCACTACGCCGGTGGACCGCTACCTCAATCCCCGCGTGTTCACGCGGCTGGTGCAGGATACGGCCTTCAACGGGCAGCGGTTTGAAGAGGAGTTCAATGTGATCTTTCAAAACTATACGGAAGGCGACAGCGTGCTGGTGACGATGTCGAACATCAGCCCCGAGTACTATCATTACCTTTGGCTGCGCAACGACAGTCGGTATAGCCTGGCCGGGTTTGCCTCGGAGCCGCTGAACTTCCCGACCAACGTGCAGGGAGGCTATGGCTATTTCAACCTGCATGTTCCCGACGTCCGGGTATTTGTACTCGACTAGCGTCTGCAATAAGACGACAAACCGCTTACTTTGCGGTTCAAACTCCTTTACCGATGAGAAGTGCCCTGATCACTGGTTTATTGTTGGCATCGTTAACGCTCTCCGCCCAGCCGGCAGGGAATGTAATCGTCGACAAAGAAGGTGTGATGCGATGGGAGAAGAGCAGGGAAGAGGTGAAGGGCTTTGGGATCAACTACACGGCCATGTTCGCCCATGCCTACCGCACCGCACAACGGAGGCAGGTGCCGATCGAGAAAGCGATCGAGGAAGACATCTATCACTTTTCACGTCTCGGCTTCGACCTGTTTCGTGTTCACGTCTGGGACACTGAAATCAGCGACTCCGCAGGCAACCTGATCAACAACGAACACCTTCGGTTGCTTGACTTCGCCATCGCCCGGATGAAGGAGCGGGGCTTCCGGTTTGTCCTGACGCCCATTGCGTTCTGGGGCAACGGGTGGCCCGAGCCGGATGAAAAGACCCCCGGGTTTTCCGCCAAATATGGAAAGGACGCCTGTCTTACCGACCCAGGAGCCATTCGTGCGCAGCAGAACTACCTCAAGCAGTTTCTTAATCACAAGAATGCTTATACCGGGTTTACCTATAAGGAAGACCCGGCTGTCCTTGCTTTTGAAGTTAGCAACGAACCTCACCACCGCGAGTCGCCCGAGAAAGTGACTACCTTCATTAAGAGCATGGTTGACGCCATGCGTAGCACCGGATGCCGGAAGCCCGTGTTTTACAACGTGAGTCACAGCATCCACCTGGCTGACGCCTATGCGAAGGCGGGCATCCAGGGCGGCACCTTTCAATGGTATCCCACCGGGCTGGGGGCAGGGCACGAGTTGGGAGGCAATTTGCTGCCGAATGTGGACCGCTATGCCATCCCGTTTGCGTCGACGCCGTCGTGGAAGAAGCTCGCCAAGATCGTCTATGAGTTTGACGCAGCCGACGTGGGAAGATCTTACATCTACCCGGCCATGGCACGAAGTTTCAGGGAAGCCGGGCTCCAGGTGGGTACCCACTTCGCCTATGACCCGACGTTCATGGCCGACATCAATACCGAATATGGCACGCACTACATGAACCTGGTCTATGCGCCGCAGAAAGCGCTGAGCCTGAAGATCGCCGGCGAAGTATTCCGGCGCGTTCCGATGTACAAGTCGTACGGTTCCTATCCCGGCAACGAGCGGTTCGATGCGTTCCGGGTGAGTTATGAGAAGGACCTGGCCGAGATGGTAACGGCAACGGAGTTCTATTACACCAACAGCACGGAAACGCAGCCAGCCACTCCCAACGCCCTGGAGCACATCGCCGGGTCAGGTGACTCACCCGTGGTGAAGTATGAAGGAACGGGTGCCTATTTTCTTGATAAAATTGAAGAAGGCGTGTGGCGACTGGAAGTACTTCCTGATGCCGTATGGATCGAGGACCCTTTCCGCCCGGCAAGCCCGAAGAAGGAAGTGGCGGTGATCAAGTGGAATACCTGGCCAATGAAGCTCGCTCTTACGGACTTGGGCAATGAATTTTCAATAGAAGGACTTAATAAGGGCAACACTTCAAGCCATTCAGTGACTACCGGCAGTTTTGACATCACTCCCGGAACCTTCCTGATTTCGAGGAAGGGTGTAATCCCGAAATTCAAGACGGCGAAGCCGAACGAGCTCCGGATCAGTGGCCTGGGCACCGTCGGGCTCAGCGAGTTTGCGGCAACACCAACCACGGTCAAGAAAACGCACGTAGTACACCAACCGCTCCCGAGCATCACGGAAGGAAAGGCCTATGAAGTGCGGGCCACCGTGATTGGGAAATCAATGCCCGAGGCGGTGGAAGTCCACGTATGGCATCCCGGCTGGCGCGGAACACAAGTGGTGCCCATGACCCGCACCCGAAACTATCAATACACCGCGACCATGCCCGAGGCTCAGGGATTCTACCGATACTTCATTGTCGTGCGCGAAGGTGGTAAAACGAGAACCTTTCCCCCGGATGAGGAGGGGAATCCCCGCGATTGGGATTTCTCTCAACGCACACCCTACGAGGTGCCGATCATTCCAGCCGGCGAACCAATCTATATTTTCGATGCCAACCATGATATCAATCAGGTGTCACGAAACTGGTTGCCTGGATCGAGGCTGGAGCCGCATGCCGACGGCGCTGAACTTCTTATCCCGGTGAAACAACTCTTCACCAAGGACGAGGAGAACCCCAATGGACCATTGATTGCAGATTACAGCATGCGATATTACTTCGGGAGAAAGATCTCCGGAAGGAAGGAGGAATTGGCCGGCCGTACCCGGTTGGTGCTCCATGGGAGAGCTGTAGGCAAACCGACGCCCATACAGGTGGCGCTCATCACCCGGCAAGGGCGGGCTTACGGTGCGACGATCACCCTGGAGCCTTCCCGGAGCGAATACATCCTTTCGCTAGCTGATCTGAAACCCGTGAAGCTGGTCACGCTGCCTCGGCCGTACCCCACCTTCTTACCGTACTATTTTGAGGGGAGTACGTTACCATCGTTCAACCTTGCTGATGCGGAGACCCTTCAGCTTTCCATCGGTCCGGGACTGGGTGAGGCGGAGAGCAAGAATCCGCAAACCCTGGTGATCAGGTCGGTTCGGCTCGAGTGAAGTCGCTATGCGGGTAATCGGCATCCTTGCTTTGACCCTGTTGGCCTGCTTGCCCGTCCGGGCACAGAAGGAGGTACCCTATTTCGAAGCGATCAGCGGTGACAGCGTTCGTTTGTACCTGGAATCCATGAGCATGTTTGGCTCCCCGCGCACCTGTTTCACCAGTAAGGATTGTGCGATGGGATTCCGTTGTACGCGAATAAATTCGGATGGGTATTTTGATGGCCCATTCAAGGACTTTATGATGGTGGGCCGGGTCCTAACGATGACCGCGGAGGGTAATTATGTCGAGGGAAGGAAGGAGGGTAGCTTCACCTTTTTTCACCGGAATGGGCAGGCGATGACGGAAGGTCAGTTCAAGGAGGATGAACCGGTTGGTCAATGGCGTTATCATTCTGCCGAGGGCGTATTGCTTATGATTCTCACCTTCGATGGAGGCCCGAGCCCTCGTATCGAGTACATGTTTGACGATAAGGCAAACGTCGTACTGGTAAAGGATGGAAATGGGGAAGCCCGCTTTGTTTCGCAATGGGAAACGCCGTATGTCATCAGTGGGCGTGTGAAGTCCGGGCTGCCGGATGGTGAATGGATTGGCGAGGTGACCGAAAGGATGGGGAACGCCCAGACCAAATGGGTTCGAAAGGAGTTGTACCGGGCGGGCAAGATGATCGGCGGGAAGAAGTACCAGTCGGGTCGCGTCACCGATGTTTGCTGCACGCCGGAACTTGCCTGGATATTTCCCACCCCGGCTGTGGATGAATTGATATACCTGGAGCAGTTCCCAATCGAAGCATGCCCGAATCAGATCCAGGTGATCGGCGCGGAGGAAAACACGCCGCCGCGGTCGGCAGAGCCGGTCACCGAACTTTACAACTTTGAAAGCAGCCTGAGGTCCATTATCCTGGCCAAGTACCAGTGGCGTCAGGTCGGGGAGGGATATAATCCCACGGTACCGGGCAACGAAGAGAACAGGGTGGTCATGCAATTCGATACGAACGAGAACGGGCGCCCGGTGAGAGTCCGGCTGGTCTCTGCCTTTGGCCGGGATTTCTACCAGCCAATCAAGCGGTCGCTGGAGACGCTGACCCGGTGGCAGCCGAATCAGAGCAAACTGGTGCTTACCGTCTACGTTCGGATGGGGATTTCCACGTACAGCTATCGCTATAATTTTTCGCTGGACTAGCCGCACCCTGTTTGGCACAAAGACCTTCCGCTATATTTGTGCCCCGAATCAAAGACTCCTTTGAAGAACAAGACATTTCGATTCAAGGTCGTCGCCGAGCGGGCCAACGTGCTCGAGCCGGGCAAGGAGTTGTTCACCAGGATCAAAGGCCAGTGGAACACCCTGTACTTTCCCAAGGCCCAGCCGATCACCGTTGAGCTGGCCTGCGGTCGTGGCGAATACTCCGTGGCACTGGCATCCCGTTTCCCCGACCGCAATTACGTGGGCGTCGATATCAAGGGCGACCGGATCTGGAAGGGGAGCACGCTGGCCGTCGAGCAGGGACTCACCAACATCGGGTTTCTGCGGACCAACATTCTCACTATCGAAAGTTTTTTCGACCCTAGCGAAGTGGACGAGATCTGGCTGACGTTCCCCGACCCGCGCCCCCGCAAGCGCGACATCAAACGCCGGCTCACCAGCCCGCGGTTCCTGGAGATGTATAAGCGCATACTCAGACCGGGCGGATACTTCCGTCTCAAGACCGACAACACGGGGCTGTTTGCCTACACGCTGGAGACGCTGGCCGAACGTACCGATATCGAGGATCTTGCCTCCACGGATAATGTCTATCAGTCTCCTTTGCGCAAGGAGTGCTTTGACATCAAGACCCGTTACGAGGAGATGTTTGCGGCCAAGGGGGAGACGATCAAGTACCTGAGGTTTCGGTTCACCGAGACCCAATGAGGTCTTCCAGCACCTGCGAAAGGTGGTCATAGTCCTTCAGGCCCGGCGACGATTCCTTCGTGCCCTGAAGGACAATCCCGGCCACGCCAGCCTTCTCCAGTTGGGCTAATGAGATCCTGGCCGATGGCTCAAGACCCGCCAGGACCGGGATACCTCCCGTCAGGGCAGGAGTGATGGGCTCCTTCAGGTTGGGCACCACGAGGAAGGCGATGTCCGTGCGGGCCTCCAACTGTTGACGGAAGTCCGCCAGGGACTCCGCAGGAATTTCAACAATGAGCTTCAGGGAGGTGGCCGGCCAGTTGTTCAATTGGGCGCCGTGGAGGTGTACGTATTGCGGGGCATAGTCCTCCACCATACGTTTGTCGTTGAAGGGCACACTACCAGCGACGACCACGCGTTCAGGTCCTGATACCCAGCCGACCAGCTGTTGGTAGGTTTCCGGGCTTACATAATCGGGGTCGGAGGGATCAATGTTGAACCCCAGGAGATCGACGCCCATGCCTGCGCAATAGCGGGCATCGCTGAGGTTGGTGATGTGATTCACGTAGACGAGGGGGCGCTGTTCCATGGCCAAATATTCAAAAGAAAGATAACTTTGTAAAACTCGTATTGTGTCGGTGAGGCTCCCCGTTGTTGTTTTCTTAGGCTTCTTGCTCAGCACCTGTGCATCGCGTGAGACGTTGCCCCGGTTTACAGGCAAAGAATATGTGCCGCTGGCCGTTGGGGCCTATTGGGAGTATTCGCTGACCACCACGACCATCAACCCGGTGGAAGGGCAGGTGAATACCCTGACAGAAATCAAGCTGGAAGTCATGGACCGGCTGGAGCAAAACGGGGTAACCATCTACGTCATCCGGAGATATACCCGGCCCGTGGGTTCGCCCACTTACTCCAGTGACGAGACCTGGTCGGTCCAGGAAGACAAGTTCAGGTATATCCAGCAGGAGGGCAATGTCCCTTTTCTTCGGCTCCAATTTCCGCTTACCGATGGAAAGACGTGGAATGGAAATGCCTTCAATACCCTGGGCGGGTCCGATGATTGCGGCGACGGCAACTTCACCTGCGATATCTACCGGGTTGCTGACCTGGGCAAACCCTTTGAACTCCCCGGAACAGTTACCTATGGCGATACCGTATCAATCACGGAGCAGGAAGATGATGATGCCATTGTGGGTAAAGACATGCGGAAGTCGGTGTATGCAAGAGGAATCGGCCTTGTATACCGGGAGAGGACTCATCTTGAATACTGCACGGTTGGTTCCTGCATCGGGCAGCAGGTGGTGGAGAACGGCATCATCGAGCGTCAAATCCTGCTGACCTATGGTGCGCAGTAGGCTCCTGATACTGCTCTGGCTGGTTTCCCTGCCGGCGGTGGCACAGACCCACCGCTACATGGTCTTCTTCAAAGACAAAACAGGAACACCTCACACGGTATCCTCACCCTCCACCTTTCTTTCACCTCGTGCCCTCCAGCGACGAGCCAAAGCCGGAGCATCGGTTACCAATGAAGACTTACCGGTAACGCCAGCTTATGTCACGCAGGTAAAGGCTACCGGCGCAAAGTCCTTCTTCACCTCACGGTGGATGAACGCTGTTCTCGTCGAAGCCAGCCCCGCACAACTTACTTCCATCCAGGGTCTGTCGTTTGTGGCTTCCACGGAATATGTGGCCCCGGGCACCCGACTGCTCGGTGGAAGAAAGGCTTCCAGTACGACGGTAACCGCAACGGCGGCCGCCACCGACGATCAGCTGGGCATGCATGGGCTGGATACCATGCACGCCGACGGCTACCAGGGTACCGGTGTGTTGATCGCCGTGCTGGACAGTGGCTTCCCCGGGGTCGATACCACGATTCCTTACGAGGCGCTGCGGTCGGAAAACCGAATTCTGCAGGAGATCGATTTCGTCACCAACTCCGGGAACATCTACCAGTTGGATGACCACGGCACCCTGATCCTGTCGGTGATGGCCGCCCTTTCGCCTGACTTCACCGGCGGGGCACCTTCAGCGAGCTACTTGTTGTATTTGACCGAAGATGATGCTTCGGAGTATCGCATCGAAGAGTATAATTGGCTCTTTGCCGCCGAGCGGGCAGACAGTGCGGGGGCGGATATCATTCAGTCGTCGGTGGGGTATGCGACCTTCGACGATCCTTCCATGGACTACACCACGGCCATGCTCGATGGAAACACGGCGGTAATAACAAGGGCCGCGGCCTATGCCCGTGATCGAGGCATAATCGTGGTCGCGAGCGCAGGTAACCTCGGCGCCACACCGTGGCAACTCATTTCGCCGCCCGCTGATGCGGAAGGGATCCTTGCCGTAGGAGCGGTGACCATCACCGAAGTGAAAGCGTCGTTCAGTTCCATCGGGCCCACGTCCGATGGACGAATCAAGCCTGATGTGTCGGCACTGGGTACGGGAGTTAGCGTCATCCTTTCGACAGGAAGCACGGGTACGTCCAACGGTACATCGGTAGCAGCCCCCCTGGTCAGCAGCCTGGTCGCCGGACTGATTGAGGCCTATCCGTCAAAAACTCCGAACGAAATAATCGAAGCTATCCGGAAGTCGTCTTCACGCGCCTCCGGCCCGGATAACCAGGTAGGGTACGGCATTCCGAAATACCAGGCGGTTCGCAACTACTTAAGCCAGACCCCCCCGGTGCCCGAAGTGTCTTGTTACCCGAACCCGGTATCAGGAAACGATCTGTGGGTGTTGTTTCGTAACCCTCCGGAAGGGCCCGTGACCCTTTCTGTTTACGAAATGACCGGCAGGCTGCTGGAGACGGCAACGACCACTTTGACCTGGGCCGAGAATCCTTTCCACATGGACACGGCAAACCTTTCACCAGGCATCTACCTGTTAGTGATGAACATCGGTAAGGTGCGCTATTCGTTTCGGTTTGTTAAGCTTTAATGGCTAATTTTGGGCACGTTTTATGAAGCCGATCGTCGCCCCGTCTATCCTCGCTTCCGATTTCGCCAACCTACAGCGGGAGATCACCATGATCAACGAAAGCGAGGCCGACTGGATTCATGTCGACATCATGGACGGGGTGTTTGTTCCCAACCTTTCCATGGGATTGCCGGTGGTGGAAGCCGTCAAGAGGCACGCCAAAAAGCCCATGGACGTACACCTGATGATTGTGCAGCCCGAACGGTACGTGGAAGCCTTCCAGAAAGCGGGAGCGAGCACGATTTCCGTCCATGTGGAAGCCTGCCCCCATCTTCACCGCAACATCCAGCAGCTCAAGCAGATAGGGGTGAAGGCCGGCGTAGCCCTCAATCCGCATACACCCCTTGACGCCCTGCGGTATGTGATCCACGAGATCGACCTGGTATGCGTCATGTCGGTGAACCCGGGGTTCGGAGGCCAGAAGTTCATTGAGACTACCTATCAGAAAATCAAAGAGTTAAAGGCAATGATTACCAGCTCAGGCTCAAGTGCGCTGATCGAAATCGACGGTGGAGTCAACCAGCAGAACGCCAAGCCGCTGCTGGAGGCCGGGGCCGATGTCCTGGTGGCCGGCAACTTCGTATTTTCCTCACCCCAACCCAAGGAGGTAATCCACCAGCTTAAGAGGCTTTGAGAACCCCTGCTGGCAGGGAATTTGTACAAAGCCAGTTACCCATGAAAACCTTACCCTTCATTATTCTCGCCCTTCTCGTCCTCTCCTGCGCACGCACAGTCACCCGCGTAGATCCGGGTGAGCCCATAGACCTCAGCGGGCGGTGGAACGATACGGACTCTCGCCAGGTGGCGGGAGCCATGATTGAAGACCTGCTGGGCAGTGAGAAGTTCAAGGAATATTCAGCCGCCCTTGGCAAGAAGCCTGCGATCATCGTCGGGCTGGTACGGAACCGGACCAGCGAACATATCGATACGGAGAACTACATCAAGCGCATTGAGTTGGCCATCTTCAACTCGGGCGTCGCGGACCTCGTGGAGTCGGGGGCTTTCCGCGATAAGCTGAGGGTCGAGCGCGTCAACCAGCGCGATTTTGCCAAAGCGAGCACGGTGGCCAAGTGGGGCGAGGAGACCGGGGCCAACCTCATGCTCTTCGGCGAGATGACCTCCGAGACGGACGTCTACCAGAAGCAGCGCGTGGTGAACTATGTCACCACCTTGTTCCTTACCGACATGGAAACGAACAAGCGCATCTGGTACGGGCAGAAGGAGATCAAGAAATACGTGAAGAACTAGCTCGCGGGACCATCCGCGAATCACAGCGATGAACGGGTCTATGGTTTTGAAGGTGGGGGTGGCAGGGGTGCTGATCTGCGCCGCTGTGTCCTGTGCCACATACTACCATTCCAACCAGGCATTTAACGACGTCTTCGAGCATGGTGAACTGCAGAAAGCCCTGAAGACACTCCAGGAAAAACCGTCGGAGGGAGCCGGGAAGAAACAGTTTCTCTACTTTGTCAACAACGGCCTTGTCCTTTCGCTGTTGGGCAAGTACAACGACAGCAATCATTTTTTCGAGCGCGCATACAACTTCGGCGAAGATTACCGGATCAATTACGCCAACGAGGCGGCCACGTATTTTACCAATCCCAACTTCTCAGTCTATCGGGGGGAAGACCATGAGCATTTGCTTTTGCTTTATTACAAAGCCATGAATTACCTCAAGATGGGCAAGACCGACGAGGCCCTCGTGGAATGCCGCCGGCTCAACATCCGGTTGCAGCAACTCAGCGACCGGTACTCTACGGAAGACAAGTACCGCAAGGATGCTTTCGTTCATACCCTGATGGGCATCATCTATGAGTCGGACTTCGACTACAACAATGCCTTCATTGCCTACCGCAACGCCATCGAAGCGTATGAGGGAGAATTCTTCAAGCTGTTTCAGGTGAGCGCCCCGGAGCAACTCAGGAAAGATCTGCTTCGCACGGCCCGCCTCAGCGGACTGGAGGAAGAGTATCAGTATTTCCGGGAGAAGTTCGGCATGCCCGACGAGGAGTTCCCGGAACGAACCGGAGGGGAGCTGGTATTCTTCTGGCACAACGGGCTCAGCCCGGTGAAGACGGAATGGTCGGTCACCTTCGCCATCAGCCAGCGCAACGGAATGGTGTACTTCTCCAATGCGGAGCACGGACTTAACTACGAGTTTTCATCGGCCGGGTACAGCAAGAGCCAGTTGAATTCCCTTTCGTCGCTGGAGGTGTACCGACTGACGCTGCCCAAGTATGTGGAGCGGCCGGTGTTCTACCGTTCTGCGGCGTTGACTAAAGGGGACTCCACGGTGCAACTCCAGCTGCTGGAAGATGTCAACAAGGTCGCTTTCAAGTGCCTCGATGAACGGATGAACCTCGAGTTGAGCAAAGCCCTCTTGCGACTGGCCGTAAAGAAGGCTACCGAGGAGTCGGCGAGGAGCAGGGATAAATGGGCGGGAGTCGTGATGAACATGGTGAACGTGCTCACGGAAGCCGCCGACACCCGGAACTGGCAGACGCTGCCACACAGCATCTACTATGCCCGTGTTCCCCTCGAGGTTGGCACCAACACGGTGACCCTGGAGACGACCGACTATACCGGGGTGACACAAAAGCAGACCTTCACTTACGAGATCAAGCAGGGGCAGACTCATTTTCACACCTACACCAGCCTGGAGACCACCATGCACGGGCATGGCTTCTGACGGGTAAGGCCGTAAAATCTGTTAACTTTAGCCCTTGTATCCGTGCGTATGCGCTTGTCTGGTTGGCATATAGGGGCCTGGTGCGGCTGCCTCCTGATCGGGGTGGTCCATTCGGTCTATGCCCAGCAGACGACCACGCCGCCCGATACCGTGGCCAAACCTGCAGCTGCCGTTGCCCAGGATACGACGGGATTGCCGAAGACTCCCACCCAGGCGGCACCGGGTGAAACCAAAGAGCAGGACAAGGCTGATTTCCCCCTGGACAACTTCTACGCCGAGCGCAAGAAGTGGCCGCTGTCGTTTCTGCGTCATTTCCGCTTCAGCCTCAGCACTGGCTACGGCAGTACCTTCTTCAGCCACGAGTTGCCCGGGTACGGCATCTACCAGGCCCCAGGCGGGTCGCCACAGATATTCCCCGGAACATCGACAACAACTCGCTATTCCAATTGGGTCAACGAGCGTGTTCTCGACGTCACCGCTGCCGATCCTTCGGCCTTCCTGGTTTCATCCGACACGGCCTCATTGGGCTTCAAGGGCGGCGGGTGGAGCATCCCGCTCAAAGCAACGATCCACTTTGAATTCATGCAGCGGTACCGAATCGGCATCGGCTATTCGTATGAGTTGTTCAATATGGGTGAATTCAGTGCCACTTCATTTGGCGACCGCATCGGGACGATGCAGCCTACCAATGCCTCGGGATCCATAAGCCGGTTTTTTGGCATGGCCGGCGTCTCATTTTATCGTTCAGGACCTTACCTCTTCACCGGCGACATCCAGGTGGGCAGTTTTTCACCTTCCAACTTCGATGCGGCGCTGGCAACGACCGGGGTGTATTTCAATGGGGGAGTAACCATCGAGCGCGATCTCTCGGAATACCTCCGCGCCTTCGTCCGGCCCTCGTTTGAGTTCAAGAGTTATACCCTGAACCTTCCCGAGGGAGGCAGCCCGATCGACCATGGTATGAACGCGGTCTACCTGAATTTCGGGCTGACGTACCGCATTCCTGAATTGCCGAAGTGCTTTCACAAAGACTGCCGCATCCAGCGCAACCATGCCCACGGCGACCGCGAGTACCGCAGCCGGGTACATCCCATCTACAAGAAGCAGAACCCCAACTACGGGGAGAATCATCCCAATCTGATCAAGTACAAGGGGAAGAATAAGAAGATGTTGAACCCGTATTGAGAAGCTAAAAGCTGGAACCTGGAATTCGGAATCCACAATCCACAATCAGAGTCCTAACTCATCTAGTCAGTTTTATGAGTATTGATTTGGCGTATCCGATTGTGGCTTTTGCAAAGAATGGTATGATGTACTTAGCCAGAAACGCGAATGATCTGGTGATTTGTTCCCGTCTCGGCTGGATCAGTGGTTTTTACAATGGGTTAACTGTTGTTGACTGCAGCGGGAGCCAAATCCTGATCAAGGAAGCCAGGAAGGTGGGTACAGTTGGAATTCTATGGGGACTGAGCTTTACGTATGGGCAAAGAATCCGGGTTGAACTTATAGGCGAGGTGTATGGCAAACTGTCCATGGAACTCTTTAGGGAGAAAGTACTAGGGCAACTCAAGAAGGACAAACACTTTTGGAATGCAGGCGGAAACCTAGAAAGCATATTTACCAGGATGAAAAGCGCAAATTCGCATGAGGAAATTATTAACTACATGACGGAAGCGTATTACTCGGAAAGTAGATGATGCCCTTGTTGATCTATAAAAAGTATCAGTACAGCAGAGCTGAGGCTTTCCTCGAAGCCAAGCGCGGTGGCCCGAAGAAAACGCGGGGGTGGGTGGGGCTTGTGGGTGGAAGCATGTTTTTTTCTTGATCTTTTTTGGTTCTTTTTTGGATCAAGCCAAAAAAGAACAGAGGATCATTGGACGATGAAATGCGACATCTAATTGTCCGACAACGTTACTAGCAAGACTTGTATGCAAGGGAGATCAACAAGTCGATTGGACTGCATCAGCGACCAGGATAGACCCAGGGCCAGTCTGGCTGTCCATCGTCCATCGACCATGGTCTATGGACTTCCCCGAAGCGGGTTTTGACAGGGTGGTGGGGTGCGGAAACGGCTGGGCCTCGGAACCCCAAAAAAACACCCGAATCACCCCTAAATTCCCCGATTTTATCCACGTGCGGCGGCTGTCCGTGTGGCCTTTTTCTCTATCTTTGCCCGTTCATTTTAACGACCCAAAACAGACCCTAATTCCGTGGCAGAAGAGACAACCGGCCTACCCCCCCGACAGAACATAATTCCGATCAGCATTGAGGATGAAATGAGGGGCGCCTACATCGACTATTCGATGTCGGTGATCGTCTCCCGGGCCCTCCCGGACGTGCGTGACGGCCTCAAACCGGTGCACCGCCGCGTGCTCTACGGCATGCAGGAACTGGGGGTCAACTACAACAAACCCTACAAGAAATCAGCCCGTATCGTGGGGGAGGTGCTGGGTAAATACCACCCCCATGGCGACTCCTCGGTCTACGATACGATGGTCCGCATGGCCCAGGATTGGTCTTTGCGCTATACCCTCGTCGACGGCCAGGGCAACTTCGGCTCCGTTGACGGCGACTTCCCGGCCGCCATGCGTTACACAGAAGCCCGCCTGCGCCGCATTGCCGAAGAAATGCTGGCCGACATCAACAAGGATACGGTAGACTTCCAGCCCAACTTCGACGACTCGCTCACCGAACCTACCGTACTCCCTTCGAAGATCCCCAACCTGTTGGTCAACGGATCAGCGGGCATTGCCGTGGGTATGGCCACCAATATGGCCCCCCACAACCTATCGGAGGTGGTCGACGGTATCTGTGCCTACATCGACAACCGCGAAATCACCATCCAGGAGTTGATGAAGTTCGTGACAGCCCCGGATTTCCCCACAGGAGGCATCATCTATGGCATTTCCGGCGTCCAGGAATCGTACCTGACAGGCCGTGGGCGTATTGTGGTGCGGGCCAAGGCGGAGATTGTCACGAGCCCCACGGGCAAAGACCAGATCATTGTCACCGAGATTCCCTACCTGGTCAATAAGGCCCAGATGATCGAAAAAACGGCCGCCCTCGTCAACGACAAAAAGATCGAGGGGATCTCCGACATCCGAGATGAAAGTGACCGTGACGGCTACCGGGTAGTCTACGATCTCAAGCGGGATGCCATTCCCAATATTGTCTTAAACAATCTCTTTAAATACACCCAGCTACAGAGCTCTTTTGGAGTGAATAACGTAGCGTTGGTGAAAGGTCGTCCGCAGACGCTCAATCTCAAGGACCAGATCGTTCACTTCGTTGACCACCGCCACGAGGTGGTGATCCGTCGAACTAAGTTCGAGCTGGCCGAAGCAGAAAAGCGGGCCCATATCCTCGAGGGTTACCTGATCGCCCTCGACCACCTGGACGAGGTGATTGCCCTGATTCGCAACTCCAAAGACCCTGAAGTGGCCAAGGTAGGGTTGATGAATACCTTCGCCCTGTCGGAAATCCAAGCCAAAGCCATCCTCGAGATGCGCCTCCAGCGCCTGACGGGCCTCGAGCGCGAGAAGATCCAGAACGAATACAAGGAGGTCATGGAACTCATCGGAAAGCTCAAGGGCATCCTCGCCGATGAGTCGATCCGGATGGGCATTATCAAGTCAGAGCTGCTGGAGATGAAGGAGCGCTATGGCGACAACCGCCGCACGGAAGTGGTGGCCAGCGACGAAGACATCACCGTGGAAGACATGATTCCCAACGAGGAAATGGTGATCACCATCTCCAACCAGGGGTATATCAAGCGTACGAGCCTTTCCGAGTACCGCACGCAGGGCAGGGGCGGCATAGGTTCCAAGGGAGTCACCACCAAGGAGGACGACTTTACTGAGCACCTCTTCATTGCCCACGCGCACCACTACCTGTTGATTTTCACCGCTCTCGGCAAGGTCTTCTGGAAGAAAGTTTACGAGATCCCGGAAGGCACCAAGGCATCAAAAGGACGGGCTATACAGAACCTGCTCAACATCGAGTCGACCGACAGTGTGCGGGCCGTGCTCAACGTAAAGAGCATTGAAGACGAATCATACGTTAACGAGAATTTTGTCATTCTCTGCACCGAACAGGGCACCATCAAGAAGACCAGCCTGGAGGCCTATTCCCGTCCCCGGGCCAACGGCATTACCGCGATCACCGTGCATGAAGGCGACCGGCTGCTCACGGCGGCGCTCACCAACGGCAAGAACCACATCGTCATTGCCAAGCGCAGCGGCAAGGTGGTACACTTCAACGAGTCGGATGTACGCCCCATGGGCCGTACCGCCGCCGGGGTAAGGGGCATTACCCTCGAGGGCGCTGACGACAGGGCGGTAGGGATGGTCTGCATCACACATCCCGAAGCCAACCTGCTGGTAGTGTCGGAAAAGGGGTACGGCAAGCGCTCGCTTATCGACGACTACCGGATCACCCGCCGTGGCGGAAAAGGCGTAAAAACCATCAATATCACGGAAAAAACTGGCAAGCTTGTTGCCATAAAGGAAGTCAGGGACACCGATGAACTCATGATCATCAACCGTTCGGGCATCAGCATCCGCATCCGCGTTGACGAACTGCGCGTGATGGGCCGCGCCACCCAGGGAGTGCGACTGATCCGTCTGAATGAAGACGACAGCATTTCGTCGGTGGAAAAGATTCAGAAGATCGACGACGTGGAGAACAAGGAAGAACCGGAACCTAAACAATAAACTATAAACTGAACGACGATGAAAAAGACCCTGTTCACTTTGCTTGCATTGGTGCCGGCTATGGCATTGGCGCAAGTGAAACCGAGCATACCCAAGGCAGAGAAGGCTCTTCGCGAAGGCAAAATCGATGAGGCCAAAACCATTATCGATGCCACCACCAGCAACCAGGAGTTCATGGTGGATAAGAAGGGGCAGCCCACGAAGAACGCCGCCAAGGCATGGTTCCTCCGCGGCCTGGTCTATGCCGCCATGGATACCACGAAGAATACGCCATTCAAAACACTTGATCCGAATCCCTTTGCACAGTCCAAAGAGGCATTTGAAAAGTCAGCCGCGTTGGACAGCAAGACTGAGTCCTTCTTTAACGGGCCCACCGGCTTTCCTATGTCCAACACGGATGCCAAGTTGATGATCGGCAACAGCTACTTCAACCAGGCAATCGTAGCGTACAATGATGAAGGGAACCCGAAGAAGGCCCTTGAAATGGCGGAGAAGACCATGTTCTTCATGCCCACCGATACGACCTTGTACTTCTATACTGGCGCTTTCGCCCTGGAAGCCAACGAGCCGGACAAGTCGATCAAGTACCTGGAACAGTATGTCACCAACGGCGGCAAGCAGCCCCAGGCGTATGCGTCTATCGCGAACGTGTACATTGAAAACAAGAAAGACAACGTCAATGCGTTGCGAGTAATCAAAGAGGGCCAGGCCAAATACCCGGCCTATCGCGACTTGCGCCTGTTGGAACTGAATATCTACCTCAACGAGAAGAGATACGATGTGGCCAAGGCGATGGTGGAGAAGGAAGTGGCTGCCGACCCCAGCAACCGGGACAACTATTTCCTGTATGGGCAGTTGAACCGGGAACTTGGCAACACCGAAGAAGCGAAGAAGGCTTTCAAGAAGGCACTGGAGATCGATCCCAAGTTCTTTGAAGCGGCTTCCGATCTGGCCAACCTGTACTGGCTGGATGCCAAGAAGTATAAGGATGAAATGGGCAAACTAGGCAATTCGAAAGAAGACCTGCAGAAGAAGTTTGCGTTGGACCCGCCGTATACGGAGGCTCTTAGAAAGGCCATACCCTATATTGAGGCCTGTGAGAAGATGAGCCCGGATGATGTGAATACACTTTACATGCTCTTGAACGCCTATTCGGATTTGGATGAGAAGCCAAAGATCGATCGCGTGAAAAAGAGACTGAAAACGCTCGGCGAGGACATCGACTGATTTCTTCCCGTCAACAAGATTACAAGTAGCCGGTTCCCGCCGGCTATTTGTATTTTTAGGCCATGCTGCCCTTCGCGCCCGTCACGTCATCCAGCGACCTCTTTCGTGAAGTCCGCATTGCCGAGATCCGGCGCGAAACGGAAGATGCTGCCACGTTCGTGTTGGAAGCCATCGGTGAACCTTTCCGTTGGCAGGCGGGGCAGTTCCTGACCTTCGTGATCGCCACTGCTTCAGGACTGGTCCGTCGCAGCTACTCGTTCTCGTCGGCACCCGGTGAGCGGCCCGCGGTTACGATCAAACGGATTTCGAACGGCGTGTTTTCCCGTCCCATGCTGGAGACCGCAGCCCCCGGCGACCGCCTTACGATAGCGGGAGAGCCGTCGGGTTTCTTTGTGCTGCCGGATGCTATCGGATCGTATGACCAGGTCCTGCTGTTCGCCGCCGGAAGCGGGATCACCCCGGTCTTTCCCATGATCAAGCATATCCTGCAATCAGGAATCCAGGTACCTGTTGTCCTGGCCTACAGCAATTCTTCACCCGACCGTACCCTTTTCAGAAGTGAACTGGAAGCGCTGGCCAGGCGACATCCGGCACAATTTTCCATCGCCTGGTTTTACAGCAACAACCAGGACCTGCTGCGTGCGAGGCTAAGCAAAACCACCCTGGAGTTGTTTCTTTCCGAACGTTGGGGCGCCCAGCCCGAGAAGACCCTTGCCTTTCTCTGCGGTCCGCTCGATTATATGCGAATGGCCGCCATCGTCCTTCAGGCCAAGGGCATCCCCGCGAAGAATATCCGGAGGGAAGTGTTTACGCCGGATATTCCGAAGCAAATCGATCGACCGCCTGATACAAAACCTCACCAGGTTATCCTTAAGCGGAAAGAAAAAACGTACCGGCTGGAAGTCGCCTACCCGGATTCCATCCTGGTGGCGGCCCGGAAACAGGGTATCGAGTTGCCTTATAGTTGCGAAGCGGGACGCTGCGGAAGTTGTATCGCCGCCTGCACACGGGGAAAGGTGTGGATGGGTTACAATGAAGTGCTTACCGATGCCGAGGTCGCCGGCGGGAGGGTGCTGGTCTGCCAGTCGTTTCCCGTGGGTGGCGACGTAACGATCGAATATTTGTAGCTTTGATTTTGCCAGTTCACTGACCCCTATGAGCAAGTTGACCATCGGCGTGGCGGCCGGACGCAAGTACGACAACTACAGGAAGTGGTTGACACAATCGCCGGACGTACAGATCCTGAAACTCGGCTATGAAGAAAACAACCTTTCGGATGTGGCCTCCTGCAAGGGAATACTGCTTACCGGGGGTGAAGATGTGCATCCGAAGCACTATGGACGCCCCAGGTACGTGGAACAGTTCCGCCTCGATGACCTGGACGAAGCGCGCGATGAGTTTGAATTGAAAATGCTGGCCATCGCTCACAAGAAACGAATCCCCCTGCTGGGCATCTGCCGCGGACTGCAGATCGCCAATGTTTTTCTCGGCGGCACCCTGGTTCCCGATATCGTTGCCTTCGGCCGTTCCGATCATACCAAGCAACAGGACGGAAACGACCGGCAGCACGAGATATGGCTTCGCGAAGGAACGCGGCTGAGCGAGATCACCGGCGCCATTCGCGGGGAAGTGAACAGCGCCCATCACCAGGCCATCGACATGCTGGGCGAGGGGCTTTCCATGAACTGCGTTTCTCCCGACGGTGTCATCGAAGGAGCCGAGGTGAAGGACCCGGATGATTATCCGTTCCTCATGCTCGTGCAGTGGCACCCGGAGCGGATGGCAGCTCTCCAAAGCCCCTTCAGCTCAGGTATCCGGGAGTCTTTCCTCGCGGCCGCACGCAAGCATCGCTAACATGAAGACCGTGATTATTACCGGCGCCGGCGGCAACCTGGGTAAGGCGGCCGTTTCGGTTTTCGCTTCGGCCGGGTGGCGCGTGGCGGCCTTCGTCCCGCCGGGAAAGTTGCCGACAAGCCAAAGCGAAGGCATTGATTACTTCGAGGCAGACCTGCTCGACGAGACAGCGACCGCAGAAGTGGTGGAACAGGCGATCGCTCATTACGGGAGCATCCAGGCCGCCTTGTTGCTGGTGGGTGGATTTGAAGCAGGTTCGGTGGCGGCCACCGACAGTGCGGCCCTGCGCAGGATGTTTGCCTTGAATGTGGAGACGGCTTATCACGCAGCGCGGCCCTTGTTTCAGCAGATGCAGCAACAGCCTGAAGGCGGGCGACTTGTTTTTGTGGGTGCCCGTCCGGCGTTGGATGCCGGGGCAGGCAAAAACCTGGTGGCATATGGGTTGTCGAAAAGCCAGTTGTTCAAACTGGCCGAGTACCTGAATGCCGCTTCGGACAGGGTGAAGTCACAGGTGGTGGTGTTCAGCGCGCTGGATACCCCGGAGAACCGGGCCTCCATGCCCAAGGCCGACCGGACCCGATGGGTAACCCCGGAACGTGTAGCCGGGGAGATCGCGAGCGCAATAGGCAGCCCTGCTTCCGGGCTCGTTATTGAGGTGGGCTAGGAAGAATTGTACGGAAAACCGTACAACCCGCTATACGGTTTTCCTGACGAAGTGGGCTGAGGGCTTGATTGGGGGCTTAAACGGGTCTAGCCTTGGAAAACAGGTGCCATGACCTTCCAGGAACGAACCCGCTTGCTCCTTCAATTCGATGAACTGATTCGAAGAAAGTACAAGGCCGATGCCGGCGGCTACGCCCGCAAACTCGGCATTTCACGAGGCTCCTTCTTTCGCCTGCTGGCTTGCATGAGAGAAGAGTTCCAGGCACCGATTCAATTCGAAAAGTCAACCCAATGCTACGCGTATACCCGGAAGGGAAGGATTTACATTGGCTTTGTTCCTGATCCGGAGGACACGAGCAACGATCATCCTGCCGCTAACAAATCCACCTCCCCGGTGGCCGACGCGGTAAATCAGTACTTACAACATCCGGGAAATCGTCAGGAGGGTTCCACGCCCTGAGACTGGCCGCGGCTACTTTCACCACATGTTTTGCAAGACAACTGCCGCTGGAGCAGGGTTTAACCAGCAACACTTAACCTTAAAAACATGTAGTATGAAAAAGACGATTGTAGTAATGATGGTTGCGGCCTTTTCGGTGACCGGCTTGTTGGCTTCGCCTTCGGTGGAAAACGGAAACAGCGAAATGGTTCCCAAGCTGTGTACCATTTCCATCCAGGGCACCTATGACAACAAGCAGATCAACATCAACGTAACGGTTGAGGCGGAAAACTGTGCCGTGGCTGCCGGTCAGCTTCTCAAGGCCGCCATCGCCACCAAGTGAATCCGTAAAGCAATTGTCGCATGAAAACACTCTGCTTTATTGTGGTGACGTTGCTGGCAACCGGGTTTGCCGGCATGGATGCGGACCAGGGCCTGCGAGCCATGCCGCGGGAATCCGTGGTTGAGCCGCTGGGATCAAATGAGGATTATTCCGACTGTGAGATTTCTATCAAAGGTACCTTCGACGATGTGGAGGTTGACTTGAAGATTACCATTGACGATGTCAGCGGAATCCAGTGCCTCAAACTAAAGATGGCCCTGCTGGCCGCAATTTTCTAGTCCATTAAACGAGCACAGGAGTAGTTCTCTTACTCCTGTGCTTATTAAACCTACCTGCTATGATCAGACTACTTTTCATTATACCACTCTTTCTCGTGGCCGTCGGATATCCCGTGGATTCTGCCGGTCAAGTGTCCACCAAATCGGCGTACACATTAAGATATGATTACCTGAATTTTGGGGTGCGAGAACAGTACCCGGTTGTCCTTTGGGTGCAGGGTGCCGAATCTCTTTCCATGATGGGAAAAGGGAGGCCCATAGATGACCCATCGGATCGCGGGGAAGACTTCAACCTCAAGGGCGAGGACTCGATCGGCCACCAGGTCTACAAGAATTCACAATCCAAAACGCTGGTGTTCCGGGAGTTTTATTCCCAGGGCGGGGTGTTTGAACCATGCGTGGTTCAGGATCCCTCATCGAGAATGACGTGGAAGTATCTTCGGGAAGAGAAGCGCATCGGGAAATATGTATGCAGATCCGCCCAGACTAGCTTCCGGGGAAGAACGTACGTGGCCTGGTATACCGAGGAGCTTCCGATTTCGCACGGGCCATGGAAATTCAACGGCCTTCCGGGCGCAGTGATCGAAATCCAGTCATCCGACCATCTGATCCTGTTCCGGCTCAACAAGGTCGAAGGTTCTCAGCCGACGGCCATTAGGTCCCCTTCACAGGGGAAGCTAATGACCATGAAGGAGTTTGTCGCGCTCAAAGAGGCATCGACGGAGGATTTTATCAACACGTTGAAAGCTAAACTTCCGCGTGGTGCCGAGATCACGGTCAATACCACGGCCGACTACAACCTGGAAACCGATTTCAGCGACGTCAGGAAGTAGCATGCTTCGGCGAGTATTAGGCGGGTGCATGTTCACGGCAGTCGCACTGACGGCTGCCGCGCAAACGGCCGTGAAAGGAACTGTTCGGGATCCAGGCCTATTGCCTGTGCCGTTCTGCAATGTGTATACCCAGCGTGACGGGCTACCCCTGCAGTTCACCAACGCGGACGAGAACGGGAACTTCTTCCTCCATCAGCCTGACCCCGACAGTTGCGAACTGGTTGTTACTTCAGTGGGTTTTAAGAAATACGTTACCCGGATCAAGCCCGGCAACCAGGTCCTCCTCCTGGAGGTGATCTTGCAGCCCGACACGGTGTCCCTCGACCAGGTGATCGTGCATGGGGAGAGTCCTATCCAAACCCGTGGCGATACGGTGGTGTATGACGCCTCCTATTTTGCCACCGGTCACGAGGTGGCCCTGGCCGACCTGCTCAAGAAGCTTCCCGGCGTTTCGGTCGACGACCAGGGAAAAGTCAAGTTCCAGGGGAAAGACATCAAGAAGATAAAGGTGGAAGGGGACGATCTTTTTGAGTCGAATTACCAGTTGCTGACCAAGAACCTGTCGGCCGACCTGGTCGAGCAGGTGGAAGTGCTTCAGAATTACTCTGACAACCCGCTGTTGAAGAACATCGAAGACTCCGACGATGTCGCGCTTAACCTGACGTTGAAGAAGGACCGAAAAAAGGTATTTTTTGGCGACCTGCGGGGAGGCTCCAACTTCCGGGACAGGTATGAGGCCAAGACCAATTTGGTGTCCTTCCTCGATCGGGCCAAGATCTATGGATTGGGAAGTCTGAACAACATCGGCACCGATCCCACGGGTGACGTGGAAGAACTATTTCAACCGGGAAGCCAGGGCGGCCGGTTGATAGGCGACGACGCAGGATCCACGTACCTCGTGCCGGTGGCCAAACCCTATGTGTCCGAGTTTCGTCGTGACCGGTATTACTTCAACCAGGCATCCTTTGGGTCGTTAAATGGCATCTACAAGCCGGCAAAAAGCTTGAGCCTGAAGGTAACGGGGTATGTGTACGGTGACCGGACCACCTTCACGATGGCCAATGTAACCGATTACTACACGCCAACGGATACCTTGTTGTTTAAGGAACAGGCATCGACCGGAAACCGTGAAGGACTGGCTAACCTGCAGGCGACAGCCATGTACCAGGCCTCGTCCAGGATGAACATCACCTACAAAGGACGGCTGAGTCGTTCAGATGGCGTACTGACCCAACAGAGTAACCTCAATCAAAACAAGGTCCACAAGCAACTGGAATACGAGGCGGGCCGCCAGGATCATCACGTCAACCTGACCAGGAAATTCACGGATCGCGAAGCGGTCGCCATCGATCTTCGTTGGTTGCGCGAGACCCGTCCGCAGCGTTTTGGAGTCGATGGTAACCTGGTGGGCAGTTATTTCCCCGCGGCGCTCGCATCAGACACGCTGACCCAGGCCAGCGACTTTTCCACCGAATTCTGGGGAGGGGAGATCAACTACTTTCGAAAGATGGCTTCCGGCAAAATGGGCTGGCGAGCCTCCTACAAGCAAACGGACCAGGCGATAGCTAGCTCCTTGAGCTCCTCTACAGGACCCCTGGCGGAAAATGACCTCGGAAACCACCAGCGGGAAACGTACGCCGAAGGTTACTTCGCCTGGCGAAGGGGAAAGTTTACGGTTACGCCCGCGGCGGCATTTCAGAAATTTGACATCAGCGTATCGGATCGCCCGTCGCCGTCATCCGCCTTTCTCAACCCAAGGATTGGAGTGAAGTACGTGATCACTTCACGAAGCGTTTTTTCGGCGCTGTATTCCCAGGGAAGCAACCCTTCCTCCACGGAGCAACTTATCCGAAACCCCCTGTTGCGTGATTACAACCTGATTGCCCTCGGCGACGACCAGTTCCGGACATTCGCCCGCCGCACCTATCTGCTCAACTACCAGTTGGGAGACTGGGCCTCCCGGTTTAGTCTCTTTGCCGCGGTTTTCCACCAGGAACTCCCAGGTGACTACCTGACCAATTTTGATATTGAACCCAACTATACGGTCAGTACTACCAACCAGCTGGCCGATCGCAAGCTGTCGTCCTTGTCGATCATGATGGATCGTTTCTTCAAGTCCATCCGTACCAACCTCAAGGTCGACTGGCGGGCCAGCCGGGCGGAGTTTGTGACTTCCACAGAAGGGTTGAAGGCGACCACCACTTCCAATGGTCATACCCTTGACATTTCGCTACGGTCGGCCTGGACAGGACCTGTAAACGCTCATATAGGCCATATCCTGCAGGCCTCGTTGACCCGGAGCGACCTGGTCGAAGCGTCAAACTACAGTTCGCTCTTCTATGTCGACGGCTACTTGACGGCGCTGAAGCAACGGCTGAACCTTACCCTTCACCTGGAGCGCTATGAACTGATTTCCATCGAAGGCAGGCCCACGTTTCACTTCCTGGATCTGCTGGCGAAGTTCCGCCTCCATGACAACAAGCCCTTCCTGATCTACATTAATGCCAGGAACCTGCTCAACGAGGAAGTGTATGCCCAGCGCTCCGTTTCGCCCCAGGG
>JAEUUE010000116.1 GCA_016787605.1 Cyclobacteriaceae bacterium
AAATGTTCACCAGACTTTAAGTTTAAGCCTGGGGCTGTCACCTAGTTTTTCCCGATGGAGCGAAGAAGGTTTACCGACATGTATCCCAGCAGGACAATGACAGCAACAATGGCGGCCCAAATGTACGTTCGAGTCGAGAAAAAGGTGTTAGACTCTTCAGTGGCGGCCGACACCACCTGAATGGGATCCAGCGTCAGCAAAGGCGGTGCCACGGGAATGCTGGCCTTGAAGTGATCAAGATCATAAGCAGGTTTCGTCCAGGTCTCATCACCAAACTCCAGGGTGTAGTTCTCGCCCTTTTTTAGCCATGCAGTCACATATCTATTCAATTGAAGGGCCTTGACTTCCTGGATTTCAAGCGGCGGGTTGTCTTGATTGTCAATGCTGATCCGAAAGGCATCGCTGTGCAGGGGGATTTCCAGTTGAGTGATATGCGTAGAACTCAGTTGGAAGTTCTCCCGGGCACGGAAAAAAGACTCAGCTACTCCCTGCCTGTTCGTGCGCGTATCTCGTTCGAAGAGGGTGCCTGCGCGCAAGAAGTAAGGTTGGCCTTTCATAGACAAGTCGATGCGATCGATCCAGTATCGATGGTCAAACGTAAGTGACAGGTATGTTTTTTTCTGACCTGCAGAATCGACTTGAGTGATGCGGGCAATTGGCACGGGCGTGTATTCGCCTTGCTCTTCGGATACATCGTAGTATCCTGCCCGGAGGATATTCAACGGTGCAGTCGTTGAATCACTCACCTGCAGCGAGTAGTAGAGGTAGTTGCTGAGCGGGAAGTCTACCATCCGCACTTCCGAGGTTTCTGTTTGACTGGCTATAGAAGCAATGACAAATTGTTGCTTCACGGCGTACCAGGTGATTTTATCGTCGCTCCCGAGTAGTGAGGCCTTCTTGGTTACTTCGGCGTTTTTGATTACCAGGCTAATGTTGTTGATGGCGCCCCGGGAAGGATTGGAAAGGATCCATGTTGTGCAGCAGGAAGAAACCTGTTTCCTTTCCAGGATTTCGTATTCGCGCAACGTTGTGGTGAACTTCCTGGGGGATGCTATACTGTAGAGGTATGGAACTTCCTGGCCTTGTGAATCAATGATCCGGACATTGATGGCGCCGGCCTCCAGGTGTTGACTTATGGCAGGAGTGAGGAGCGCCCGGTAGAAACCTTCGGAAGTGACAGGTTCGATGCGCGCTCGAGCCCGCAGTCCCTGGCCATGCGCGGCCATGACCGTAAGGGAAAATAGCAAGGAGACAAGGACTCTCATGATTCAGTCACTTTTTCGGTGTCTTCCTGAAGAAGGATGCGTTTGAGGCGCTGGTACATGAAGGAGATGATCAGCAGCAAGGCACCCAATGAGATCAATGCGGCGATCTTGCCTCCCTCGGAAATGCCCCGGATGTCCACAAGGAATAGTTTCAGGAGGGTGACCAGGAACAAGGTAAGGGATATTAATCGCAGGTGCTTTTTCTTTTTGTTCAGGCCAAAAGCAATCAAACCGAAAGAAGCGAGGCCTCAAAGGATCGGGTATCCTATTTTGTGATTCTGAGTGATCAAGTCGTGGAGATCGTCGGGATTGGAATACCCGACGAGCAGCACGAGGTGGTCCAATTCGGCGCTGGCAACAAACACATAGAAGAGCACGAATCCCCAGGCATAGGCATTGTGGGTTGAGGCATTAAACTTGTCCAGTGTCCGAATCCGCTGCAGCGTAAGCCCGCTTAGGATCAGCGTGGCCACCAAGAGGAAGTAGTGCCCGGTAATGCCCGTTGCCGAGGCTTCATTCAGCAGGAATGAATTCCGCACAGCAACGACCTCAAAGTGATAGTAAAACGAGTACGACAACAGGCCCAGGATTCCAAAGAAGGCAATGTTGTTTCTGACCAGGTCGGGTAGGGTGAGGCGTTTTTCTATCTGCAGTATTCCGATCAGGTAGATCATATTGTACAGTCCGATCCATACGGAACGGGTTTGCGGCCAGTCGACAAAAACCTGTAATTGGTAACGCAATTCGAGCAGCAGCAGGGTATAGAGCACAACACCCGCACTCAGGGTGAGTACCATCCGATACTCCGGAAGCCACGATACGGTGGGTGGCTGTTTTCGGAGAAGGAGGAGGGTGAGGAGGATGCTGATAAAGGAGACAATACCCGTGGCAAAGCCTTTGTTCAGGAGCACGGGCATTACCTCCGTAGCACTGGTCCCATAAATTTGTGGCCAGTCCATCGCCAGGCTGATAATCATCAGGCCATTCACGATAAGTGATGACAACCCGATAAGCGTGATTCCGGATTTCTGATACAGCCAAAGCAGCACCACCGCTTCAGCTGCCCAGAACATTGTGATGTGGTTCCCCTGTAGTTGGATAGGAGCAGCGAGGCTAGTGAACGTGAGGACCAGGCCTACCATCAAGTAGATGAGGTTCTTGTCAACGCCGTCTTTTCGGGAGAGCACGTAGGCAAAGGCGAAGCAGAAGATACCAATGCCGGCCGTGAATAGCCCACGAAAGTCATCCCACGGGGGTTGTTTCAGGATAATCATGCCCGCGGCGAAGTAGAGGAAGGAGTTGCTCAACAAGAGCGTATAATCCAGCGCAGCAAATGGTTTGCGCGAACGGATATTGTTGACGGCATGCATGGCAAAAAACACCACAAAGAAGGAGGTGGAAAAGAGAAGGCCGTTGCCCACCATGGCCGGATTGCCCGGATCAAATCGGGAGCCCAGCCATGAACCCACCAGAATAGCGGTAAAGACATAGCAGATGATATTGACGATATTCCACTTCTTGTAGATGGACAGGATCAGCATGCCTATGTCCAGAACGAGGATATAGGTGAACAAGATGATATAGTTGCCCTCACCCGTGGAAACCATGAATGGCGAAGCGAATCCGCCGAGGATGGCAACAACAGCCAGTTCCACCCGATTGTACCCCAGGGAGAACAGTACGGCAAACAGTGTGATGACTACCATAATACCGAATGCCGCCGATTGAGTAAATAGTTCGTACTCATGGAAGGCGATGGCAATGGTCAAATACAGGACAGCGATGCCGCCACCCACGAGCACGGAACTAAACCCGGAAAACTGGTTTCGCATGCGGTGTGCAATCGCCAGCAAGATCCCGCCTGCCAGTATCCCAATAGTCACGCGACCGATTTCATTGATCCAGTTCTGGTCGATAGCATACTTCACAAAGAACCCGATACCCAGCACCAGGATACCAATACCAATCTTGTTAGCGAGGTTTTCACCGACGAACTTCTCGAGGTCGGGGTTCCGTTCAAAGAAGCCAGGTTTCGGGGGTACCTTAGGGTAGTCCGATTTAGGGATGGCGGGGTTTTCAGCTTTCTGGAATTCTTCCTCAATCGGTTTGGCTTGCCAGGCGACCTTCTGTCCTTCTTTTGGTAAGGGTTCCTGGGTAGTGTCAGGAACGTAAGGTGGAATCACCGGTGGCTCCACGGGAGGTGTTACGGTCTTTTCCTTTACGGGTGACGCTTGTTCCGGCGGCCTTGTTTTATTGAGCCAATTGATTAATTCAGTAAGGCGCACATCCGTTTGCCTGATTCGTTCCTCAAGCGATCTCTTGATGCTGTTCAGCATGAAAATGATGACCACAAGAAGAACAATAAGGATAAACTCCATGCGAAGGCGTTTGATGGATTTTGGTTTCTCAAGATAAGCGAAAATATTCCAAACCATCAGACGAACGAGCGACCGGGTATTTGCAATACCTTTAAGGAATGAATTCGGATACACCCTTTGCAGACCTGGTGGTATTGGAATTGGCCTCGGTGCTGGCGGGTCCCAGCGTGGGGCAGTTCTTCGCCGAACTGGGCGCCGAGGTGATCAAGATCGAGAACCCGCGGACGGGTGGCGACGTCACCCGAAGCTGGCGAGGCGCCGGCGAAAACACCGATGACCGCTCGGCGTATTTCTGTTCCTGCAACTGGGGAAAGAAGTCAGTCTTGCTGGATCTTTCGCTGGAAACGGATCGTGAAAAGATGCTTCGTCTTGCGGAGAAGTCGGACATAATCATAGCCAGCTATAAACCCGGTGATGCGGAGAAACTGGGTGTGGGGTACGAACAGATGAAGGCCGTTAACCCGGCAGTCATTTACGGAATGATCACCGGTTATGGTCCGGAGGATGACCGGGTGGGCTACGACGCAGTGATCCAGGCGGAGTCGGGCTTCATGGACCTGAATGGCGAAAAAGACGGACCGCCCGTCAAGATGCCCGTCGCCCTGATTGACATCCTGGCTGCGCACCAGTTGAAAGAGGGGTTGTTGCTGGCGCTATTGAAGAAGGAGAGAACGGGTGAGGGGAGCCGGGTGGAAGTTTCGCTGCTGGAGACGGCACTGGCGTCGCTGGCCAACCAGGCCACCAACTGGACGGTGGGCGGAAAGGTACCCTCGCGTCAGGGATCAGCCCATCCCAATATTGCACCGTATGGCGACACGTTTGTGACGGCCGACGGGAAACTACTGCTCCTTGCCGTGGGGAATGATCGGCAGTTTGAATCGTTGCTGGAAGCTGTCGGGATTCCCCCTTCCGATCGACGGGTTGCCGGACTGAAAACCAACCCCGACCGGGTCAGGAACCGGGAAGAACTCAACGATTTGCTGGCGAGAGCCATTTCTAAATGTCAGAGCCTGGAGCTGGTGGGTGACCTTCACCGCCGCAAAGTGCCAGCCGGGCTGATTCGAAATGTTCGGGAAGCCCTGGAAGACCCGTTGTCCCGCCCGCTTCGATTGGATGCTGCCGGGCTCACCGGTCTTCGTGGTTTTGTGGGCGTCGGCCCGGGATGGGCCAGCCAATTGTCAGCCCCGCCGCATCTCGGGGAGCATACCCAGGAGGTGCTTTCACGGCTCCTATAGCTCTGGGTGTCCTACTCCTTAAGGTGTAGGACACCGGTTTTTGGCTTTTGGGGCAAACTTTCTCCCCACTCGGTCCCACTTTCCCCAGAGTCAAAATTCAATTTTTTTAACATTCTCATTATTAGCCAATTGGCTAACTACCCCAATTCTGTTTGTGAAGACCATCCGAGGTCAAAAAGTGCCCTGAATGCACTGAAATTGAGGATTTATCCCAAAAAAGTGGTGTAAAGTGGAGGAAAGTGGGGTGAAATTACATAAGTTTGCTTATGAAGGACCTGTAGACCGTCCAAAGCGGTCGGCGGGGAGTTCACGACAACCACTATATCGTCATGACTTTCTTCACCAGTGAATTCGAGTGTAAGCTCGACGCCAAAGGCAGGCTCGTCCTGCCGTCGCGGATCAAGGCCCAGCTCCCGGAAGACGGGGGTCACGAGCTCGTGATCCGTAAGGGCTTCGAGCCATGCCTCATTCTCTATCCCATGGTGGAGTTCAAGAAAGTCTTCTCAAAAATTTCGGGATTGAGCGAGTTCAACGAGGAGTACCGCAAACTGCAGCGGAGCTTCTTGTCGGGCGTCATCACCGTGGAGTTGGACAGCAACGGCCGCCTGTTGATCCCCCGGAACCTGCTCATTTACGCCCAGCTCGACAAAGAAGCCCTCCTCGTGGGGACGGGCAGCAAAGTCGAAGTGTGGAACCCGACCGTCTACGAGAAGCACCAGATCACCGATCCAAGTGAGTTGTCCAAGCTGGCAGGGAAGTATTTGAATGAGTAGGGACTGGCTTCGCGCTATGACCTACCATCAACCTGTCATGCTGAAAGAGTGCCTCGAGGGGCTGCAAATCGACCCCGAAGGCACGTACGTCGATGTCACCTTTGGCGGCGGCGGACACAGCATGGCAATTCTCGAGCAACTGAAGGGCGGACGGCTCATCAGTTTCGACCAGGATGAAGATGCCGCCCGGGAGGCGGAGAAGATAACGCACCGTTCTTTTACATTTTGCCAGGCGAACTTCCGGTACCTCAAACAATACCTGAAGCTTCATGGGGTCACCCGGGTGAACGGCATGTTGGCCGACCTGGGCGTCTCGTCGCACCAGATCGACTCGCCGGAGCGCGGGTTTTCTACCCGGTTTTCAGGCCCGCTCGACATGCGGATGGATACGGGCGGGAAAATTACCGCCGCGGTCATCCTCAACACCTACTCCGAAGAAAAGCTGCACAAGCTCTTCGGGATGTACGGTGAACTGAAGAATGCGCGCACCGCCGCCCGGGAAGTAGTCAACGCCCGCAATCAGCGGAAACTGGCGACCACCCTTGACCTTAAAGAAGCCCTCCGGCATGTCGCCCCACGGGGAAAAGAGAATAAATACTTCGCCCAGGTGTTTCAGGCGCTCCGCATCGAAGTGAATGAAGAGATGCAGGCGCTCGAAAACTTTTTGCACCAAAGCGGCGAAGTGATTCAACCCGGGGGACGGCTGGTCATCATGAGCTATCACAGCCTCGAAGACCGGATGGTGAAAAACTACCTCGCGACCGGCAAGGTGTTCGGGGAGCAGGAGAAGGACTTCTATGGCAACGTGATCAGGCCTTTTGACCCGGTCAACCGCAAGCCGATCGAAGCAACGCCGGAAGAAGTAGAACAAAATGCAAGAGCACGCAGTGCGAAACTGAGAATAGGAGAACGAAGAAGATAGATTGAAAAGCTATGGGTGAGAACAAGTTCAGAATCGAGCCGGAGCGCGGGAACCAGCCGCGGGTGAAAGAGTCATCCGGCGGAGGCCCCACACTCTTTTCAGGCATCGAACGCCGGCTCAAACTCGAGAACTATTTCGAAGAAGGGTTCCCGGTTCAGTACCTCCCGAAAATCCTTTTTGTCATGCTCCTCGGCCTGCTCTACATCAGCAACACCCACTATGCCGAGAAAACAGTTCGCCGTATCGACCAGGTTCAGTCGGAAGTAGAAGACCTCCGCGCCGACTATACCACGCTCAAATCAGACCTCATGTTCGCCAGCAAGCAGAGCGAAGTGGCCCGCAAGGTGAAAGCCATGGGCCTGAAAGAGAGCCTTCAGCCGCCGACCAAAATTGTAGTGGAAGAGTGAATATTAAGAAATCCATACTGATCCGTGTACGCCTTGCCTTCCTGGCCGTGGTGGTCTTCGCCATCTGTGTGGCCGCCAAGGTGGGACATATCCAGTTCGTGGAAGGTGAAAAGTGGACGAAGATGGGCAACGACATCACCTTCGATTATAAGAAGGTGAAGGCTACCAGGGGCAATATCTACTCCGACAATGGGAGCCTGCTCGCCACGTCGCTGCCGTTCTACAAGGTGGCCATGGATCCCACGCTGGTCAAGGAAGAAATTTTCCGGGAGGGAATCGATTCGCTCGCCTACCTGCTGTCACGCTACTATAAGGACCGTTCGGCGACGGATTACAAGCGCATGATCATCGATGCCCGGAAGACCGACAAGCAATACATCGTACTCAACCGCAAGCAGATCAACTACCAGGCCAAGAAGGAGATGTCGGCATGGCCCATTTTCCGGGAAGGCCGTTTGCGCGGTGGGGTCTTGTTTGAAAAGATGGAAGTGCGCTACCGCCCCTTCAGCCACCTCAGCCGCCGCACCATCGGGTTCGTCAACGAAAACGGAAATGGGGCAGGACTCGAGTTCAGCTTTGAAAAGGCGCTGGGAGGCCAGGACGGGGAGGCGCTGTTCCAGAAGATAGCCGGCGGCACATGGAAGCCGGTGTTCGATGCCAACAACATCAAGTCGGTCGACGGACTGGACATTCAGACCACACTGGACATCAATCTCCAGGATGTGGCAGAGACGGCGCTGTATGATGCGATGAAGGGCCACAATGCCGACGAAGGCACCGTGGTCGTAATGGAAGTGAAGACCGGCGAAATCAAGGCCATCTCGAACCTCAGCAGTGACGGCCGTGGCGACTATGTCGAAAAATTCAACCACGCCATCGGCGGCAGCTTCGAGCCAGGATCAACCTACAAGTTGGTCACCATGATGGCCCTGCTCGAGGAGACGGGCGTGCAACTCAGCGACAAGATTGAGACGGGCAACGGCGAATACACTTTTTACAGGAACAAAGTCCGCGACCATGAAGAAGGCGGCTACGGAACGATCACCGTGCAGCAGGCCTTCGAAGTATCCTCCAACATCGCGATGGCCAAGCTGGCCGACAAGCACTTTGGCCTGAAGCCCCAGAAGTTTGTGGATTACGCCGACCGGTTGAGACTCTCCAAACCGCTCGGGCTACAGATTACCGGCGAGTCGACACCCAAGATCCCGCGCCCCAAAGACAAGGACTGGAGTGGCATCACGTTGCCCTGGATGGCCTACGGCTACGGGTTTGAGATGAGCCCTATGCACACGCTGGCTCTCTACAACGCGATCGCCAACGACGGCAAAATGATCAAGCCGATAATCGTCAAGCGCATCATGAAGGCGGATGAGGTGGTCGAGGAGTTTGAGACTGAGGTACTGAACTCGAAAATCTGCTCCAACAAGACCCTCAACCAGCTTAAGCTGCTGTTGGAAGGCGTCGTAGACCGCGGAACGGCAGTCAACCTGAAGAATGCCCACTACCGCATCGCCGGGAAGACAGGCACAGCGATGATCCTTGAAAATGGACGGTATATAAAGAAATATGTGACCAGTTTCGTCGGCTATTTCCCGGCCCATGAGCCGAAGTATACCTGCATCGTCCTGGTGAAGAACCCGCGCGGCATCTATCAATACGGCAACAGCGTGGCCGGTCCGGTGTTCAAGCGGATCGCCGACAACATCTATTCCCGCGACCTGCAACTTCATCAGGCCATGGTGAAGAAGACGGTGACCGAAGCGGGCGTATTTCCCACCATCCGTGCCGGCCGGCAGGATGAACTGACGATGCTCTGCAACGAGTTGGGGATTTCCAATCACTCGACCACGGAAGAAGAGTGGATCAAGGCGGTGAAAAACGGGAACTCCGTGGTTTGGCGCAAGAACCCGGTCGTCAAAGGACTGGTGCCCGACGTGCACGGAATGACGTTGCGTGATGCTATCTATCTCCTGGAGAAAAGCGGGCTGCGCGTTTCTGTCAACGGTCGTGGCCGGGTTACGGAGCAGTCGATTTCACCGGGCACACGGATTTCAAAAGGAGCTCGTATTTACCTGCAACTCAGCTGATGGCCGAACTGCGCGACATATTATACAACGTACGGATCACCTCCACAGTGGGCGACATGAACGTGGACGTCAAAGGAGTGGCCTTTGATTCACGCAAGGCGGAGGCCGGGTTTGCGTTTGTGGCCGTCAGAGGTACGCAGGCCGATGGCCACGCGTTTATCGACAAGGCCATTGCCCTCGGGGCCACCGTCGTAATCTGTGAGCAACTTCCGGAGAGTACGAACAACAGCGTGACCTATGTCACGGTAAAAGATACTGCGCTGGCGCTGGGCGTCATTTGCGGCAACTTTTATGGCAACCCCTCGAAGAAGTTGAAACTGGTGGGCGTCACGGGGACCAATGGCAAGACTACCGTGGCTACCCTGCTGTACCAGTTATTTACGACGATGGGCAAGAAATGCGGCTTGCTGTCTACCGTCGAGAACCGCATCTTGGACAATGTCCTTCCCGCCACGCACACGACGCCCGACCCGATCCAGATCAACGTGCTCCTGACTCAGATGCTGGCCGAGGGCTGCACCCATGCCTTCATGGAAGTGAGCTCTCATGCCTGCGCCCAGGGCCGCATCGAAGGCCTGCACTTTACCGGGGCGCTGTTTACCAACATCACTCACGATCACCTTGACTACCATCGTACGTTCGAAAGCTACATTCGCGCCAAGAAAATCTTTTTCGACGGGCTTTCCACGGATGCCTTTGCCCTGATCAATGTCGATGACAAGCGCGGCATGGTGATGCTCCAGAACACGAAGGCGAAGAAGTATACCTACGGAATTAAGAAAATGGCGGACTACCGCGCCAAGGTGGTCACCAATTCACTGGATGGCCTGGAACTGACGATTGACAACCGCAATGTGTGGTTCCGGCTGATCGGAGACTTCAATGCCTACAACCTGCTCGCGGTTTACTCTGCCGCCGTGCTGCTGGGAGAGGAATCCGAGGATGTCTTGTTGCGCTTGTCTTCCCTGGGCGGCGCGGTAGGACGGTTTGAGCGTGTATTGCCCGGTTCGAAGTTTACCGCCATCGTGGATTATGCCCACACGCCCGACGCACTGAAGAATGTGCTGGAGACCATCACCAACTTCCGCAGCGGCGCCGAGCAGGTGATTACCGTGGTGGGGTGCGGCGGCAACCGCGACAAGACCAAGCGCCCGCTCATGGCCGCGATCGCCTGCAAGTATTCCAACAAGGTCATTTTCACTTCCGATAACCCGCGCGACGAAGATCCGAAAGAGATCATCCGGGAAATGCAGCAGGGCGTAGGCCCCGCTGATGCGAAGAAAACACTGGTCATGGTAGACCGCGAGGAGGCCATCAAAACGGCCTGCATGCTGGCCAAAGAGAAAGACATCATTCTCGTTGCCGGCAAGGGGCATGAGACGTACCAGGAAGTGAAGGGAGTGAAGCGTCCGTTTGACGATCGGGAAGTGGTGGGGAGGATGCTTAAAATGTTTGCGAATTAATGCTGTACTATTTTTTCAACTATATCGACCAACAGTTTGACTTCCCCGGCGCCGGTGTATTTCAATACATTTCTTTCCGCGCCGGGGCAGCAGCAGTTCTGTCATTGTTGATTACCATCACCTTCGGCGAACAACTTATCGGCTATCTCCGCAAAAAGCAGGTGGGCGAGAGTATTCGCGACCTCGGCCTCGAGGGCCAAATGCAGAAGAAGGGCACGCCGACCATGGGCGGCTTGATCATCCTGGCCGGTATCCTGGTGCCTACCTTGTTGTTTGCCAAGCTCGACAATGTGTATGTCGTGCTGCTCATCGTCACCACCGTAGGCCTGGGATTGATCGGCTTCCTCGACGATTACATCAAAGTATTCAAGAAGAACAAGGAAGGTCTAGCCGGACGTTTCAAGATTGTAGGACAGGTGACGATCGGGCTCGTCGTGGGCCTCACCCTGTATTTCAACAGCGGCGTCGTGATCGGAGAGAGGTCCCGCCCTGACCAGGCAGTGGAAACTTCTGTAGCCGGTCAGGAAGAGCCGACCACCTCCATGAAGCACGTGAAGTCAACCAAGACCACGGTACCGTTTGTCAAGAACAACGAGTTGGACTACAGCCGGATATTGCCCTTCATCGACGAGAATTATACCTGGATCATCTACTCGCTGGTCGTTGTCCTGATCGTTACCGCTGTTTCCAACGGGGCGAACATAACCGATGGCATCGATGGGCTGGCGGCGGGAACGTGCGCCATCATCGGGCTCACGCTCGCTATCTTCGCTTACCTCTCCGGCCGGATCGACTTCAGCGCTTACCTGAACATCATGTACATCCCCAACCTCGGGGAGCTGGTGATTTTCTGTACGGCCTTCGTGGGCGCCTGCCTCGGCTTCCTCTGGTACAACGCCTTCCCCGCGCAGGTTTTCATGGGTGACACGGGGAGCTTGTCGCTGGGAGGCATCATCGCCGTGGTGGCGCTGGCGGTGCGCAAAGAGCTGATGATTCCGCTGCTTTGCGGGATCCTGCTGGTGGAGAATCTCTCGGTCATCATGCAAGTGTCGTACTTCAAATACACGAAGAAGAAGTATGGTGAAGGCCGGCGGATCTTTCTCATGTCGCCGCTGCACCACCACTACCAGAAGAAAAATATCCCCGAAGCCAAGATCGTCACGCGGTTCTGGATCGTGGGCATCCTCCTCGCAATTCTCACCCTGGCAACCCTTAAACTCCGGTAATTCATGAGCGAACGCATAGTCATATTGGGCGGAGGGGAAAGCGGAACCGGTGCGGCGATCCTGGCGAAAGCCAAAGGATATGATGTCTTCGTGTCCGACTCCGGAACGCTGTCCGACGCGTACCGCAATGACCTCGTGACGCAGGGAATCGGTTTTGAAGAGGGCGGACACACGGAAGAAAAAGTGCTGGAAGCCAACCTCATCATCAAGAGCCCGGGCATCCCGAAGAAGGCGGATATCGTGAAGAAAGCGAAGGCCCGGAAGATCACGGTCATCGACGAGATCGAATTCGCCTGCCGCTACATCAAGGGCAAGATCATTGCGATCACGGGTACCAACGGAAAGACCACGACCACCCTGCTGACTTATCACCTGCTCAAGACGGCCGGCTTCAATGTGGCCCTGGCTGGAAACGTGGGGGAAAGCCTGGCTCGCAAAGTGGCCGCCGCCGAATATGACTGGTATGTACTTGAAATCAGCAGCTTCCAGCTGGACGGCACGAAGAAATTCCATCCGCACATCGGCGTCCTTCTCAACATCACGCCCGATCACCTCGATCGGTACGATCATAAGATGGCCAACTACGTCAACAGCAAGTTCAAGCTGATCAAGAACATGACGTCGAAGGACTACTTTGTGTACTTCATTGACGACAAGATCTCCGGCGAGGAAGCACGCCAGCGGTCGACCGAAGCGTACCGCGTGGAGATTTCCCTCGACCCGGAGGCCATCACCACGGCCCGTTTCGACGGGAAGAAGATGGTCTTCCAGTTCGGAAAGAAGTCGTTCAAGATCGCCCAGTCGGAGACTACGCTCAAAGGCAGGCACAACCTGGTCAATACCATGGCGGCGGTGTCGGCGGCCTACCTGGCCAAGGTACCCGATGCCGCTATCCGCGAAGGATTGAAGACTTTCAAGAACGCACCTCACCGCCTGGAATCAGTGGGCACCATCAACGGGGTGGAGTTTGTCAACGACTCAAAAGCCACGAATGTCGATTCCGTGATTTATGCGCTCGGCAGCTATACGCAGCCGCTGATCTGGATCGCGGGTGGCCAGGACAAGGGCAATGATTATAACCTGATCAAAGACGAGGTAAAGCAGAAGGTGAAGACCCTGATCTGCCTGGGCAAGGACAACGAGAAGCTGAAACGCTTCTTCACCCCGTTGGTCCCCAAGGTGCTTGAGACGCAAGACGTGAAGTCGCTTGTACGGATGGCCCTGGAGGAAGCGAAGCCCGGCGATGTGGTCCTCTTGTCGCCTGCCTGTGCCAGCTTCGACCTCTTTAAAAACTATATCGACCGCGGCAACCAGTTCCGTGAGGCCGTGCAGCAACTGAAGGAAGAGAAAGAAAAAGTAAACGCCTGAGGGTATGAAGAAGATCAAAGAATGGGCTGATAATAACCTGCAGGGTGACCCGGTGATCTGGGCGGTCGTCTTCGCCCTGTCCCTGATCAGCATCCTGGTGGTGTACAGCTCCATTGGAACGCTGGCCTACAAGCGCACCGTCGCGCCGGAGATGTACCTGGTCAAGCACACGTTCATGGTCTTCCTCGGCCTGGGCGCCATGTGGATCGGTCACAAAATCGACTACCGCTACTATTCGAAACTCTCCCGGCTGGCCCTGTGGGTAAGCGTGCCGCTGCTCGTGTACACCTTTACCAACGGTACCACGATCAACGATGCGGCGCGGTGGATCACCCTGCCCATTATCAATACGTCGTTCCAGCCTTCCGACTTCGCCAGCCTCGCCCTCATTATCAACCTGGCGAGCATGCTTTCGAAGAAGCAGCAAAACATTGAGGATATCAAGGAGTCGCTGATTCCGATGCTTATCTGGTGTGGTGTCATCTGCGGGCTCATTGCGCTCACCAACCTATCCACCGCCGTTCTCCTTTTCGCTACCTGCATGCTGGTGATGTTCATCGGTCGTGTGCCGGTGAAATACCTGGCCATGCTGGTGCTCATCGGTCTCCTGGCCGGCGCGGTGGCCCTCAAATTCGGTGTGCGGGGAGAGACGGCCAAAAACCGGATCCTCAGCTTCATCAACGGTACGGAACTTCCGTTCCAGGCCAAGCATGCCCGCATTGCCGTGGCCACCGGTGGCGTGTTCGGCAAAGGGCCGGGCAACAGCGACCAGCGCAACATCCTTCCGCATCCCTACTCGGACTTTGTCTACGCGATTGTGATTGAAGAGTACGGTATGGTAGGGGGCGTGGTGGTGCTCCTGTTATACCTCATTCTCCTGCACCGGGGCATGAAGGCGGCCTACAATTCCGAGAGAGCCTTCGGGGGCCTGCTGTCCGCCGGGTTGAGTTTCGACCTGGTCTGCCAGGCCATGGTCAACATGGGTGTCGTGGTTGGACTCGGTCCGATCACCGGCCAGCCGTTGCCCTTGATCAGCATGGGGGGTACGGCGATGCTGTTCACCGGGTTGTCGGTGGGAATCATTCTCAGCGTAAGCCGTGGCGAGCAGGAAGAGAACTGGGGACAGGCCGGCAGTGGGGAGGAAAGTAAAAACGTTCAGGCGAAAGCAGCGTGAGTGCACAACAACCATATCGCCTTATCATCAGCGGCGGAGGCACCGGCGGCCACGTATTCCCGGCCGTCGCCATTGCCAACGCTTTCCGCGAACGTCACCCGGATGCCGATATCCTCTTTGTGGGTGCCGAAGGGAAGATGGAAATGATCCGCGTGCCGGAAGCGGGTTACAAAATTATCGGCCTGTGGATCGCCGGGTTGCAGCGCAAGCTTACCCTGTCGAACCTGATGTTTCCCGTGAAGTTGATCGCCAGCCTTTGGAAAGCCAGGAAGATCGTGAAAGAGTTTCGCCCGCATGTGGCCGTTGGAACCGGCGGTTACGCAAGCGGTCCCCTGATGCTGGCTGCCACCCGGATGGGCATACCGGCGTTGCTCCAGGAGCAGAATTCCTACGCGGGTCTTACCAACAAGCAGTTAGCGGCCAAGGTCCAGCGAATTTGTGTGGCCTACCCGGGCATGGATGCCTATTTCCCTGCCGGCAAGATCGTCATGACCGGGAATCCCGTGCGGAAAGATATCCTCGATGTGACCTCCAAGCGGCCCCAGGCGTTGAGTCACTTTGGCTTTTCCGATACCGAACGTACCCTGCTCGTCCTGGGCGGCAGCGGAGGAGCGCGTACGATCAACGAAAGTGTACTCGCCGGACTCGACTCCCTGATCAAGGCCAACGTGCAGGTGATCTGGCAGACGGGCAAAGTGTATTACGAGAGTGTGAAAGCCCAGGTGGCTGATAAAGATCTGCGCAACGTGAGGCTCTATGACTTCCTGAAAGAAATGGATCTCGCCTATGCCGCCGCGCATGTGGTCGTTTCACGGGCCGGCGCTCTTTCGATCTCCGAACTCTGCCTTACGCGCAAGCCGGCCGTGCTGGTGCCTTCGCCCAACGTGGCCGAGGATCACCAGGCCAAGAATGCCATGGCGCTGGTCAAAGAGGATGCGGCCATCATGATTGCCGATAAAGACGCAAAAGAAAAACTGACCGGCGAGGTGCTGGCCCTCCTGGGAGACCGGGCCCGCTGCGAACGGCTCAGCACCCGCATCGCCACCCTGGGCAGGCCCAATGCGGCACAGGATATCGTCAACGAAATCGAAAAGCTGATCGCATGAGGTTTAGTGACTACCATAGCATCTACTTTCTCGGCATCGGAGGCATCGGCATGAGCGCACTGGCCCGGTGGTTCAAGAAGAAGGGACTTCGCATCGCCGGCTACGACCGCACCCCCACACCGCTTACCCACGAGCTGCTGGAGGAGGGGATGGAACTTCACTTTGAGGACAAGGTGGAATTCATTCCCGGCTATATCTCGAAGGAAAAGACCCTGGTCATCTACACGCCGGCTATCCCGAAGGATCATGCGGAGTTCAACTACCTCAAGGAGCAGCAATTTACCATCCTGAAGCGGTCGGAGGTGCTCGGGCTGATTTCCAAGGATTATCATACCATCGCGGTGGCGGGCACGCACGGCAAGACCACCACCTCGTCCATGGTGGCCCACATCCTCAAGACCGCCGAACGTAACATGGTGGCCTTCCTCGGTGGAATCACGGCCAACTACGATTCCAACCTCGTCATGCATGGCGAAGTTTCCAAAGACACGGTCGTGGTGGCTGAGGCTGACGAGTTTGACCGCTCTTTCCTGCGCCTGCATCCTCACAGCGCTGTGGTGACCTCGGCCGATCCGGACCATCTGGACATTTATGGCGACCATGCCACCATGCTGGAAGCTTACCGGCAGTTCATCGCGCAGATTGAGCCGAAAGGAAGCCTGGCCATCCATCACACGGTGGTCTCGCTCGCCGAAGCGAATAAAAATATTTCCGTAACGACGTATGGATTGAACCAGGGGCAATTTTTTGCCGGCAACGTCACCGCCAAAGGCGGGTTTTTTACCTTCGATTTTCAGGGCAAAACCCAGAAGATCGAATCCATCCAGCTTGGCGTCCCTGGCTTCCATAACGTGGAAAATGCGGTGGCGGCGATTCTCTCCGTACGCCACCTCAGCATCGACCCGCAGGTAATCCGGGAGGCGCTCTCCTCATTCAAGGGCGTGAAGCGCCGCTTCGAGATGGTGTACAACCGGAATGGTTGTGTGTTCGTGGACGACTATGCCCATCACCCCGCGGAGATCGAAGCGTTCCTGAAGTCGCTCCGGGCCATGTATGAAGGCCGGAAACTGACGGTGATCTTCCAGCCTCACCTGTTTACGCGCACACGCGACTTCGCCGATGGGTTCGCGAAGAGCCTGAGCCTGGCCGACGAATTGATCCTGCTCGACATTTACCCCGCCCGTGAACTTCCCCTCCCGGGCGTTACCGCCGACCTGATCTTCAACCAGCTCACCTGCCCGGTAAAGATCAAGACGACGAAAAAAGACCTTCTCTCCACACTCGACGCCATGGATCTCGAGATCGTCGCCACCGTGGGGGCCGGAGACATCGATTTGTTCGTGAAACCTATACGAAAAATGCTGAGCAAGCGCTATGAAGCTTAATTTCTCCATACGGCACGAAATACGCATTGCGCTGGGATTGATCCTGGTTTTCTTCCTGATTGCCTTCAGCGAGCGCAAACAGGGGGGTGTGCTGTGCACCAACGTCGTGGTGGAATTGGAAAATATCCATGACAACCACTTCCTGGATGAAAGCGATGTGGCCCGGCTGGTGGAGCGAAGCACGCCTTCCCTGAAGGGGATGGCCATCAATCGCCTTGACCTTCGCGCCATCGAGAAGACCTTGCTCCTGGACCGCCACATCAGCGATGCCGAGCTCTATGGAGATCTGAAGGGAAACCTCATTGTCCGCGTGGAGTTGCGCAGGCCGGTGGCCCGCATTGTGCAGGACGACGCGCCCGACGCCTATGTGGCCGAAGATGGCGTGATCATGGGCATTTCCGACAAGTTTTCGTCACGGGTTATGATTCTCAGCGGCAAGGGCATGAAGCCGATGGTGGAAGCGGGCGATCTCACCAAAACGGAGACCGGGCAGAAATTAAAGGAGATGATCGAATATATCCTGGAGGATTCGTTCTGGGCGGCCCAGGTGGCGCAGATGGATCTCAATTCCAGGGGTGAGATCACCATCTACCCGCAGGTCACCGGACAGGTGGTCGAGTTTGGATCCCCCGACAACTTCGAGACCAAGCTGCGGAAGCTCATGGTCTTTTATAAGGATATCCTGCCCCAGAAAGGCTGGACGAAATATGAACGCGTGAACCTGACGTACGAAGGACAAATTATTGCACGATAAACCACGTTATAGAAACCACAATTTTTTAAACAACCACTAAACACGTTTTCAGCTATGGAAAAGGAAAAAATAGTCGTAGGCCTCGACATCGGCACAACCAAGATTTGTGCGATCGTCGGGCGCAAGAACGAGTATGGTAAACTCGAGGTGCTCGGGATGGGCAAAGCCGAGTCGGAGGGGGTCATCAAGGGCATTGTGACCAACATCGACAAGACGGTGCTGGCCATTGAGAAGGCTGTCAAGGAGGCCAGCGACATGTCGGGCATCGATATCGGCGTGGTCAACGTCGGTATCGCCGGGCAGCATATCCGCAGCACCATCCACCATGGCAGCATCACGAGGTCGTCCAACGACAACGAGATCAGTATCGAAGACGTGAGCCGCCTGACCGAGGACATGTACCGCATCGTGATCCCCCCGGGCAGCGAAATCATCCACGTCATGCCCCAGGATTATACGGTCGACTACGAAGAAGGCATCAAGGATCCGGTGGGCATGAGCGGGGTGAAACTGGAGGCTGACTTCCACATCATCACGGCCCAGACCAGCGCCATCAACAACATCAACAAGTGCGTGCGCCGGGCAGGCCTCGAAATCGACAACCTGATCCTCGAGCCCCTGGCGTCGAGCCTGGCGGTGCTCAGCGATGAGGAGAAAGAAGCCGGTGTATGCATCATCGATATCGGCGGCGGAACGACCGACATCGCGATTTTCTACGACAACATCATCCGGCATACGGCTGTCATCCCCTTCGGTGGCAACATCCTGACCAACGATATCCAGACGGGTCTGATGGTAATGGCCAAGCAGGCCGAGCAGCTGAAGACCAAGTTCGGCAAGGCCATTGCCGAGGAGGCCAATCCGAACGAGATTGTTTCCATCCCGGGCATCCGCAACCGGTCGGCCAAGGAGATCTCGGTCAAGAACCTGTCGAGCATTATCCAGGCGCGCATGGAGGAAATCATCGAGATGGCCCACACGGAAATCATCAGTTCCGGCTTCGAGAACCGTCTTGCCGGCGGCATCGTGATTACCGGCGGTGGTGCCCAGCTCCACAGCCTGCGCCACCTGGTGGAATACATGACGGGCATGGACACCCGCATCGGTTATCCCAACGAGCACCTGGGCAAGAGCAAGCTCGAGGCCGTGAAGAGCCCGATGTATGCCACGGCCGTCGGCCTGGTACTTGCCGGCTTCCGTTCGCTCGATGAGCGCGAAGAGCGCTACCGCGAAGCTATGGAGAACAAGGTTACCGTCAAGGTGAAGAAGTCTTCACCCCGGGCGGCCACCTCCGACTTCTTCAGCAGTATCCTCAACAAGACGAAGGGATTGCTGATCGACGACCTCGATGGCAAAAACGAATACTAGTTCAGAAGAAACCACTAAACCACTACTATCATGTTTCAACCCGGAACGACCTACAAATTCGACCTGCCTTCCCGGCACTCGAAGTCGATCATCAAGGTGGTCGGCGTCGGCGGAGGCGGCAGCAACGCGGTGAATCACATGTACAAACTCGGCATCAAGGATGTGGAGTTTATCGTGTGCAACACCGATCTCCAGGCGCTTAACAGCAGCCCGGTACCCAACAAATTGCAGATCGGCACCAACCTGACGGAAGGGCTGGGCTGCGGCGCCAACCCTGAAGTGGGACGCGCAGCGGCTATGGAAAGCAAAGAGCAGATCCGCGAAGTGCTGCAGGGCACCAAAATGGTGTTTATCACCGCGGGCATGGGCGGCGGCACCGGTACCGGCGCAGCGCCGGTCATCGCCAAGATCGCCAAGGAGATGGATATCCTCACCGTGGGAATCGTCACCATGCCGTTTGCCTTTGAAGGCCGCAAAAAGTCGGGGCAGGCACAGGCCGGACTCGAAGCCATGCGCTCGAGCTGCGACACGGTGCTGGCTATCCTCAACGACCAGCTTCGCCAGATGTTTGGCAACCTGTCGATCAGCCAGGCTTTCGGAGAAGCCGACGGCGTACTGACGACAGCGGCCAAGAGCATTGCCGAGATTATCACCCTCGCCGGGTATGTCAACGTCGACTTCCAGGATGTGCGCACCGTCATGCTCAATGCCGGCGCCGCTGTCATGGGCTCGGCCGAAACCAGCGGGGAAGACCGCGCCATTCGGGCGGCACAGCAGGCCCTGGCCTCGCCGCTGCTCGAGAACTGCGACATCATGGGTGCCAAGCGCATCCTGCTCTCGATCATGTCCGGAGAGGCCGCCGAACTCCAGATGGACGAACTGAGCACCATCACCGAATATATCCAGGAACAGGCGGGCGACGAATGCGAAGTGATCTTCGGTCACGGCGTCGACACGGCCCTGGGCAACGCCATCCGCGTCACCGTGATTGCCACGGGTTTTGCCGGTCAGGGCCGCACCGAGCCCCGCAAAAAGTCGGAGGATAAGAAGGTACTGGATCTCGAGAAAAGCACACGCCACGAGGAGGAATGGGTAGACAACTCGGTGAACGAACGCAACTACGAGATTGAACTGAAAATCACGGAAGAGACCCATTACGTGGAAACCTATGCGGACGAGCCGGTGACCACATTTTCGCCGGACCCGGAGCCGGAAGCGGAATTGGAGCTGGTGCCGGTAGCCAATGCCCCGGAGTCCGTGCAAACGGAGTGGGTGCTCGACCCGATGCCGTCGATGGAGTCAGTCGAGCCGTTGACCCCGGAGGTGACGGCGCCCCAGGAGCCTGAAGCGATGATGGCCGAAGAGCCGGAAGTAAAGAAGGAGGAGGAGCGCCCCGTGGCGAAAGAGGAATTCCCGGCCGTGCCTCCGCGCCAGATCTCGCTCTTCGACCAGGAAGATGTGATCGCCCGGAAGCCGGAACCTCCGGCCGAAGAGGAGTTCTCATTGGAGGAAGAAGAAGTGCGGTACAAAGACGACCGTGAGGAATTTGAAGTGGGCCGCGAAACCGCAGCCGACCAGGTCATAAACGAAGAAGGACTGATGGAAATGCGCAAAACAAAAGAGCGCCTGCAGCAGCAGGCCAAAGAGCGGAGGGAGAAGCTAAAGTCCGCCCGTAAGCAGGAGATGAGCAAGGAAGAGTTCAACGAGAAGTGGACGATGCCGGCCTACCTGCGCCGGGGCGTGAAAATGGAAAATGTGCCGCATTCCTCCGAGCGGTTCATTTCCAAGTACAATCTCAACGACGACAACTCGTTGTTGGGCAACAATAAGTTTCTTCACGATAACGTGGACTAAGGTGAGTCGTCACTCGCTCCTCGTCATTCGTTTCTCGTCGCCTATGATGCGATACTCGTTGGCCGTTCGGCTAAAGTTCTGTGAGTGGTTTCAGAACTTGCTCCGTAGGTCATGGTCGAGTGGCGAGAAGCGAGTAGCGAGCAACGAGCGGCGAGCACCCAAGGCATGGCACATCTGGCGTGACTGGTCATTTACTCCATTCGTAGTGGTTGTTGGCAGTAAATATTTTTTGCCGGCGCCAGAGTGCCTTCTTTTTGACCGGGCGACTGTTGGCAGTCGTCGGTGGCTGCGTCCTATTCCTCCCCGCCGCGTGTGGGGAGGGTTCGACGTGTGGCCCCGGTGATTTTTTAGCTGCTCCCGGTCGAAGGTTTTTTTAACCTGGAAAGCCGCCTGTACGAGGGCGGCTTTCTGCTTTTGGGAGGCGCTGGCATAGTTATCCTCCGGATCCACAAGACTCAAAATCATTGTAATCAGTGAGACAAGAAAGATAGTTAAGGTATCTTGCGTAAGGAGATTGAAGAAGTATCAGGAACGCCTGGATCACAGTTGGTAATGTTTGTCTCCGACAGTTGGATTGTGTATTTTGGCTACTAATCAATGATGGGTGATTTGGATGGGATACGAGATTGAAATTTCGGATCGATTACTTGGTCATTAGGTGACTTTTGTCCCGCGCCTACGGTTACCATCAAGCACATGGCTTGGTTGTCAAGGCTTCTTAATTAGTAGTTGCAATGCCGAACGATTCGCTAGGTCAGGAAAGTGAAGTGGTGAATATCGGTCAATGGGAACACGTGGATGTTCCAATACTTTTGACATTGCTCCCCGTGGTGGTGGCTTTTGCTTTTGTGGTATTTGTGCTCTATCGTTCGAGGCGGGAGGCTTATTTCAAAGAAAAGGAGACTTCCTTTAGACTGACCATTGCGGAAATGGAGATGAAGGTTCTCCGTTCCCAGGTTAACCCCCACTTTATCTTCAATTGCTTAAATTCCATTCAACATTTTATTCACGGAAACAACAGTACTGCTGCCAGTGAGTATTTAGTCAAATTTTCACGCTTGATTCGGCATGTCTTGGAGGCATCCCATGAGCGACTGATACCCCTGTCGGAAGAAATCTTGGCGCTTACGTTATACTTGGAATTGGAGCAATTGCGTACTCGGGGAGCCTTCAACTTTGAGTTTCTTATTGACGAGAAAATCAAGTCGGATGAGTTTTATGTTCCGCCTCTTTTCGTTCAGCCGTTGGTGGAGAACGCTATATGGCATGGCCTTGCTAACCGATCTGAAGGAGGCGTTATCAGATTAACTCTTGAATTGGCGGAGGGGATGTTGAAGTGGACCATTGATGATAATGGTGGTATTGCCGAAAGGAAGTTGAAACCCTATGATTTATCTGCCTTTGTGAAGCGAAACTCCCGGGGGCTAGAGCTGATCGAAGATCGCATCGCTGTGATTAATAGGATTTATGCAATAGATAGGCATGGTCCTGCGCAATTGACGCGTGATAAGTTGCCGGAGGGAACCCGGGTTACCATAACGTTGCCCTATGAGAACTGAGCCATATCGTGTAGTGATCGTGGAAGATGACCTTGATCAGCAAGACCTGTTGATTCAATGGTTGAATGACTATGGAAATTTTGAAGTTTTGGCCGTTGCCAGGGATGTACCTTCCGGCATCAAAGCGCTTTCCCAATCTCATCCTGATTTGGTTATTCTCGATGTACTGTTGCCACCTGGCAATTGCTTTGAGTTGTTGGAGGCGCTGGAGCATTTTACATTCAAGATCATTTTTACAACAGCATTTGATGGTTACGCTATACGGGCTTTCCGGCTTGCGGCTGTCGACTACCTGCTGAAGCCTTTGGATCGTACGGAGTTTTTCTTGGCAATTCGAAGATTTGAGAGTTTGATTGAGGTCAAGGATCACCTATCAAGAGTGCATATGGTGCTGGCTAGTATCAGAGGGAATGCGGCTGGAGGAGAACGGGCAGCCCTCCCGACACTAAAGGGCTTTATTTCCGTGCCAATCCGGGATATTGTGCGATGTGAGTCGGATAATACCTATACGAGCGTTTTTACCGTAGACAAGCGAAGATTGGTCATTTCAAGAACGTTGAAGGAGTGTGAGCGACAGCTTCAGGAGTTTAATTTTTGCCGGGTTCATAATTCTCACCTGGTGAACTTGATTCATGTAGTTGAGTACCAAAGAGGGGAGGGGGGCGTAATCCGGATGATCGACGGTTCCACAATTGACGTATCGCGTCGTCGAAAAGACGAATTTCTTCGCCGTTTCAACATGCTCTGAGTAATCCCGTATTCTACGGTTTATTGACCAGAGCCTTAACCCAAACCGCCAAACGCTAATTGGTGGTTCTTTCCGCCTGAACGCTGTCTTAGCTTCGTTTGAGATTATCTATGAGAACCCCGAAGCTTGTTGTCTCAGTCTACGCAGGAGCCAGTACCTTATGGCTTTATTTGGATGACCAACTTATCCTTAGAGACAGTTCTGAAGCTACAATTGAGCTGCTGCCGGGTTCGGAATATGTCGTTTTCTGGTATGTGAAGGGCCTTCCGGGTAGTACGTATTCCATCTGCATTTCTTCACCTCGCGAAGCAGAATATCAGCTTACCAAGACCCTGTTGGGCTCTGGAAAAGACCATGGCTCTCTACTTTTCTCCATCCATGCGGGTAGGTCAACCGTGAAATCAAATCCTGTACCATCATGAAGCGACTAACTAAATCCATGACCGTAATTCTGCTGAGCCTTGCATCGTGCGGCCAGCCTGAACCAACAAGCGATGTGGCTTTGCGGACTACAGACAGTGCCGGGATCATTCCCATCGGTGGCCATGCTCACCTGTTTCCGACCGACTCATCAGTAAGGCTGATGTTTAACCTGGTTAGCTCAGCTCAATTGGCTAAATACAGTGAGAATTTTGGTTGGGGCGGCAGTTTCCCTGCATCTGCTTTTCGGGTATCCGCGATTAACCAGGGAGTTATGCTATGGTACTGTTTTCGAGGCGGTTCAAGACCTGACCTTTTTTTGGCCCTGGAACACCTGGAGGAGTACGACCCGCATAACCTTCCACGGGGACCTATACAGACGGAATTGACGGTGCCTACAGCCATTTTCCGAGTGAATCCCGAATCCCTGAAAAGTGAAAGCGATATTCGTGACTACCTCAAGGAGACCGGAGATGTTTCTGGTTGGAAAACATTGAACGCCGGAGAGATAAGGCGATATATTGCCAGTGCGGACTCCCTCTTCACTCTATATCCCGACATCCATGGGGAACGCTATAACAGTTATATGTTTGGCTTCTTTTCCGCTCGTCACGAGGCTGCCTTCGATGCCTTTATTGCGTCTGCGGGAGAAAATGGGTATATTCGTTACTATTTTGGCTATGACGAACGAGAAAGACCAAACCGAATTCGCATTATCCTGATGGCCGTGAATGCCAAGGGGGTAAATCAAGCTATGGCCAGGGTCAGCGAAGAAGGATATGGTACAATGCAGCGCTCTTGGCCCCCTCCACCAATTGATTGATGATTTCTTCTTAGACGCTTCGCTTCTAAAGATTGTATCTACACTTTCTATAATTTTTCCTTTAGGTTGGAGCGGTGCAAGACTCAAGTCATCCGGCTATTTCGGAAAGGTATTTTTCTGCTTTCTATTGCTGGGCCTGGTAGCGGATGTCCTGGGTTGGTGCGTAAATGCTCTGCGACCGGCCAATGAATTCATACACGTGTTCAATTCTTATGCGCTGGCGGAAGCATTGTTCTTCTTCTGGCTTGTCCGATCCCTCTCAACGGCCTCGGCTTTACGGCGGTTGTCCTTTTTCTTCCTGGTTTGTGCGCCAGTCTCATGGCTTGTAGTTCTGGCATGGCCGGTCTTCAAGACTGGAAAGCTTGGACAAATTATGCCATTCATCGTTGCGTATGAAGTGATCATATCCTTTCTTGCCGGGTTTGGCTTGTTGGAATTAGCTGAGAAAGAGACTCATTTGTTGTATTCCTGGCGCTTCTGGTTCTTGATGGGTGTATTCTTCTATTGTTTCTGCACTTTCTTTGTCATGGCTTTTCTTGGCAAGGAATTGCTTTTTAGTTTGTGGCCCATAAATAACATGATCAACATCTTAACCTACCTTTTTTACTGTCTGGGTTGGTGGCGGTATGGGCAGCCCCGTCAGCAGCCTATGGCATAGTCGCAGGATCACCCTCTCCGTTTTCCATCTTGAGTCCACCGATTTTCGGCTTGAACTTGCCGGATTCTAATCGGGGTTCAGGTTTTGGATTTAAGGTTGTACTTTGTTGAACACCCCGAAGCGCGCATCCGGTGTCGGAATTTCTTGTATCGGATTGCAGCAAGTATTTGATAGCTGGCCAAAACTCCCCGTTGAGATACGGAGGAGGATCATTGTTAGTATGAAGGAACTGAAGATGGCCTGATTGGAGAAGAGGCGAGAGTATTGCGCATATGGGATATGGGGAACGAGACGATTGATTTTAGATTGCTTTTTGAGTCCGCACCGGGGCTCTATCTCGTATTGACGCCCGACTTTACTATTGTCGGGGCAAGTGATGCCTATTTGTCTGCTACTTTGACCAAGCGGGAAGGCATTGTAGGTAGAAACCTGTTCGAGGTGTTCCCTGACAATCCAAATGATCCTTCCGCAGACGGTGTGAGGAATCTTCAATCGTCCCTTAATTACGTGCTGCATAATAAAGGCATCCATAAGATGGAGATCCAGAAGTACGATATCCAGCTACCTGACGGAAATTTCGAGGCGCGCTATTGGGGTCCGATGAACATTCCTGTGTTGAATGAAGGTGGGGAGGTGGTTTACATAATTCACAATGTAACCGATTTGACGGCGCAGGAGTTCGCGAAAAGGGAGAGCCAGGCGTCCACGCGAAAAGCTCAATTGCTGCTGCAGTCCTGCATCGAGAGCCTTCAAGACATCCTGGTGTTTTCAGTTGACAAGGAATTCCGCATTCTGCATTTCAATTACGCTTTTAAGCAAGCTACGGCCCAGGCATACGGCAGCATCGTTGAAACAGGCGTTAGCCTGCTTGACTGTATAACCAACAAGGAGGATCGTTCAAAGGCCAAAGTGAATCTCAAAAGAGCCATGAGCGGAGAAAAGCTGGTAACTGTGCAGGAGTTTGGAGAGCTGGACAGAAGCTATTTTGAGACGCGATATAATCCGCTGATCAATGACGAGGGAGAGATCATAGGCGCTACAGTGCTGACTGCCAACATTACAGACCGAATGAGGACGGAGCGGGAGATTCGCAGACTGGCCTCCATTGTGGATTCCAGCTTCGATGCCGTCTTCAGTAAGGCGCTGGATGGTAGCATTATCAGCTGGAACAAAGGAGCGGAACGACTGTTTGGCTATAGCGAGAAAGAAGCCATTGGGAGGGATAGCAGGGTGCTTATGGAAGATAGCGAATACGCACGGGAAGCATCTGTTGTTTCAAGGGTGATTGCAGGTGAAATGGTCGATCACTACGAGACCGTTCGTGTACACCGTGATGGGAGAAAAATAGACGTGTCGCTTTCTATTTCGCCGCTAAAGGATCAGCAAGGCAACGTGGTAGGCATATCCAAGATTGCCCGTGACATAACAGACCGTAAGCAAGCCGAGGAGAGTATCCGTATCATGAATGTTCAGTTAGAAGAGGCCAGAAGAATCGCCGAGCTGGCTAATCAAACCAAGAGCCAATTTCTGGCGAATATGTCGCACGAAATCCGTACGCCCCTCAATGCAGTAATCGGCCTGACACACTTGCTCATGCAAACGGAGTTATCTGCCAAGCAAAAGGACTACCTCGATAAGATCGGGTCATCCAGTGATTCCCTGCTCCGGATCATCAATGATATCCTTGACTTCTCCAAGGTGGAGGCGGGGAAGCTGACATTGGAGGAGAGCAACTTTGACCTGGAGGAGGTTTTTCAGCAATTGGGAAACCTCATTACCTACAAGGCAAATGCTAAGGGACTGGAAGTGGCTTTCGGAATTGAGAGCCAAGTCCCGACCTACCTGATTGGAGATTCCGGAAGATTGGAGCAAATATTGATGAATCTCTGCAGTAACGCCGTTAAGTTCACGGATCGGGGAGAGGTAATCGTTGATGTGAAGTTGGCGGGTGAAGAAGGTGACCGGGTGAATCTGGCTTTTTCTGTCCGTGACACCGGTATTGGCATGGATCAGGTTCAGATCAGTCGGCTGTTTCAGCCCTTTATCCAGGCCGACAATACCATTACTAGAAAATATGGAGGAACGGGACTTGGCTTGTCGATCATCAAGCGGCTGGTGGAACTCATGGATGGAACGGTCGCTGTGGAAAGTTCGCCCGGCCGTGGCAGCCGTTTCCACTTCAATATCTGGCTGAAAAAGCAAATCTATCAGCGCAAGATGCCCATACCCTCGGTGGATTTGCGTAAGTGGCACGTCCTGCTGGTTGATGACAATGAGGCTGCCCGGAACATTCTTAAGGAGGCCCTGGGATCATTGTCTTTCCGGATTACTGCTGTTAGTTCTGGGGTTCAGGCTATTCACTACCTCAAGAACAATTTTCACCATGATCCCGTAAAGCTAATCCTGATGGATTGGAGTATGCCTGAGATGGACGGTATTGAGACCGCGAGGATCATCCGGGCGGACGATCAGTTGCAGGGCATTAAGATCATGATGATCTGTTCCAGCTATACCAATGATGCCTTGCTTCAAAGTATGGATGAAATGGGGATTTCTGCAATCCTGACCAAGCCTATTCGGTATTCCCATTTGTACGATTCTATTGTACGAGCCATGGAAGATGGTACAAAGAGACATGTGCGAGTGGAAAAAAGCAAGGTCATTTCGGCCAATCACCATGAGGGTAACCTGCTTCTTGCGGAGGACAATGAGATAAACCAGTTGGTCGCCATTGAACTGCTTCAGGGGTTCGGGTTCAAGGTGACCGTGGCGCATAACGGGCAAGAAGCCGTACAAATGGTGGAGCAAAGCTTCAGAAAGGGATCTCTATATGACCTTGTTCTTATGGACGTCCGAATGCCGATCATGGGCGGCCCCGATGCTTCGCGGGAGATCCGAAAACTGAGGGGGTGCGAGGAGGTACCCATTATCGCGATGACCGCAGATGCTATGGTAACCGTGAAGGAAGAATGCCTAGCTGCGGGAATGAATGACTTTGTAAGCAAGCCAATCAATCCCAACACGCTATTGGAGACGATCGAAAAGTGGCTCTCCGTAAGAAGAAGACCAGTCGCCATGAGAAACGAAAGGACCTCATCCGAGGAGAATATTCCTCAGGGAATCGATTTGGCCCTGGGCCTTTCATATGTCGGTGGCAACCGGAGATTTTACCGGGAGTTGTTGAATAAGTTCATTGCTGACCACAAGAATTATACAAATGAGCTCAAGACCCTGATTGATTCCGGGGTGCGCGAGGAGGCAATACGATTGGTCCACTCGCTCAAGGGCACGGCCGGGAGTTTGGGTATGACACGCCTCCATAACCTTAGTAAAGAGTTACAGGAGATTCTTACGATTGGGTCGACTAGTGATGTAGATAAACTTGCGAAGGGATTAAAAGATGAGTTGGACTCAGTCATGAAAGGAATAAGTCAACTAGATAAAACAGAATAATGTTGCGACAATGGTTAAATAGAATTTTTGGGCCGACGCCAAATTATGCGGTTGGGGACACCGTACAGCCTGTTTCGGGTGTGCGTGAACTCATGGTAATAACTAGAATTATTATCGAAAATGATACGCCCCGGTTGCATTGTCATTGGTTGGACTCGGTAACCCAAGAGAAGCGGGAGCGATGGTTTTCGGAGAGTGAACTTGAACCTTTTGATTGGCGCCGGCCCATGCAAAGCACATCGCTCAGCAGCCGGACGATGGGACTGGAGCGGCGTGGTGATTCGGTCCAATTCGAGAGCCAGCCAGCAATGGAGGAGTTTGATGGCGTTGATGTTCAGCAGGGACTTTCCCATCTAATGGGCAACCAGGAGCTTTTTGAGAAAATGCTAAGGAAGTTTGCGGATCAGCAGAGTGATTTTGTGGAAGAAATTAATAGGAAGATTACTGGTGGTGAATGGGAGGAAGTACGGAGGATGGCCCATACGTTGAAAGGCTTGGCAGGAACATTGGGTATGACTAATCTCCAAAGCCTTTCTAGTCAGCTAGAGACTGAATCGTTACGGAGGGATGCCGGTGCTCTGCCTGCCCCTGTTGCTCAATTGTCTGCAGAATTGAGTAAGATCATCCGATCCATCCGGTCCACTATCAAGGAACATCCAAGTGTAGTAGAAGTTCCCAAGCCCTCCAACCTCGGTTCTGCCTTGGATAAGTTGGAGAAGACCTTATTGGATGGCAACCCAGATGCCCTAAGGCATCTGGATGGAATCGGCAGAATTGAAGGTTGTGAAAGGGAACTTGGCGACTTGCGAAAATCTGTGGACGCCTACCGGTTTGACCATGCGTCAGAAGTTCTAAGAACTATTAGGAACAGGATTAAGGCATAAGAAAAAGATCGAAATACATGGGGTTGGAGCTAAACATTCTGAACAAGAGCATATTGATTGTGGATGATACGCCGGCAAACCTCGATGTGCTAAATGAGATTCTAAGGAATTTCAAAAGAACGGTGGCTACCGACGGTATTCAGGCACTGAAACTGACGCTAAACGGCGCTGCTCCAGACCTCATTCTGTTAGATATTGAAATGCCTGGAATTAGCGGATTTGAGGTTTGCCGTCAGCTGAAAAGTAACCCTGAGACGGCAAGAATCCCAGTCATTTTTCTTACCAGTAATTCCGACAAACGAGTTACGGTTGAAGGATTCAAGCTTGGCGCTTCGGACTTCATGACTAAGCCGTTTGACCCGGATGAGCTAATGGTCAGGATACGAACGCAATTGGAGTTGGCGGACTCACGCAATCGCCTGGAAGCCATGCTCTATCAAATGGAGGTCAGTTCCGATCTACTCAAAAGCGCGGGTGACGAATTGCTTTTACAGAAGACCGAGTTGGAAGAATCGAGGCGTAAGTCGGACTCTTTACTTCTCAATGTGCTGCCAGGTGAAATAGCGGATGAACTGAAGACTAAAGGTTCTGTTACCCCCCGCCATTATCCTATGGCTTCTGTGCTGTTTGCCGATCTGGTAGGATTTACACGGATCAGCGTGGGGCTTTCTCCGAAGGACTTGCTGGACGAACTCGGGAATTTGTTTTTCGAGTTCGACAAGATCATTGAAAAGTGCAACATGGAGAAGATAAAGACGTTGGGCGATGGTTATATGGCAGCGGGTGGCCTGCCGGTAAAAAACAGCTCAAACCCGGTGGATTCTGTTTCGGCTGCTCTTGAAATGGTGGAATGTGTAAGTGAACGAAAGCAGGCCAACCTGCAGAAAGGTTTCCCGCCATGGGATATACGGATTGGAGTCCACACCGGGCCGGTGGTGGCGGGTGTTATTGGGAAGAGCAAGTTTTCCTATGATATCTGGGGTGCGACAGTAAATACCGCCAGCAGAATGGAGGCGGCTAGTGAGGCTGGCAAGGTCAATATTTCGGGCATCACCTACCAGTTGGTAAAGGACAAGTTTGTGTGTACTCCGAGGGGTAGTATCGAAGTCAAGAATATGGGTAAAATGGACATGTACTTTGCAGAGCGGAGAATGGCAGGTACCGACTTGTTTCGGTTGACATGAGCACGATGAAATATCTACCCATTAACATTAACTAATTCAAAGCTTATGAAACAGGATTCTAACTTCTTCATGGTAGCTCTGTTTTTTATGGCCTCAATGGGCCTGAGTTTTGCACAGCAAGATCAATCCCTTGGCGGTGGCCAGATCAACTTGGCACAAAATATCGAGACGGCGATTATTGCAGAGCCGCTCAATGGAAGAGTAAACACACCGTTTATTGAGTATGGGCCAACGTTGACCAAAGATGGGAAGCGACTTTATTTTAGTCGCCAAGGGTTCGCCGGAAATGTTGGAGGGGTGGAAGATGAAGATATCTGGTTTAGCATTTTTGATGAAGCCACCCAGGACTGGTTGGAGGCAAAGAATATCGGTCCTCCATTGAATACCGAGGGACCCAATTTCGTTTGTGGCGTGGGTGTAAATGGTGACACCATTTTGTTGGGAAACGTGTACAGCAAGCGGGGAAAGATGAAAGCTGGACTTTCTCTTTCAATTAAGGAGGGCGATACCTGGTCCTTTCCCCAGCCGGTAGCCATTCGAAATGACTACAATCTTTCGGAGCGTGCAAGTTTCGACGTGTCAAATGATCGAAAGGCCCTGCTGATTGCCCAACGCAAAGTTGATTCCCATGGAGGGCTTGATCTTTATGTGGCATTGAGAAATTCGGAATCTAAGTATCCATACGCGGCCAAGGAGAGCATTAATTTGGGGCCCGTGATTAATTCGGTTGGCGACGAAACTTCTCCTTTTCTCGCTTATGACAATAAGACACTTTACTTTGCCTCCAATGGTCATAATGGCTACGGTAAATTTGACATTTTTGTTTCACGCAGACTGGATGACACCTGGACGAATTGGACGAAGCCTGAAAATCTGGGTGCAGGCATTAATACGCCCTTTGATGACACTTTTTTTGGGTTTACTCCAAGGAGCAGATATGCATACTATTCCCGAGGGTTAACCCCAACGAACACGGACATCTATCGACTGGATATGACCTATCTGTTTAAGCCAAGTTCAAAGCCGCTGGATCAAATGGACGAGCTTATCGATGCCGCTCAAGTAGGGCAGTCCCTAGTTCTTGATTCTGTGTTTTTGGATGATAACTATGAAATGCGCCCGGAGTCGATGCGCAAGATGAGGTATATACTCAGCTATATGAAATTCTTTAGAAACTACCGGATACTGATCACTGCCCATTCGAACAAGCACGACTCGCGTGATATAAGCCATGTGCTTTCCGTGGCGAGGGCCGTAAAAGTTGTCGACTTCCTTGTGGGCAATGGGATTGATAGAGACCGACTGGAGTTCCAGGGATATGGACATGATGTGGTGGTGAACATGGATAATCTACCAACATTGAAAAGTATGAAGTCGCGGGTAGCCTCCTCAGTAGAGTTTCGCCTAATCGGATACACAGCCGGAAGCCAGACGACCTTTCGGTAAATAGTTCAGGTGGGCCTAGTCAGCAACTGTCGCTTCGTATTGGAATGAAAGGCGGATTGGAAATAGTGAGACCCCATAGTATTCGCAACCATCCTGTATTCAAGGGCTTGCAGGATGATGAACTCGTTAAGGTTTGTTCTTTTTTTGAGTTTGAAACCTTGAGTGACAACCAATGGCTGCTGCAAGAGGGTAAGGGCACTTCTTCTGAACTTTATCTTGTTGTTTCGGGGCAGTTAGAAATAGTGCGTAGAGTTGAAGAGAGCCCAGGGTCCGGATTGCGGGGTTTGCATGAGCGAGGGTTTAATGTAGCTGTTCTTTCAGAAGGGGATGCCTTTGGTGAGTTGAGCTTCGTCGATGGCGGGTATCGCTCGGCAAGTGTGCGGTGTATCACTAATGCGAAACTCCTGAAACTTTCTAAAGAAAGCTATCAACAGTTAGAGGGCTTGTATCCCAAGTTATCCGGTTGTCTAATGCGAAACCTGGTTGGAGTTACAGGGAGAATGCTGAAGAAGACCACAGATAATGAAATTATCATTCTGAGGAGAGAGTTGGAAGGCGCTCAAATGCAGTCCAAGTCGAATCTCTTCTTCTCTTATGTGATAGGGCTCCTATGTGTATATAACCTCGCCATCCAGCAGCTGACAAGTCTTTCAATGGATTCGAGTCGTGCATCTTTGCTGAGCGCCGCGGTCATACTGATTTTTTGTGGTGCCCTTGCTCTCATGATCCATCAAAGTAAACTGCCTATTCAGTTCTTTGGCCTCACGACACGAAATTGGAAGAAGGCCCTGGGCGAATCTGCGGCCTGGTCATTTGCTCTCATTTCTGTTCTGGTAGTGGTAAAGTGGATGTTGATCATGTATGTTCCACGTTACCATTACTTGGAAGTGTTTTCTTTTGACTTTGCGCATACTAGGTATCTTGCCTTTAATTTTATCCTGTATGGGCTTCATTCGCCACTTCAAGAGTTTATTGTTCGTGGTGTGTTGCAAGGCAGCCTTCAGCGTTTTTTTAAAGGTCGTAATGTTACGTTTAGGGCAATTCTAATTTCTAACGCAATATTTTCAGCTACGCACGTTCATTTGCTGGGTGGCCTCTTTGGTGCCATTGTGTTTGTTCCTGGTCTTTTCTGGGGTTGGATGTATGCCCGCCACCAGAATCTGATTGGTGTGAGCCTCTCCCACATGTTAATCGGCTGGGCAGCACTTTTTTTTCTCAGTTTAGAGAGTTTATTCTAAAGGTCTCATGCTGCGAGCCCGGAGAGTATCGACGATGCTGGTTCTTGCTTTACTTATTAAGGCAAGCCTGATTGGGTTGGCTAGTGTGTTAACCATTGACATACCGCGATTCATAGGACTCACTGACTCCGGTCATGCTTCGCTGATTGCGTATGCGCCAGAAGTGTGGCTTGCATTGCTGGCCCTTGTGTTTGGCACTCTGATTATTGTCGTATCGATTGCTTCGGAAAATACACCAAGACTAGTTGACATATTTATTGGCGACGCATGGGGAAGACTTTATATATGGGTTATCATGTTTTCAACGCTTGAGAATGTCCTGCTTCAGTTGGCAACGGCCAATCCGGCAATGTTCTGGTCAAATATGATGTTTATTAACAATTATGTCCTGCTTCCTCTTGTCCTTTTGTTTGCCATTCCTTTCACGTTTCACATTCTGAAACTGACCAAGAATACCAATGTTATAGCCTACATTTTCGAGGAGAATATTCATGCGATTCATCATTCGTCGACAACTAACAAAAAGGCTATTGAGCAGAGTCAGATGGTGCTGTTCGAAACGCTTAACCAAATGCATGACCTGCTTCAGTATATACAGTTTAAAGAGCCAAAAGGAGACATTATCAGCAGATTGGGGAGGTCGGTACGGCATTATCTCATGGCAAAACGGTCCTTCCCTGACCAATTTTTCGGATTGAGCCAATATGTTAAAGATGACATTTCGTTTCGAACACTGCAAGAGAGGTATCAGAAGATTGAAAGCAGCAAGATATTCTATGAGCAAAAGGCCTTATGGGTTCTCAATGCGGTTTATCTGCATGTAATCGACGAAGGGCATCCTGATTTGGCTTCCATGTGCGGTTATGAGCTCTCTGAAATTGGAAGGACAGCCATCCAGCAGAATGACCTTGCCGTTACCGAAGCGGCTATCATGGAGTTTAATACACTGCTCCGAAATGGGATCAATCATGCATTGAAGTCGAAAGAAATAGGAAATGCTTTTAATATAATTCATCACTACAATCAACTGATTTTTGCACTGATTGAGAATAAGGACGAAATGAGGGTTGAGCGTTGTTGCCATTACATGAGCCGATATGGAGAAGAATTATACAGGCTAAGCGAGATGGAGCCACAGCTGAAGTTCCTTGTTGATGTGATTGCATGGGCATTAAAAAAGAATGTGATGTACTTGGTTGAAAGGGAGTTCTCCAAAAACATACAGCAAGATGTGTTGAGAGGATTCTGCAACTTGAGTGAGATAAGCCAAGCAACACGTGGAGTCAAGGGGGGGCTTAGGCTAATCAAAATCTCCCTATGTCTATTCTACATGAGTAAAGATGATTATGGCTCGGTAAATTCCATAGTTGATTCCTTGTCTAATCAGTGGAAGGTGGGAGGCAGCGAATCTCTGCTTAGAGAATGGGAAGAAAGTTACGCAAGATTAATAGCAGAGAACGAGACATTTTGGGAAGGAACTGACCGTGGGATTGTCAACATTTATTTTACAGGTCACCAGGATCAGATTCCTCGCCTTCGGGAGCACGTTCAGGTTCGTATTGGGAACCAAGAATCTGTGCACTGAGAATAATTTTGACCCTCTCTATAATCGGATCATGCGGTTAGTCAGGGGTCTCAACGCGGCGCAAATATTCCCTCGCTTTCTCCAGATCCTCGGGCGTATCGACGCACATTCCTTCTTCGGCATCGGTCTCCACGGTCTTGATCCGGTAACCGTTTTCGATCCAGCGCAGTTGCTCCAGCGATTCCGCGCGCTCGAGGGGTGAAACCGGGAGTTGTGTGATAGCCTTGAGGATGTCGCTGCGATAGGCATACAACCCCATGTGGCGATAGAAAACGGTATGTTTAAGCCATTCTTCCTGCGGCACTTTCTGTACGAAGGGAATGGGTGAGCGGCTGAAGTACAAGGCTTCGCGCCGGTGGTTCAGCACCACCTTGGCCTCCGTCGGCGCCAGCAACTGCTCGAGGGTGGTGATCTTCTGTATCAGCGTGGCCAGTTCGGTGTCCTGGTCCAGCGAGGCGCACAGCAGGTCAATCTGCGCCGGGTCGATGAATGGTTCGTCGCCCTGGACGTTGACTACAAAATCGAAGGTTGACTTCTGCTGATTGAGCGTTTCGAAGCACCGATCCGTGCCGCTCGGGTGATCGGGGGAAGTGAGGCTGGCCTTTCCGCCGAAGGCCACCACGTGATCGTAGATTTCCCGGTGGTCGGTAGCCACCACGATCTCTGACAGCCGGGTGGATTTGCTGCATTGACGGTAGACGCGCTCCACCATCGAGCGGCCCAGGAGGTCGGCCAGCGGCTTGCCGGGAAAACGGGTGGATGCGTACCGGGCAGGGATTACACCAAGAATCTTCATTCGGTTTTCTTTACGCGGAGAGAAGTGCCTTCGGCGGCGATCACTTCGATGGGGTCGCCCTTGTCGACAAAGTCGCCCCGTGTGTAGGCATCAAATACGTTGCCGCCCACCATCACCTTGCCACTGGGACGGAGTACCGTGTAGGCGGTGCCGCGCTGACCGACGATGTCGGCAGGGAAGAGATTGGACGTATAACCCTGTTCTTTTTCCTGTGTTTCGGTAAGTGCAATATTCTTGAATGCCTGGGTGCGGGTCAGCTTCGGTCCCGCGATGAAGAGCAGCATGACCCCGCCGGTAAGTCCCCCCACGGCGGCGAACAGGGCCACGACGATATCCCCGAGCGGCACAAAGTCGAAGTTGAAGAAATCGTTATTGAGCATGATCAGGACAAGCGAGGTAATCGTGAGCGCGATGCCGGCGACACCCGCAACCCCGAACCCCGGGATCACAAACAGCTCCAGGATGATGAGGACAATCCCCACGAACAACGCCAGGATCTCCCAATACTCGGCCAGGCCGTTCAGGTAGTACGGCACCAGGTACAAGACGAGGGCCACGATGGCGGCCAGGAGCGGAAAACCGATGCCGGGGGTCTGGAGTTCAAAATAGATTCCGCCGATGATGATGAGGATCAGCAGGCCGCTGATGAACGGGTTCAGAAAGAAAGCGATGATCCGCTCGGTGACGCCTAACTTGAAGTGTTCGATATCGTAGTTGTTGACGCCATTCTTCTTGAGAATTTCTTCAATGCTTTCCACCTTTCCTTCGCAGTATCCGTTGGCGATCGCCTCGCTGGTTGTAAACGTGATTACTTTGCCTGCTTGCTTGACACTATCAACCACCACCTTCTCGTCCACCATGCCTTCGGCGATACGGGGGTCACGCCCGTTTTCCTCGGCCGTGGAACGCATGATCGATCGCATGTACGACTGGTACTTGTCCGGCGCGGCTTCACCGCCGGTTCCGGTTACTACGGTAGCGGCCCCGATGCTTGCCCCTGGCGACATGTAGATGCTGTCGCAGGCGATGGAAATGAGGGCTCCTGCCGAGGCGGCGTCGGAGTTGATGAACACCCAGATGGGCTTTTTGAACCCCATGATTTTGTCGACGATTTCCTTCGCGTCGGTGAGGATGCCTCCATAGGTGTCCATTTCCACGATTACGTAATCAGCCTTTGTTTCTTCGGCGTGTTCCAGCGCCAGGGTCACATAGCGGAGCATCCGGGGATCAATCTCGGCCTTGATTTCCATGACCATTACTTTTGGCCTGGTTTGTGCAGCGGCAGTTCCCAGGAGTGCCGAGAGGAAAAGAACGAATAGGCCTGACGCTTTCATGGATTGAATTTTGACAAAAATACTAAGGAAAACGACGTGCAGGGGTTGTGGGATGGCGGCGGGAAGTGGTAATTTTATAGGTCATTGATAGGAGATTATGTTCCAGGTATTGTTGATCGGTTTGCTCACCCTTTCGCCCGGCGATTCACTCCGCATGGAGATGATCAACGGCAAGCCTCATGTGGTACACCAGGTAGGCGAGAAGGAGACACTGTACGGACTATCCAAGCGCTACGGGACTACCGTGGCCGATATCCTGGCCGTAAACCCGACGGCTGACGCCGGCCTTGAAGTGGGACAAATCCTGAAGATTCCCTATGGTGGCAAGCCCAAGGCCCCCGATGCGGTCAAGACGGCACAGGGAATTGTCCATCGCGTGGCGGCCAAAGAGACCATGTTCAGCATTGCCCGGCATTACAATGTGTCGGTCGATGATATCAAAGCCTGGAACAACCTGAAAGACGGGAACCTGTCGGTGGGCCAGGAAATACTGATCAAGTCAAAATCAGCTGAGCCTGTTGCTGAGCCGAAGCCCCAGGCCACACCGTCGGCCGCCAAGACGCATACCGTGGCGCCGAAGGAGACTCTTTTTTCCATCGCGAGAACCTACGGCATGACCGTGGCCCAGTTGAAGGAGTGGAACAGCCTTTCTACCGATGAAGTGAAGATCGGGCAGGTCCTTACGGTGGCTGCCCCGGCACCAGGCGCTGCGCCGGCTGTCCCGGTTGTCGTCGCGCCAACCCCTGCGCCTGCACCTACGGGTGTGCAACCTGCAGTGACCCCGCCGGCGGAGACGGTCAAGATTTCAGAAAGTCTTAGTGGCGCGAGTGAGCAGAAGGAGACAGGAATGGCCGCGTTGCTCCAGGGCACCGAGGGCAACCGCAAGTACCTCGCTCAGCACCCGACCATCAATCCCGGTACGATCCTGAAGATCCGGAACCTCACCACCAACCAGGAAGTGTTTGTGCGGGTGACGGGTCCTCCGTCCGCCCCTGATCCGGCGGTGATGATTTTCATTTCCCGTTCTGCCTTTGATCGGCTGGGGGCCACGGGGCCTTCCTTCCGCGCCGAGCTCACGTACTATAAGTAAGCGACATGAAGGCGCGCGGCCATTGGGTAGCGGCTTTCCTGTCTTTGACGCTCGTCGCCAAAGGTCAAAACCTGGTTATCAACCCCAGCTTCGAGGAGCGCAACCGTTGTCCTAACCACTTCAGTGCGAACCAGCGAGACTTTAGCCTGCCCGGATGGCGATCCGCCAATACCGGCACGCCAGATTATTACAACCAGTGCAGCTGGGGTGACTGTGACGTCCCGTTCAATTGGGCGGGTGAATCCAATGCACACTCCGGCATCGCCTATTCCGGCATTTACGTGTGGAACCGTCCTGCCAAAACGCCCCGAAGCTATCGGGAATACATTCACGGGGAGTTGTCGGAACCGCTTAAGAAGGACAAGCGCTACCGCATTGAGTTCTATTTCAAACTGGCTTCCTATTCCGTGTATACGGCCGACCGGGTGGGGCTCATGCTCACGGATTCGGTCTTCTTTCAGGCCAACGACCAGGTGATCGATCGTATGCCTGCCTTGCTTTGGATCGGACGGGAGCCGCTCACTTCCGGGGGGTGGGAGTTGGCCTCCGGTGAATACCGCGCCGTAGGTGGAGAACGGTACGTCGTGATCGGCAATTTCTTCGACAACCTAAGCACACAGTTTGCTCAATTGGAGACCCGAAAGGGACGAAGCCCAATGTTGAATGGGAGCGCTTATTTCTATATCGACGACGTCGCCGTGATCCCGCTTGATCCTCCCGACCCGCCCATAGAAACGCCGCTGGTTTGGAGCGACGGAAAGGAAGTGAAACCGGAGGAGGTGTATGTCCTCAAAAACATCCAGTTCGAGTTTGACCAGTACGTGCTGCTCCCTGTTTCCTTCCCCGAGTTGGACAAGGTGGCCGAGATTCTCACCCGGCAACCAGCCTGGCGGGCGGAGCTGGCCGGGCATACCGACTACATCGGCAGCGAAGAGTATAACCTGGAACTGAGCCGCAACCGGGCCAACAGCGTGCGGGCTTACCTCATTGCAAAAGGCATTTCTCCCGAACGCCTTTCAGCGCAGGGATTTGGCAAAAGCCGCCCGTTGGTCAGTGATAAGGATGACAACGCCCGCATGATCAACCGGCGTGTCGAGGTTAAGTTTCTCAAATGACCAGGCGTACGGTCACCGACCCTGTCGGGCTCAAGGCCTTCCTCGACGAGATGGCCGATCGGTTTAACCGGCCGGAGTTCATCGTCCATGACCCCATTTCCATCCCGCACCGGTTTACCAAGCGCCAGGATATCGAGATCGCGGGGCTTTTTGCGGCCACCCTGGCATGGGGGCAGCGGGTAACCATAATCCGCAGTAGTGAAAGACTCATGACCCTGATGGGTGAGTCGCCGCATGAGTTCATCCTCAACCACCGCCCCTCAGACCTCAAGAAACTGGAATCCTTTGTTCACCGGACCTTCAACAGTACCGACTTGCTCTATTTCATCAGCTTTCTCCAGTCGCACTACCGTGATCATGCATCCCTGGAAGAGCTGTTTCAGGTCGCTCCCGATGAGCCGACGGTCGAGAACGGACTGATCCGTTTTCATAATCGGTTCTTCAGCCTGCCCGACTTTCCCGGGCGCACCCGCAAGCACGTGGCTACACCGGCAAGAAAATCGGCCTGCAAGCGACTCAACATGTTTCTCCGCTGGATGGTGCGCTCCGACAACCGCGGGGTGGATTTTGGCTTGTGGAAGAAAATCAAACCTGCACAGCTGGTCTGCCCGTGCGACATCCACGTCGAGCGGGTGTCTCGAAGGCTGAAGCTCATCCGGCGTAAAGCCCTGGATTGGCAGACGGCCCTGGAGCTGACCGACAACCTTCGCCGCCTCGATCCTGTGGACCCGGTGCGGTACGATTTTGCGCTGTTTGGCCTGGGTGTTATGGATGCTGAGCCGCCGCGCGCCGCAGGCGGTCGTTGATGGCACGGCCTAATCCTTTTTCAGGAACTTCTTCGGCCACAACAGCGTCCACATCGGATTGGTCCAGGGAACGCAGCATACCGAAGAGGTTGCGCGCCGCCTCGTGAAGGTCACCGGAGGGTGACAAGACAAGCTGGTTCCTGTACGCAGGGTAAGGCGTGCGGAAAGAAAGTATTCCGGGGTTCCTGAGTTGATGCTGTTGGATCAGTTGATCAATGTCGCCGAGATAGAAAAGTTTCGCCGGGGCGTAGTGCTTCTGCAGTTGCCCGGGCGCCTGGGGCTGAGAACTGGAGTGAGTCCGGACGACGGCAGGTCCGACGAGCGATTCGATCTGTTCGACGCCGATGCCGCCGAGCCGGTAGACCACGGGTTGTCCGTCTTCCCAGCCGACGATTGTGGATTCGATGCCCACCCGGCACGGACCTCCGTCGAGTATGTAGGGAATCTTCCGCCCCAGTTGATGCCTGACGTGGTCGGCGGTGGTGGGACTTACGTAGCCGAAGGCATTGGCGCTGGGTGCCGCCAGCGGAAAATCAAGCCTCGAGAGCAGGTCGCGCGTCAGTGGATGATCGGGGCAGCGAAGACCCACCCGGTCGAGGCCGGAGGTAACAATGTCGGGGATGATATCTTTCTTGGGAAGCAGGAGCGTGAGCGGGCCGGGCCAGATATTCCGGGCCAGCGCTTCCGCCTGGGGTGGGGCATCTCGCAGGTAGTTTTGCGCCTTCTCCCACGACGCAACATGGACGATCAGCGGATCGAACCGGGGGCGTCCCTTGGCTTCAAAAATGCTGACTACCGTGTCGGTGTCCAGCGCGTTGCCGGCTAGCCCGTACACCGTTTCGGTCGGGATGGCCACGAGTTTTCCTTCCTTCAGGAGTTTCGCTGCCGTATCCGTGGAGGTGCCGACAGTGGCTTCGGTCATGGCTCAAAATTGCAGGAAAAAAACCAGATTTTATCGCGGAAGTTTTGCCCGCAACCGGAGCAGCGAGGGCTCCGCATTGTAGCGTTCCAGTTCAGCCAGGGGAACCCAACGTACGTCGAACGACTCCTCGCTGACGACCACCTGCTCATCCATCGAAGCCCGAAAGAGGTAACGTACGTCGTAGTGGTCGTGAGCCGGGAAGTCTTTCCGCTCCGGGATGGGATGCACATCCAGGTCGAAGATATCGGGCTGCAGCAGGTCAAGCTGCATCACGCCGGTCTCTTCGTTCGCTTCGCGCCGCGCTACTCCGGCTACATATTGGTCGCCGTCGGCATGACCACCGGGTTGGAGCCAGCGATTGAGTTTGGCGTGGTGAACCAGGAGGGTATGGGTAAAGGCTGGATCGACCAGGAAGGCTGATCCGGTAATGTGACCGGGCAGGTGCGTGCGCTCAAAGGCATCGGGATGCACCAGCAGGTCGAGATATCGCTGAGCCGTCTCCGCCTCGGAGGGCCATTGCGTCATGTACTTGCGGATGGCGTCCGCCAGCGCCTCCAGGGTCATCGGATGATGACGGTGGCCTTGTTGATCTTGTTGGCTTCCAGCTTGCCGATCTGTTCACCCGCTCCTGCGTTGTCCAGGTCTCCTTTGCGAACAATGACAAAATAAGGGATGGCTTTCAGCTCCTTGAATTTGACTACGCCTTTGGCATCGGTGGTCCCGGTGGCCGCCGGGTTCTTCTCTTCGGTGTAGTTGGCTTCCGTCTCGTAGAGGTTCACAGTAGCCCCCTGCACGGTGTTGCCGAGTTCATCCCGGACCGTAAGATTCAACGAGGTCTTGATCAGTTGGGCGCCGGACAGCGTCAATGCAGCCGCGAGCAGGATCGCCAGGAAATGAAATCTTTTCATGGGTATCGGGTTTACAGCATCTCAGGATGCCGAGCAAAGGTAATGCCGGAGGCGGAAACCTCAGCGCGGCGGGCCTTCAAATTGAGCGGATACTTTCAGCGAAGGAGGGCTACCCCGCCACGCTTTTCCTGGACTCCCTTCTCGGGACGGAAGGAACTGACATAGCGGATGACGTATGAATACGAGCCGCCCGGGGCCGGCTGGCTCAGGGAGTTGTTGATACCGCCGTTCCACTTGAAGTCTTTGTCGTTGGACGTGAACACCAATTCCCCCCACCGGTTGAAGATAAAGATGCTGAAATCATCGGTGATGAAGCTGGTGATCGCGAAGAAGTTCTTGTTCAGGTCTACGCTGGACGAGGGGCGGAAGGCATTGGGCGCCTCAATCACCGGGAGGCAGTCGTTGAGCACCTCTACCTCATCGGGCGCCACGCAGCCGAAGGAATTCGTCAGTTGTACGCGGTAGAGTCCTTCGCTGTCGGCCGTGTAAACCTGCTGGGTATAGCCCAGGCTCAGTTGATTCTTGAACCAATCGTACCGGGTGAAGGGACCGGGGTCGAGATCTACCTGCGAGGTGGCCGGATCCGTGTTCTCGGGATCGTTGCAGATCACCACCTGGTTGGGCAACAGGCCCACGGGAAGGGGAGCCCTGTCAATGGTGATGTTTCCCTCCGAAGTGCAGACCGATTTGGTGATTTGCACTTTGTAGACCCCTTCGGCGGTTTGTTGGGTGGTCGAGGCCGTCTCCCCGGTCAGCGATACGCCGTCGCGGAACCAGGCATAACTGACGCCCGTAGCGGAGGTGACAGCCGTCAGGGTAAACGGCTGCCCGTCTTCGCAGGCAATCGTCGAAGTGACCGCCGCATTAACAACGCCCACCACCTGCGCAACTTTGGCCGCCGAGCGGGGTGACGTGCATCCGCTCAAGACGCTGAACACCTCTGATTGGAAGGTGTTGCCATCATCGGCTACGCCCAGTGCAAGGAATTGACCCAGCGCACTAATGGTTCCCGATCCGTTGCGGTACCAGCGGTAGGTGTAATTGCCGGAAGGTGAGGCGGTGAGGATGACCTGGTTCTGGCAAGGGTCGCTCTGCGTGAAATCAGCTGTCGGGTTGTCCAACACCACAGGATTATCCAGGTTGTTGGGGCAAGTTCCCACGCCTCCCGACACGGCGATATTGTACGTGAAGGATCCCTGTCCGCTGACCTGGATGGTTGGTCCGTTGGTGGCACCCACGATGCCCGGCCCTGTCCAGGTGTAAGCCGTGGCGCCGGGAGCATTGGCCGTGATCGTTGGAGGTGAAGCGCAGATGTTATTCGTAAACGTAATGGCGATCGGCGCACCGGGGTTGATGTTAAAGTTGTTGAGGATAAACGTACACCCGCCGTTGTCGGAGACTTCGATGGTATAAAGGCCCGTATAGGTTCCCTTCGTAATAGGGTTGGTGTTGAAAACTGCGGTACCGATTCCGGTGTTTGTGTCAATTACGGTTCCTGAACCGTCGAGTACGCGGTACTGCAGGGGGAGTGCTACGGCGGTAGTCGTCACTTGCAGCGTTACCGGGTCGCAGTTGGGAGCAACAGCTGCGGCGTTGGCTGTGAACGCATTTTCCGAGAGCCCGAATGACTGCGCAATGGAACACTGCGATATCTGGTCGAGTATGATGGCGGAATAGGTGCCGGCATCTAGCCCGTTGAAGTTGATCACTTGCGGCGCCAGCTGGTCAAGTCCTTGTTGGTTATACCCGCCCGGACCGGTAATGAAATACGAGTACGGTCCCGTCGGAGGAGCAGTGGTCGCCAGCGACAAGGCAAGCGTGCCATCGGGAACCGGCATGTTACAGCTGGTGAGGTTGGTGCCGTTCAGGGTAAACGACGGTGAGGCCACGATGGTAATCGTGAGATCCTCGGTAATTGAACAAAGCGTGACGGGGTCTGTGACGACCACCTGGTATTGGTCGACGCCAGGGTTGGTGGTCAGCAAGGCACGGCTTTGCCCGGAAGTGGGACCGCCGCCGTTGGGGCCGGTAACCGTCCATGCGTAGGTGGCGCCTGGATTTTGGGCATTGAGTGCGGCCGTAAAGGAATTCTGACACAGCGTTTGATCAGGCCCCAGGTCCAGCTGGGGCCGGTTATCCGCTACCAGGCTGGTTCCATCCGAAGTACAGCCGTTGACATCCGTGATCGTGACCGAAATAATGGACTGTTCTATGACGACTACGGTTCGCGTGGTGTCTCCGGTCGTCCAGAAATAGGTGAGGCCAGGCAGGTTTCCGGTGTTGGCATCCAGGGTGACCGGGCCATTGCAGAGAGCGGCTGCGCCCGGGATCGTTGGCGGAGCAGGAGGATCAAAGATGGTGACGTTGCGGGTCAGGGTTGTATCCAGGCCACAGCGGTTGGTGAGTCGAAGAGAGACGAGGTATGTTTGGGCCGGCGGCGCATAGAGGTGATCCACGGTGCCGTTGGTGTCGGTACCGCCGTCGCCGAAAGTCCAGAAGAACTCATCGATCGCATCGGTTGGCGTGCCGATGAAGGTGGTCGGTGTGCCCAGGCATACGCCCGACACATCGATGGCAGGCCCGGACACGGCATTGGAGATCTGCTGGATAAAGTTGGGCAGGCCCAGGCGTGAATTGGTGCCGGCAGCCAGGGCAAAACCATTCAGGGTGAAGGATGAAAACCGGGTGGTGTCATCGTCGGCCTGGATCGTGCCCAGGAAGTCGCTGCCGGTTCCGTTGACGGCAACGTAGAGCGTGCCATTAGGTCCCTGCTGGATCGCACCCAACTCGGCGGCCTCGGTGATCTTCTGTTTGAAGTACGGGTTGCCGATGGAGTCGATGAAGTATTCAAAAATGTGGGATGATCCGGCGCTCTTGTTGACGGTGGCGAAAAGCTTGTTGCCGCCGGGTGAGAATTCTACGCCGTATACCTGGCCGTTGGGTTCCTTCAGATCGATTTTACGATAGTTGGTCAATACCCCGCTGGAATCGACCAGCGTGAACAGTTCGAGGAGGTTGCTGCTGCCCGGCGTGGAAAGGGCGACGGCCAGCATGTTGAGCGGACCAAGTTTCATGTATCCTTCCGAGTTTTCCAGCGGGCTGGTGTTGTGGTCGGACCCGATGGCGGTAATAACAGGGTTGCCGATGCCCGCGGCGGTAATCGGATAAGCCCGGAAGCTGTTGTTGCCGGCTTCGTGAATGATCAGCCAGCGCCCGCTGGCGGTGATGCGCTCGGTGCTCCGGCTGAAGAGCGGGAGGCTTTGCTGGACGATATCGCCCAGCCCGCCGTTTTGCTTGAGATCAAAGAGGCTGTAACGAACCATGTTCCCGGATCCTCCGTTGACGGCTTCATTGGTGAATATATAATAGAGTGTTTCATCTCCGGGCACGGGCACCACAATGCTGGATTGCGACGCCTGTGGGTCACCACCAATCCCGGTGGCAATGAGGGCGTGGGTCTTGTCATAGACGTTGTTGCCATCGGTGTAGAAAATGGTCTGGCCGTTCCGGTCGCAGATGATCGCGCAGCCCTCCGGGGCGTCCATGGCGCCATCCGACAGGGCAACCGGCGGCGGAATGTTGAAGTCTATCCCAGCCTTGTTACCGAAATACCAGATGTTGGATCGCTGATCCTGGAGACCGTATTCCTTGACGTTGACTCCCGCATAGGCCGAGCAACCGGAGCCGTCCGTTACCACCACATAATAATAGCCCGCAGAGTCGGGCGTCAAATCAGGCCCGGTGTCACCATTCGACCAGATGTAACTGGTAGCCGTACCACCGGTGACGCTCACAGTTACCTTGAATTGAGCAGGCGACGCAGATCCCCTGGGCGGGGGAAACTCGCTGCGGCAGGCGGTGGTATCCTGGACAAGGTTGAGTTGGAGGGGAAATGGAGCGATCGTTACTGCTTTGGTGGCGGTCTGAGTTTGATCCTGGTAGAAAGCCGTCAGCGTGACGTTGTAGGTCTGGGGAGCGCCGTATAAATGCACCGGGCTCCAGGCGTTGGAACCGTTCCCATCGGCAAAGTCCCAGCGCAGGCTGTCGGCCGCGGGTGAAACGTTAGGGAAAAAGCTGGTGGGATTATTCTGGCACGTACCGGCAAACGTGAAATCCACCGTGAGTGGCACCTGGGTGCGGGGGGCAAACGAAGGGAACTGCGTGCCTTGAAAGGAAATTGTGCTGAGTACGGAGGGTGTGTACAGGACGTCGCTGGAGATGCTGTCGCAATCTTGGATCCGGCCGAGGAGAAAGGGCCCTGCAGCGGCGGCCTGGTACAGATGATAGATGGCGCTGTCGGGAGCTATCTGCAAGCCATAGCTGCGGAATACCGGCGCAGGCAGGATGGAAGTCAGCGACGCCGTGGGATTCGAATAGTCATATTGAAATACGTCGGGGGCCACGGTGCCATCGCCGTGGCGCGACAAGTACAGGTAACGACCGGTGGGCGAGAATTCGATATCGTAGATCGACTGGTTGGAGAAGGTTGGCAGGCCGGAGTTCACGATGTAGCGGTCGAAGGCCAGCGTGCCGGTGGCGTTGTTGATAGTGAGAATGATGGCGTCGGTATTGGTATCCTGGGGTGACACCGCGAGGCGACCTGTACCGGCATGATAAGCAATATTTGCTGCGGCCATGGGCACGGCGATTCCGGAGAAGTTGGTGGTATTGAAGGTGCCGGTATAGCTCGCTGCGTTGATGGGAGTGACGGAGAAGGTCTGCGAATTGATCTGCTGCGTGACCAGGTAAAAGTCAATGCCATTGGCGTCGGGGATGATGATCATCCCTTCGGCGCGGTTGACCAGGCCCGGAACGGCGGTATTCTTCGATTCCACGTCACCGAGTGCCGGCGTGGGAAACGGGGCGTTGCCGAAGAGGTTCATGTCGACGACGCTCACGCTGATGCTACCGCCGGCGGGAAAGTTGGCCGTATTGGTGAACACGAAATACTTGCCGGGCTGACCGGGCACGGGGCAGATGGTGGTGGGCTGGTTGCCGGAGGAATTGGCCGTCAATCCGCCCCCATTGGGCATCACCAGGTGGGAGGCATCATAGATATTTACCCCGTCGGTATAGAAAAAGAGGTTGCCGTTGAGGGGGCTTGAGGCGGTACTGCTGCCCCCGGTTCCGAAGGGTATGCCTTTGGAAACGAGGGTGGGAACCCGGGTGACCCGGTTGAACCGTATAGCCTGAGTGGAATTGCCGAAAAACCAGTTATATCGCTCCAGGTTTTGAGACAACCCGGCCAGCGACAGCGTGAGAAGAAAGGTGAGGAGGATTAGTCTTCGCATCCGGAAAGGTTCCATCGTTCGCTCCATTACCCAACCTGCTGATTCTTAGTTACCATCGCAATCCTAAAACGATCAAACCACACGAAAGTATATAATTTGGCCGAATTTGTCGTTAGGTAACCGTGTCCTCCGGCTTTCATAAACGCGTCAAAACGATTTACTTTGCTCAAATGAGGAAACATGCTTCCCCCATCCTGGTGTACCGGGTACTTCGGTTACTGGTGGTATTGATTCCGGCGGTTTCCCTTTCGGTAACTGCCCAGGATCCGCAGTTTTCTCAATTCTATGCCGCGCCGCTGTATATGAACCCCGCCTTTGCCGGGTCTACCCAGCAGGGTCGTGTGGGCATTAACTATCGCAACCAGTGGCCTTCGATCGACGCCAACTTCACCACCGTTTCAGCCTATGCCGACTTCTTCATCGAAGACAAGAATAGCGGAATAGGGGGTATACTTACACGCGACTACGTTGGCATCGTGGGACTTCAGTCGATCAGCCTCGGGCTTCAGTACGCGTATCAACTTCAGTTGACCAAAGACATCTCTTTCCGCCCGGGTGTGCAGGTGGCGGTTTTCAACCGCTCGATTAATTTCAGCGACCTCCGCTTCGGCGACCAGTTTGATCCAAGCACCGGCCAGTTGGTGAATCCCACCGGCGAAGTACTCAACACCGGGCAAAGCGCATTCTTTCCTGACTTGTCTTTTGGCGGACTGTTCTTCTCCCAGAATGCGTGGCTGGGGGTGGCGGTTCATCACATCACCGAACCCAATCAATCCATTCTCGGTGAGAATGATTTTCTCGATCGCAAGCTTTCTATCCATGGCGGATGGAAATTCTACTTCAAGCCCGGTGTGATGGGTACCGGCTTCCTGGCTAAGCCGCGCGAGCGGAGCCTTGCTCCCGTATTCCAGTATCGCAGCCAGGGTCCCTACAGCCAGGCGGATGTCGGGTTGTATTATACGTTCGAGCCGTTGATTATCGGTACGTGGTACCGGGGAATTCCGTTCAACTCGGTCAACGGCTATGCCAACAACGAGTCCATCGTGCTGCTCGTGGGCCTGACCCTGAAAGGGGAGAAGGACATTCTGAATATCGGCTACAGCTATGACTATACGATTTCCCAGTTGGGTATCGCCAGCGGAGGTGCGCACGAGTTCAGCCTCGTGTACTCATGGCCTACCCGCAACCCCCGCAAGCCGCCGAAAGACAAACTGGTAATCCCCTGTCCCGATTTTTAATGTTTGAAGGTGCTGGTGTGTTGATGTGTTGATGTGCGGAGTGAAACTGTTTTTGTACTTCAACACCTCAACACTTGAGCACCTCAAAACCTTAGCACCTCAACACCTCATTCTCCCGGGTGTAGTTTGCAGAAGTCATCCATCCCCATATGCATCAGGGCATCGCCCGCATTGACGACGGGATTGTTGTTGAGGCCGACGATGTATCCCGTTACCGGCGACTTGATTTGTTCGCGAAACTCCCCGAACGGATCCGTGATGCTGCCCACCAGCTGGTTCTTGTGAATAAGATCGCCCGCCTGGATCTGCGGGTGAAAGATGCCTGCGGTCCTGGCCCGGATCCAGGAGGAGTTCCACACAATTCGTGATTCGATTTTGGGTTCAGGGGCCCAGTCGATCATCTGCAGAAATTTCATTAGCCTCAGCGTGCCGTGGATTCCTTCTTCGATGGCCGCGGCATCCATGCGCAGCGATTCCCCGCCTTCGTACACGATGATATTCTTTCCTTGCTTGGCCGCTGTCTGCCGGAGCGAATGCGGACGGAAGGGAGAGTCGATGGTAAACGGTGCGTGGAAGGCGTGGGCCAACTCCACGTTGCGCGGGTCCTGCATCACGCAGCGTACCTGGGGATAGTTGGTGCGCATGGCGCCGCCGGTATGGAAGTCGACGCCGACGTCGATGAACGGGATGATGTCATGCGTCAGGTGCCAGGCCACCCGTGAGGCGAGTGAGCCGTTGCGGCTGCCCGGGAATGACCGGTTAACATCTTTGCCATCCGGCACCTCGCGGGAGTAATTCAAGAATCCGTACACGTTGATGATGGGCATGCAGACCGTGGTGCCGCGCAGCACTTTGTGGTGGCCGCCGTCGATGATGCGACGAACGATCTCCATGCCGTTGATTTCATCGCCGTGCATGCCGGCGGTGAGGGCCAGGGTGGGTCCGTCGACGGGAGCGCGATAAACATAGATCGGCGTATCGATCTGCGTGCGCGAGGGGAGACGGGCGATGTTGATATTGATCTCCTTGAACTCACCCGGTCTTATGGGCTGGCCGGCGATGGTTAGTTCTTTCATGATTCAGCGACTCAGGCGTTTATTTTGTCCTTCTGAATCTTCAGTTTCCCGGCGTTGCATTCCAGGAACTGGATGATCTTTCCGGCAATGTCCACCTTGGTGGCCCCTTCAATCCCCTCCAGCCCGGGGCTCGAATTCACTTCGATGATGAGCGGGCCGCGTCGTGACGGGAGCATGTCGACGCCGGCGACGCCCAGGCCCATTTTCTTGGCGGCCGTGATCGCGGCATGTTTTTCCTGGCGGTTGAGTTTGACGACGGTGGCGATGCCGCCCCGGTGAAGGTTGGAGCGAAACTCACCGTCGCGGGCCTGCCGCCGCATGGCGCCCACCACCTCGCCGTTGACGACGAAGGCCCGGATATCGGCACCCTTGGCTTCCTTGACAAACTCCTGGACAATGATTCGGGCCTTAACTCCGTGGAAAGCTTCAATGACGGACTGGGCGGCTTTCTTGTTTTCGGCCAGCACGACCCCAAGTCCCTGTGTGCCTTCCAGGAGTTTGATGACGACCGGTGCGCCGCCTACCGCTTCCACCACCCCCTCCGTGTCGCGGGAGTAGTCCATAAATATGGTCTTGGGCAGGCCCAACCCTGCCCGGGAGAGAATCTGCAGGCTGCGGAGTTTGTCGCGCGACCGGATAAGGGCCTGCGATTCAACGGCGGTAAACACCTTCATCATCTCAAATTGCCGTACCACGGCCGCGCCGTAGAAGGTCACCGAGGCCCCGATGCGGGGAATAACCGCGTCGAAGTAGTCGAGCTTGCGGCCCTGGTACCACACCATGGGATTCTTCTTTTCAATCACCAGCATGCACTTCATGTGATCGATGATCTCCACTTTATGTCCGCGTTCTTCCCCGGCTTCCTTGAGCCTCCGGGTGGAGTATAGCTTCGAGTCGCGGGAGAGGATAGCGATATTCATCGGGGAAGCGTTCCGGTCTGTGCTTTATGAAGGTAAGATATGTCTTTTTTGGTGACGTCGATCAGGAAGCGGTGTCGCAGGATCTTGCGGCCGAGAAGCACCGGGAAACGGAGGTTACCCCGGTTGCTCAGGGAAAACTCGGCCCGGATGAGCCGACCGTGAATGCGGATTCTCGATTTGATCACATAGCGAAGTTCGGCTTCACCGAAAGAATTGCGGACCTCGCGTTGTACGAAATCACGGACACGGAAAGGCGTTCCGGTAAACTCGGGGTGTTCTTCATCGAGCAGGATGAACTCCAACTGCCCGTCGACGACGCGTGTGTGACTGCAATGCAGGCTGCAACTGTAGGCGCCGGTGTCGACTTTGGCCTGAATATTTTCTAACCCGAGGTCGGGGAGGTCCACCCGGTCAGACCGGCCGAGGATTTGTGGAGTAGTTTTTTTCCGGCGTTTCAAAATTATTGTGCTTTCGGGGCAAATGTACTGGCTATCAGTATTCTCGAACGTGATTTTGCACGGTGCAGCGCTCCCGGATTTGTCGTGATATCTGGCCCAGACAAGGTAAGTAGTAATACTATTTTCACGGTTAGTAATAGTAAAAGTTTACCTTCTACGCGCAAAATAACCCACGGAGGGTTTTTATTCTAGGGTCGCGTTTTTCTAACTTTAACACTTTACTAACCTAAACCACATATTATGAGGAAGTATTTACTCGTACTATTTGCGTTAGCTTTTGCGTTCAGTGCCCTGGCGCAAGAGCGGACGATCTCCGGTAAGGTTACCTCCGCCGAAGACGGCGCGGGACTTCCCGGAGTAAACGTAGTACTTAAGGGCACCTCCAACGGTACCGTTACCGATGCCGAAGGAAACTACAAACTCGCTGTCCCTTCAACGGGTGGCACGTTGCAGTTCTCCTTCATCGGTTTTGCTACCCAGGAGGTTGACATCGGTGAACGTTCGGTGGTGGATGCCAGTCTGAAATCCGACATCGAGACGCTGACCGAAGTGGTGGTTACCGCCCAGGCCATCCAGCAGGACAAGCGTGCCCTCGGTTATTCGGTGACGAGCGTAGGCGGAAACGTCGTGGCGCAGAAGCCGGAAGCTGACCTGGCCCGTTTGCTGCAAGGGAAAATCCCGGGTGTGAACATCACAAACACCGGTGGTGTATCCGGAACGGGTACCAACATCGTAATCCGGGGTTATACCTCGATTACCGGTGACAAGCAGCCGCTCTGGATCGTGGACGGCGTACCGTTCAACTCCAGCACCAACGCACAGGGCGACTTCCTCAGTGGTAACCAGGCAACGCCCAGCCGCTTCCTCGATCTCGACCCCAACAACATTGAGCGTATCGACGTGCTCAAGGGCCTTAGCGCCGCCGTATTGTACGGTGAGCAGGGCCGCAACGGGGTTATGATCGTGACGACCAAGAACGCCCGCAAGAAAAAGGAGCGCTTCGAGGTTAACCTCAACCAGACTTATTTCGTGACGGAGATCGCCTCCATGCCGGAGTTGCAGAACAACTACGGTAACGGTTTCGACCAGAACTGGGGATTCTTCTTCAGTAACTGGGGACCGAAATTCGGAAGCCTCAATGCTCCCGACTCCATCCCGAACCCGGTAACGAATACCAACGCCACCAAGAATGAATTCCCCGAATTGCTGGGCACCAAGGTTCCTTACCAGGCTTACCCCAACAACGTAAAGGACTTCTTCAAGCAGGGCTTCTCAGCCAACACGTCGTTGAACGTGAGCGGCGGTACCGAAACCATGAGCTATAACGCCTCCCTGAGCTACCTGGAGGACGAAGGATTCATCCCGAACAACACGCTGTCCAAGCTGAACTTCGGTATTGGTTTCAACGCCCAGGTGACGGAGAAATTCAATGTGAGCACCAGCTTCAACTATGCGTCCACCGAGCAAAAGACCCCTCCGATTTCTGCCGGTACTGGTAACGGACCTTCTGGAGCAGGTTCTTCCGTGTTCGCCAACGTATTCTTCGTACCCCGCAACATCGACCTGATGGGGCTTCCTTTTGAAACCCCTACCACGAAAATGAGTGCCTACTACCGGGCTGGTAACGACCTGGAAAACCCTCGTTGGACGGCCAAATACTCCCGCTCCATCAACGACGTGACGCGCTTCTTCGGCCGGACGGCATTCAGCTACCGGATCATGGAAGGACTGGATGTCACCTATCGTGTGGGTCTGGATACCTATACGGAGTACCAGCAGTACCAGATCAACAAAGGTGGTCCGCAGAACATCAACGGTCTCTACCGTACGGTTACCGGCCAGAATACCATCTGGAACAATGACTTCTTCATCTCCTATAACAAGGACATCAATGAAGATTTCAACGTGAATGCAACGGCTGGTATCCAAAACCGGAATGACCGTTACATCCAGGATGGTATGGAGAGCGCGCAGCAGGTGGTGTTTGGTTTCATGAACCACTCCAACTTCCTGACCCACTCCAATATCAACAGCTTTACGGGTGGTAACCTGAACTATGAGCGCAAGACCATCCTGACTGGTTACTACGCGACGGCAACGTTGGGATACAAGGACTATGCCTATATCAACCTGCAGGGCCGCTATGACCGGAAGTCGACGGTTGAAGTAGAGAACCAGGGTATCTTCTACCCCAGCGTTAGCTTGAGCTTCATCCCGACCACGGCGTTTGGTTTTGAATCGGATAAGATCAACCAGATCAAGGTTCGCTTGAACTACGGTACGTCGGCCGGTTACCCGGATGCCTATGGTACCCGGAACGTATTGATCTCCAATGCCCGCGCATTCCTTAACGATGCCGGCCGTGAAGTGGTAGCCAACACGCTGGCCAACCGCCTGGGTAACCCGAACCTCAAGCCTGAGCTGTTCTCAGAGATCGAAGCCGGTGTAGAAGGAACTTTCTTCAAGAACCGCCTCGGCATCGACCTTTCGCTGTACACCCGTACGACCACTGACCTGATCACGGATGCCCCGCTGGATCCCTCCACGGGATATACGGTTACCCGCATTAACGTGGGTAAGAGTTCCACCAAGGGCCTTGAGTTGTCCATCCGCGGAACACCCGTCAAGATCGGTGACTTCCAGTGGGATGTTACCTTGAACTGGTGGGCATATCGCTCGCAGATCGACGAGTTGGGCTTCGGTCTGACCCGTGTACAGATCCCCGGCGGTGGTTTCCAGGACCTGGGTAACTATGCTGTTGCCGGAGAGCCTTACAACGTGATCTACGGAAGCTATGTACCCCGTGACCCGGCTACCGGCGAGCGGATCGTGGGTTCCGACGGTAACTACCTCTTCTCGGATGATATCGCCCGGATCGGCGACCCGAACCCGCTGTGGAATGCTTCCTTGTTCAATACGTTCATGTACAAAGGATTCACCCTCAGCGCCCAACTCGAGTACCGTCATGGTGGCGACATCTGGTCGGCTACTACGGCTACCCTCATCGGACGCGGTGTTTCCAAGTTCGTGGACTTTGACCACGACCGCACGTTCACGCTGCCTGGTGTGAAGGCCAACCCGAACGCCGGTGCTCCTGGCGAGGCGGACTATATCCCGAATGATATCCAGATCACCTCGGCCGGCGTATATTTTGCCAACGTAGCCTTCGGTCCCAGCGACCTGCAGATCTACGACGGTACGACCATCCGCCTGCGCGACATTACGCTGAACTATGATCTGCCGCAGTCGCTGATCCAGAAGACGCCTTTCAAGCGCGTTTCCATCGGTATCTCCGGCCAGAACCTCTGGTTCAAGGCGGTGAACTTCCCGAAAGAAATGAACTTCGATACGGACGTATTGAGCACAGGTGTGGGTAACGGTCTTGGATTCGACATGTTTACCGGCCCCAGTGCCCGTCGCTTCGGTGGTATGATCAAGATTACCTTCTAAGCCTAAATCGATGAATACCATGAAAAAAAGAACGAACAATACAATCAAAGGGGTAGTCTTTGCCTTGGGCTTGCTTACTGCTATTGCCTGTACGGAAGGACTGGACAGCAACCTGAACAACCCCAGCGCCCTGGCGCCCGAACAGGCCAGCAATGAATACATCTGGAACGGGATCCAGTTGAGTTTTGCCAACTTCTACCTCAACGTGACTGACTTCGGTCAGGACCTCACCCGTATGAGGAATTTGTATGGCTCCATCTACGAGAACGCGTATACCCAGAACAACTTCAACGGGATCTGGCTGAGCGCTTACTCGGACGTAATGGTTAACTCCAACCTGTTGCTTGATAAGACCAAGGAAAATCCTGCTACAACGACGGTGGAATACAATCCGTTCTATCAGGGAACTACCAAGGTGATGAAGGCCTATGTCCTGCTGACCCTGGTGGACTATTTTGGAGACGTTCCTTACGCTGAGGCGTTCAATACCAGCAACTTTAACCCTGCAGCCCAAAGCGGTGCGGCGGTTTACGATTCGGCCCAGAACCTGCTCCAGTCGGCGGTGGCTGACCTGAACTTGGTGGTTTCCGGTACTCCGAAGCCTGCGTATGATCTCTACTATAATGGTGTTGCTGCGGGCTGGAGAAAGGCGGCCAATTCCTTGCTGTTTAAGTTGCACCTGAACAGGCGACTCATTGATCCTGCCGGTTCGGATGCAGCCATGGCTGCCTTGATTACCGCCAACGACATGATCAACTCGAATGCCGACGATTTCAGCTTCAAGTTTACGGCCAATAGCCAGACGAACCCGAACACCTTCCATCCATGGTTCTACGGCAGCTACCTGACCAGCTCGGGCCCGTACATGTCCAACTCGTACATGAAGGAGTTGTATGACGGAAAGGGATTCAAGGATCCCCGCCTGCGGTACTACTTCTACCGCCAGGTAAACCAGCCGACAACCGATGTGAACGAGTTGACTTGCTCCATCCCGGTATTCCCGTACACCACGTTTCCTCCGGCTCACTATCCTCCGGGCACGGCTTATTGCCAGCTTCCTGAAGGATACTGGGGTCGCGACCACCTCAACTTTGAAGGTACGCCTCCCGATGGTCTGAAGAAGACGACTTACGGACTGTATCCGGCCGGTGGCCGTTTCGACGCCAACGACGCGAAGCCAGTGACCGACCAGGGTCTGTCTTCCGGTGGAAAAGGAAAAGGTATCCTCCCGATCATGATGAGTTCGTTTGTACTCTTCATGCGCGCCGAGCATGCCCTGATGAAGCCTGCTTCCGACCCGGTTGGCGCAAGAGCGCTGCTGGAGCAAGCCATTCGCCGCTCCATTGACCGCGTGATGACCTTTATTCCCTCTGCAGTGAATCCGTCATTTGCTCCTTCGGCCACGGGTATCAATACTTACGTGAACACCGTGTTGGCCCGCTATGACGTTGCAACGCCGACTGCTCCCAACACCACGTTGCAGGAAACCAAACTGGATGTGATCTGTAAGGAGTACTGGATCGCCCTGTGGGGTAATGGTGTGGAGTCCTATAACATGTACCGCCGCACAGGTCGTCCTACCGGCATGCAGCCAGCCCTGGCCGCTGATCCGGGCAATTTCTACCGGTCACTCACTTATCCCGGTGTGTACATTGTTCGGAACAACCAGGCAACGCAGAAACCGGACAACAAGGTAAAGGTCTTCTGGGATCCTGGTACCCAGTATCCGGACGGGTTCATTTATTAATCTAACTGACGACACAATGAAAAACAGAAATAAAATCATAGCCGTCCTGTTCGCGCTGGGGCTGGGATTTTCCTGTACGGACGAAAGCACCTATCCGATCGACTTTGATAAGGTGAATAATTCCAATGCAGGAATCCTGTCGCAGGTGAGCGTTATCTCGGTTGCCTTCGATAAGTTCAATATCCCGGGCGCCAAGTACGAGGTAACACTAGAAGCCAACGATGCAAACCGCGGTAAGTTGTTTACCTCGGTCGACATCTTTGTTTCTTACGTGGACCGTACTCCTTCCTCGGCAAATGGAAATAATTCCAAAACCGAAGTGAAGATCAAGACCCACCAGGCTTCTGAGTTTGTAGTAGACGGTACCACGGGGCTTCCCCGCCTGACCGTTTCGATTACAGCTCCGGAGACCCTGACGGCTCTTGGCCTTGTGGCCGGGGAGCTTGAGGGTTCTGACCAGTTCGTTTATCGCCAGGCCATGAACTTCCCTGATGGCCGGGTGTTCTCGAGCAACAACGTGACCACAGCCATCGCCTCGGGCGGGGGTGTGTACAAGTCACCTTTCCAGAACGTGGTAGCTGTAGTGTGCCCTTCCGATCTCGGAGGCACCATCAACTACAAGACCTACGTGTTTGCAGCCGTTGTTCCGATCGCACCCTGTCAGCCGTTCGTTACCGGTACCACCACCTGGGATGAACTGGGACCTGGTGCGTATGCCGTGGAAGACGCCACGTTCGGTCAGTATGATTGCGCGTGGAACGACAACCCGGCTTCAGGGGTTACCCTGAATGACGCCTGCAACATCCTGTCCCTGACCGGAAGCGATCAGTATGGCCTCATCTATACGTTCTCCATCTTCTCCAATGACGGCACCACGCTGGTGATCGATTGGTCAAACGATTATGGAGATGTCGGAAGATCGGAATTGACTCGCACAGGTAAGACCTGGCCCCTTGGCCTGACCTTCTGATCTGAGCGTTCAGACTTCTTTGAAAAGCCCGGCTATTTAGCCGGGCTTTTCTTATTATTGCGCCATGATAAATAGGACTGGAATTCTGCTGTGGGCGCTGACCCTGTGCCTCCCGTACACTGTGGTAGGACAGGTGAGCAATGAGGAATTGAGGACCATGCGAATCTTGGGCGACCTGGAAAGGGAGTCGAGACCCTTCCGGAGCAACTCCGCCAACGGCCCTGAGGTGGAGGGCGACTCCTACTTGTGGAAGAATTGGAGCCCCGGCAGCCTGACGTTGTACCGCGAAAACAAGACGTATGAGATCAGTGGCCTCAAATACGATGTGCTGAACTTCGGCCTCGACATCTATTTTGAATCCGACAAAATCAAATCGCTGGACGGTAACCTGGTACAGTCGTTCGAGTATAAGGATTCCGTGACCCAGATACCGCACCGCTTTGTCAACGGCAAGAATTTTACCCGTGACGGTGCACCAGTCCGGGGTTTCCTGGAGGTGCTGTGCTGGGGAAAAGTAGACGTGTACGCATTCACCGAAGCCACCCTGCTCAAACCAAACTACAACGTAGCCATCGGTTCGGGCAGCAAGAATTACCAGATCTATAAGAAGCGCGTTCTTCTTTACAGCACGGCCACCGAACTCCGGTCCCTGAGCCGCAAGGAGTTGGAGACGTTATGGAGTGAGCGTGCCGACGAGATGAAGAAGTTTCAGAAGATCAACAAGCTCAACCCGTCCCGCGAACGCGACCTGATGCTCATGGTCGACTACTTCAATACCCTCTGAAACAAAAAACCCGGAGCCCAGGGGATGCCTGAACTCCGGGATGCCTGAACGGCGATACTTCCTATCCTTTCTTCACCTTGAAGGCAACCAGGGTGTTTTCCCACTGGAGGGTAACCTGGTCTTTTTCCACGCCGATCGCAAAGGTCTCTACAAAAGCAGGTGTCTTTCCAGGTTTCACATTCACCCGGAGCACATCGTTGCTCTCCTTGTAGCTGTAGGCACCCCACTGGCCCGTGGCCTTCTGAAAAATGATGGTCCACTCCGTTTCGCCGGGAATGGAGAAGAGCTCGTACTTGCCGGCCGCCAGCGTCTTGCCCTCTACCTGGATGGGCTTGTCAATTTCAAACGTGGTGGCTTCGTTGGCACCCGTGCGCCATACCTTGCCGAAAGGCTCAATTCCACCCAGCATCTTCCTGCCCTTGGCGGAAGGAGCCGAGTAGTCAATCTTAACTTTCACGCCGTCGATGCTGCCCTCAGCCGTACGTGGCGGGCTGGGCCGCTTGCTTTTATCCTGTCCTTGCGCGAAGCCGATTACGGCTGCCAGGGCGAGCAGAAATACCGTCATAACTGTTCTCTTGATCATAGTTTGATTGGTTTAAGTGAATGATGGAAAGCGCAGGAAGCTGCGCTGGTGTTCTAACGGTAACAGGCGGGCAATAGTTCGGCCGAAGGCCTGGAATTTACCTGCCCCCGAATGGGTTAAGGGCTGACAGGGCACGCTTTCCTCCGCCCATTTTGTTCATGGTCTTCATCATCTTGCGAAGCTCGGTAAACTGCTTCAGCAACTGGTTTACCTGCTGCACGGAAGTGCCACTCCCTTTGGCGATGCGCTCCTTGCGGCTGCTATTGATGATCTCCGGATTCTCGCGCTCCTTGATGGTCATCGACTGGATGATGGCCTCCAGCGGTTTGAAGGCGTTGTCGTCGACGTTGACGTCTTTCATCGCCTTGCCCACGCCGGGAATCATGCCCAGCAGGTCCTTCATATTGCCCATCTTCTTGATCTGGGCCAGCTGGTTAAGGAAGTCGTTAAGGTCGAACTGGTTCTTGCGGATCTTCTTTTGAAGGCGGTCGGCTTCCTCCTGGTCAAAGGCCTCCTGCGCCTTTTCGACAAGCCCGACCACATCGCCCATGCCCAGGATCCTGCCCGCCATCCGGTCGGGGTAGAAGCGGTCCAGGGCTTCCATCTTCTCACCGGAGCTGATGAACTTGATCGGCTTCTCGGTGATCCGACGGATGGACAGAGCAGCGCCACCGCGGGTGTCGCCGTCCATCTTGCTGAGAACCACCCCGTCGAAATTGATCCGGTCATTGAATGCCTTGGCGGTGTTCACGGCATCCTGGCCGGTCATGGCATCTACGACGAAGAGGGTCTCGGAAGGCTTGAGTGTATCTTTCAGCGACGCAATCTCCTGCATCATTTCCTCGTCGACAGCCAGGCGTCCGGCCGTATCGACGATAACGACACGGTGATTGTTCTGCCGCGCATGCTCGAGCGCCGCTTTGGCGATCTTCAGCGGATCCTTCGTCTCCTTATCGGTGTAAATGTCTACGCCAACCTGGGCAGCCAGTACGGTGAGCTGGTCGATGGCCGCCGGACGGTACACGTCGCAGGCGGCTAGGAGCACCTGACGGCCCTGGCGCTTGAGGTAGTTGGCGAGCTTGCCCGAAAAGGTGGTCTTTCCCGAACCCTGGAGGCCCGCGATGAGGATAATGGCCGGGTTTCCTTCAATCCGGATGTCCTCGCTGGTGCCTCCCATGAGCTGGGTCAGCTCGTCGTTGGTGATCTTGGTCAGGAGCTGGCCCGGTGAGATTGACGTAAGCACATTCTGGCCCATGGCCTTGGCCTTGATCTCGTCGGTGACTTCCTTGGCGACTTTGTAGTTGACGTCCGCATCGATGAGGGCCTTGCGGATTTCCTTGATGGTCCCGGCCACGTTGATCTCCGTAATCCGCCCCTGGCCCTTCAGGGTCTGGATGGCTTTATCAATCTTATGGCTTAAACTTTCAAACATGGGCTCGGATTCAAAAAATGGTTGGATTTCAGGATTACGGTCAAAAGCGCGCTGTTTTCGCGCAATTTAGACCGCGAAGGTAGTGGTACCACGCAATTAGCGCAAGGGCGCCCTAATCCCTGCCATCCTGAATGCTAGTCGTGACGGAACAGGGTCAACGGGTACGCTTCACCCACCGCGGCCGTTGCCCCCTGCGGTATTTCCAGGAAGCCATCCACCTCGCGCAAATTGGCAAAGTCACCGGATCCCCCTCCGGGCACCGGGTAGGCCATTTGAATTCCTTTTTCATGTTTTATCCTGACCTGTACAAAGTGCGTGAGGTCAGCGTTTTTCAGCTCAACGGGCGCAGCCAGCACCGCGTTCGCCTCAGGAGGCTTAATGCCCATGGTGCCCAGCAACCACGGACGGATGTACCGATAGAAGCAAAGAAATGACGATACCGGGTTTCCCGGGAGTCCGAAGATCACCTGCTTTTTTGTAGTACCGAAAAAAATCGGCTTGCCGGGTTTCTGGCTTACCTGGTGAAAGATGGTTTCTACGCCGAGGTGCTTCAGTGCTGCCGGTACAAAATCGAATTTGCCTTTGGATACACCCCCGCTCAAGATGACTACTTCGTAGATCTTGAACAGCTTCTCCAGCTCACGCTCCATGATATTCTGGTCATCCGGAAGGTGAAACAAATCAACCGGGCAACCCATCTGGTGCAGGACGGCCCGCAGCGCGTGACTGTTCGACCGCCGAATCTGGTGGGGAAGAGGGCGGTCGTGAACATCCACCAATTCGTTGCCGGTCGACACTATGGCTGTTTTTGGAAAACGGTACACGGTGCATTCCAGCCATCCTATCGCGGCGAGCAAGGCCACTTCGCCGATAGCCAGCCGGGTGCCGGGCGACAGCAGGGTGTCCCCGCGCTTGGCGTCCTGGGCCCGGGGGTGTACGTGTTGGCCCCGCGTGATGTTCTTCGTCTTGAGTTTGGCCATGTCGTGCACCACGGTGACATCCTCATAACGGATGACGGTATCGCAGCCAATGGGCAGCATGGCGCCGGTCATCACCTCGATGCAATTCTTGTCATTCTTCAGGGTCAGTCTCGGCTGGCCGGCGGGCTGAAGTCCTTCCACCCGAAAGCCTTCCCAGCCCTCCTCGATGGCCTGGTAGTTGACGGCGATACCGTCCATGGCCACACGGTCAAAAGGAGGGAAGTCACGGTCGGCCTTGATGGACTCTGCGATAACCCTGCCCACCGCTTCCTCGATTTTGATGCGTTCGGTTCCGGGTCGATAAACTTGTGCGAGAATAAGCCGGGTGGCTTCGGCTACGCTGACCATGAATTGGTTATTTTTGATTCAAGATAGGAAGAAATGAAGAGCAAGCTAAGTCATGTCGACCGATCGGGGACCCCGCGGATGGTGAATGTGGGCGGCAAGAAGGAGACGCAACGAAGCGCGACCGCCTGTGCCAGGGTGTGGCTGGGTCCGGCGATCATGAAGCAGCTTCAGGGCGAAGAAATCCGGCTGGCGAAAGGACCTGTTTTTCAAACTGCTATCCTGGCCGGCATCCAGGGTGCCAAGAAGACCGCTGACCTGATTCCGCTCTGTCATCCGCTGAGCCTGGAAGATTGTTCGGTGACCGTTCGCTCGGAAGGCGAATACGCGATCATCGAAGCCACCGCGAATATTACGGCAAAGACCGGGGTGGAGATGGAGGCCCTCACGGCGGTGTCAGTGGCGGCGCTGACCCTTTACGACATGTGCAAGGCCTTGTCGCATGACATTCGCATCGAGTCCATCCACCTGCTCAGCAAGCGGGGAGGAAAGAGGGACTTTGTGAGAAAGGCCTGACATGACGAAGGCCTGCCGCCATGCCGGTGAGCAGGACGACAGGCCTTGCCTGCGATCAGCACATGATCAGTTCATGGGCGCTGAGGCTTGAATTTTCGGTTGGGCTCCTACCCACTCTTCGCCATCTTCAAATACTTCCTTCTTGAAGATCGGCACATTTTCTTTCAGCTTATCGATGATATATTGGCAAGCTTCAAAGGACTCCTTGCGGTGCTTGGTTGCCACGGCGACAACGACGGCTACTTCCCCGGGCTTGAGCGTGCCAATCCGGTGACTTACTGCCCATCCCATCAAGGGCCACTTATGCGCGGCGTCGTCGATGATCTTCCGGGTTTCATTAACGGCCATGCCTTCATAGGCCTCGTATTCCAGCCACACCACGTTCTTGTTATGAGCCGTGTTGCGTACGGTACCAATGAAAACATTAACGGCCCCCGCACCAAGGCTGGAGGCCGTTTCGATGACCTTTGGGATGTCAATCGGCTTTTCGGTGATTTTGATCATATGCGTAGTGATTTGGGTAATCAATCAGACACTGAGATCAATGTACCGAATCGATCCAGCCAAGGCAATGAGTTTTATCAGTATTTCGGGGAGGGCGAAAAATGGGGTCGCGGAGGCCCCGGGAACCCTCAGCCGCCGCTGACGGGCGGTATCAGCACCACCTCGTCATCGGGTTTGACGGGCTGGCTGTCGTCGGCATATTCCTGGTTTACCGCCACCAGGAGAGAGGGCAGGTTACCCAGGGAGGGGTAGGTATTGAGCAGCGCCTGCCGCAGGGCGCCGACCGTCTTTCCAGGAACCTCCAGTTCGAAGGACTTCCCGGCGATGTCCCGTACGATTCCGTAGGCAAAAACGCGAACTTTCATCATGCCGGGGCGAAACTACAATTTTTTGGCCGCACCTGACTATCTTTCGAGACACGCTATGCTTTTCGATAACCATCAGCGCCCCTTGAACTACGTGCGGTTGGCCGTTACCGACCGGTGCAACCTGCGGTGCTTTTACTGCATGCCGGAGGAGGGGATACGCTACGTGGCCAAAAAAGAGCTGCTGACGTTCGAGGAGATTGAACGGCTGGTTCGGCTGCTGGCGTCCATGGGGATATCCAAAGTGCGTGTCACCGGAGGTGAGCCCTTTGTCCGTAACGACCTGATGAAACTCCTGCGAACGCTGACGGATATACCGGGCATCGAGCAAGTGCACCTGACCACCAACGGGGTGCTTACCGCTCCGCATGTTCCGGAGTTAAAGGCGTTGGGAATTCGCTCGGTCAACCTGAGCCTCGATACCCTGGACAAGACCCGCTTTCGCGAAATCACCCGCCGCGACGAATTTGACCGCGTGTGGCGAACCTTTGAGTCACTTCTGGAACATGACATCCCGGTGAAGATCAATGCCGTCGTGATGGACGGAAAAAATACCGACGACATCCTCCCACTGGCGGCGTTGACCCGCGAACTTCCCGTGTCCGTGCGATTCATCGAAGAGATGCCGTTCAACGGCGAGGGCCAGCACTATCCCGTGCTGCATTGGACCCACGCCCGGATTCTTGCCGCACTGAAACAGGGGTACCCCACGCTGGAACGAAGACCTGATCCTCCGCATGCCACTGCCATGCATTATCAGGTTCCAGGTCATCTTGGCGACATCGGCATCATCGCTGCCTTCAGCCGCACGTTCTGCGGTACCTGTAACCGTATTCGGGTGACGGCCCAAGGCGAACTTAAGACCTGCCTGTATGACAATGGGGTTCTGAGCCTGCGTGATTTGCTTCGAATGGGCAAGACTGATGACGAGTTAAAAACCTCATTGCTGGAATCCTTTTCGCAACGCCCCCGCGACGGATTTGAAGCAGAATCCCGGCGAACTGACCCGGCGATAGCCGAGTCGATGGCGACCATCGGCGGATAAGATCAGGACCCAATGGACTACCTGCTCGTAGTTTCCTTCTTTGCGATTGCGATGATCTATGCCTCCGTTGGCTTCGGCGGCGGCACCAGCTACCTGGCGCTCATGGCCATGATGGCCGTCCCTTTTGAGACCATGAGGCCTGCCGCGCTGCTCTGTAACATCGTAGTGGTTACCGGCGGAACATGGATCTTCTACCGTGAAGGCCTGCTGGATATTCGTCAGAGCTGGCCCTTCCTGGTCTTCAGTGTCCCCTTGGCCTTTGTGGGCGGTTATTTTCCGATTCGTGAAGGAACGTTCTTTATCATCCTGGGGCTTACGCTGATCGTGGCGGCCATCGTGCTGTGGTTCCAGGATAACTTGTCAGGCAGCGGGACGGTTCGTGAAGGTTCCCCCTGGTACCAGGGGGCACTGCTGGGAGGAGGAATAGGTTTTCTTTCCGGTTTGGTGAGCGTCGGCGGCGGAATCTTCCTTTCCCCTTTGCTTCACTTTCTTGGGTGGGATCACGCCAAAAAGATTTCTGCACTGGCCAGCGCCTTTATCCTGGTGAATTCGTTAGGCGGCCTTGCCGGGCAGTTTACGCGGTCGGCTACTTTTGACTGGAGCCTGATTCTTCCCCTTGCCGTCGCCGTATTGGCCGGCGGACAAGTGGGCTCCCGATGGGGGGCCAGGAAGTTCAACGCCGTCCATATCCGGAAGGTCACCGCCCTTCTCATCTTTGTTGCGGGAATGAACATCCTTTTTAATCATTGAGTATGATCAGATCATTTGTGTCCTTATTGGCTTTGCTTAGTCTGACGATGGCTGCACAGGCCCAGTCGCCCCAACGGGTCAACCCGGTGATCAAGAGCCAGGGTGGAATTTTTGAGATACCATTTGCCGTGGAGAAGCCGGATCCGGCCATGGTTTACAATATCGTGGTGGAAGTGGAGCGGGAGAGCGAGAAGCCGGACACCATCAACTGGGCGCTCAACAACGTTGCAAGGCTGCTTAACCTGTTTGCGGTGGGGGGTGTTCCCGCCTCGAATGTCCATCTCGTGCTGGCCATCCACGGAGGGGCCGCCTATACGGCCATGAACAATGATCAGTACCGGGCGAAGTATAAGGTGGACAATCCGAACCTGAAGCTCTACCAGGAATTGCAAGCCGCCGGCGTCCAGCTGTTTATCTGCGGACAGTCCATTATCAACCGGAAGATCGATCGGACGCGCCTGGTACCCGAGGTAAAGCCCGCACTTTCGATGCTGACTACCGTCACCACCTATCAATTGAAGGGTTACGCCTACCTGAAATTCTAGGAACGCCTGCCGTCAAACCAGTCTTTGAACTCGCCGACCTTCTCCCGGCTGACAATAATTTCCTTATCCCAGGCGGGTTGAGTCGTCACCTTCAGGCGGCTGTTGGAGTACATCACCACGTCGTGGATAAAGGCGATGTTGAGGATATACGTCCGGTTGGCCCGGAAGAACTGGGCCGGGTCAAGCACTTCGTCCAGCGCCTCCAGGGTAAAATCAATGATGAATTTCCGGGATTGGTTAGTCACCAGGTAGACGTCCCGGCCATCGGCAAAGAAGAAGACCACCTGGTCGGCCGTCACGGAGCGGATGTGATCTCCCACCTTGACCAGGAAACGGGTTTTGTAGCTTTTGGGCGTGGCCTCACCGGCAAGCGACTTGATTTTTTCTTCCCGCTCTCCTGAGAGCGCGAACTGCGAGCGAAAGGCCACAAACTTGTCGAGGCTGGCTTTCAGGTCGTCAAAGGTCACCGGTTTGAGGAGGTAGGCGATGCTATTGACATTGAAGGCCTCGAGGGCGAACTCGTTATAGGCGGTGACGAAGATTACCGGCTTTTGAACGGACACCTCGCGGAAGATGTTGAAACTGATTCCGTCCTTGAGCTGGATGTCCATGAAGATAAGGTCGATCTCTCCGGCGTGCTGTTGCAGCCAGGAAACGCTGGAAGCCACGCTGTCGCAGACCTGGGCCACTAGGATGTCGGGAGAATACCGCTGCAGGTACCGCTGGAGTTTCTCTGCGGCGGGAGACTCATCTTCCACGATCAGGACAGTAAGGGCAAGACTCATGCGGTAACGGTCGCGGGTTGTTGGACGTTGAGCAGGGGAAATTTAACATAATTTTCCCGGCCGGCTTTTACCTGGACGAACGGACGGTCGCTGTAGATCGAATACGACCGCTGCAATTGAAGGAAGGCCGCCTGGCTGTCGGGGTGGATGAGCAGCCTGTCGTTCAAGGCATGATTGAGTACCAGGTAGTCGTCTTCTTCGACTTCGAGACGGAGCACCAGGGGTGACCGCGGGGAGAGCAGTGTGTTTCGGATGATGCTGTCCAGCGTCGTCAGCAAGGCGCCCTGCATGATTTGCATGCCCGAGACGTCGTCGACGGAGGCTTTCCATAAAACCTGACCGGGGTACCGGGCTTCCAGGAGTCTCAGATAATGTCGCACGGCCTTCAACTCCTCGTCGAGCGTCACGAACTCCTTGTGCCGGTTGACCAGCTGGTAGCGGTAGATGGCGGCCAGGCTGTCGATCAGTTCTTCGGCTTTCTCGGGTTCGTTGTGCATGCAGAGAATAAGGTCTTCGAGACTGTCGTAAAGCAGGTTGGGGTTGATTTCCCGGCGGAAGGAGGAAAACTCGGCTTCCAGGTTTTCACGGAGTTTCGTCTCCTGCTCCAGCAATTGCGTGTTCTCGTGCAGGATATACCGGTTGCCCAGGTAGAGCGCATTGTACAGCAGGGCAGTAAGAAAGAAGATGGTTCCAAAGAGCATGAGTTCGCGCCGGCTGATGTCAAAACCGATGACGCGGCTGTAGTATTGGCTGATGGCCAACGCTACCGTGAGCACGGCGACTACGGTGGTCACCGGCCATTGGAGAAGCATTCTCTTTCTTCCGGGCAGACCCAGCCGGTCGAGGAGGACGATGGCCAGCCTCATCGATTCGAAGGCGATAAGGCTCAGGCCCATGCTGACATAGACCTCCTGGTTGCTGATGAGGGTGGCGATCTGCTCCACATTGTTGTTGACCAGGAGTATGATCAGGTAGACGAGGAGGCCATACACCGGTGGGGTGAGCAATCGGAAGAAGGGATTATGGATGAATAACTTCTTCATGCCATGTTGGGAGCCAGCGTGGAAGCAGGGTGGAGGACGGGGAGCTGTACCTGGAAGCGCTCTCCGTCAGTGACGCGAACAGGTTCGGAGGTAAAGAGGCCGTATCGCTTATGAATATTCTCAAGGCCCACCCGGAAACTGTTGGTGGGCCGCAGGGTTTGCGTCTTCGTATTGTACACGGTAAGATGCGTGTTGTCCTGGGCGCCGATGTACACCAGCAGCGGTTGTTCCTTGCTGATGGCGTTGTGCTTCACGGCGTTCTCCACCAGCAACTGCAGGGTCATGGGAGGGATCAGCGTGTCCATCAGGCTGGCCGGAACATTTACTTCCATCTGAAGGTGGTATTCATACCGGACCTGGAGCAGGAAATAATAGGATTTGACAAACTCGAGTTCCTCGCGAAGGGTGACCAGCCGGTGTTTTTGGTTCCCCAGGACATAGCGGAAAGTATCGGCCATGCGCCGCACAAATTCCTCGGCGATCCGGGAGTCCTTATAGAGAAGGGCGGATACCGTGTTGAGGCAGTTGAACAGGTAGTGGGGACTTATCTGGCTCTTCAGCGATTCGAACTGAAGCTCCAGTTGCCACCGGTCGGATTGCAGCTGTTCGGCCTGAATGACGGCGTAATAGCGATAGGAGTAGAAGAGGCCGTAGAAGATCTCATAAATGAACACGGCGATGGTGAAAAGCATATTGAGCTTCAGGATCACTTCCGTAGTCGATTGGAACCAGTACTTCCCGGCCAGGGTAAAGAACAGCACGGCCAGGGTCATGCCGGCGCCCAGCCCGCTGATGAATCGAAGAAGGAAATTGGTTCTCCAGTGGATGGCCTTGTCGAGGAGCCCGTCCAGCAGAAGAAGCAACCAGCCGAAAAGGGCCGTGCTTGCGACGGCGGAGAGGTATTCACCCGCCCGCTGACGCAAGCCCGGCAGGTGGCCGTGTCCCCCGTAGTAGATGAAGAGATAGAACAGGATGCCCACGGTTGCTGACGCCGCCAGCAGGAGGAGGTATCGTTTGAGTGTCAGCGGCTGGATCCGGGCGAGCAATCGCATGGTATCGTTAAGCTACGATATTTCAGATCGGCGGAAAAGGGCGGCGGGTCAGTCGATGGCCCGGATTGCACGGCCATAGTAGGTTTCCGATTCGATCTTTTTGGCTGCGGCCCGGTAAGCCTCCTTCAACGACGAGTCATTCAGGGAGCGCAACGTGGGAGCAAGGGTGACCAGCACATCCGTGATGTAATGGTCCGATTCGATCGAGCCCGTCGTGATGAGAATGGCCATCAGGTTGCTCTTGTTGATATTCGGGCGCTCCAAGGCGGCCTTCAGGAATTCCGCCCGGTAGTAGTCGCTTTCATGCGTGGTCATTTCGTCGAGCAAGTTCTTGAATGCCTCGTCGGTAAGCGGCACTTTGCGGAGGATCTGCTTGCCCACCACCGTCACATAATGGTCAGATTCGATCGACGACGTGGCGGCAATCAGCTGAGCCTGGACCTCCGGGCTGATGGTATTGCCAAGCAGGCTGGTCAGCACCTCCGTTTTGTAATGGTCGCTGTCCATCATTTTTACGGATTCCAGCGCCCGTTGAAACGACGTGCTGGACAAACCCGGCTTTGACAGCGCCTTCGTGAGCACCACCGTGCGGTAGTGGTCCGATTCCATACCCTTGGTCGTATTGATCATTTCGGCGAGGATGGCGTCGGAAAGGTTGCTTTGACGAAGGAGGGAAGTAAGCACTTCCGTCTTGTAATGATCGGATTCCATCTTGCTTGTAGCTTCCAGGGCGGCAACTACATTTTCCTGGCTGCCGGGCCCCAGGTACAAGGCCTCCTTGATCACTTCGGTCCGGTAGTGGTCGGAATCCATCTTGCCGGTAGCCAAGAACACGGCTCGCACAGCCTCCTTTGAGGGCAGGAATGCCTTGAGATTCTTGGTCAGGAACTCCGCGAGGTAATGGTCGGATTCCATGATGTCGCTCACTTCAGCGATGATGATGGGCATGTTCTGCGCGGGCTGGTTGACATTAACCAGCAGGTTGGCGTAATGGGCACGCACGAAGTCGCTTTCGATCGCCCGGATTTCATTAAGTACGGCATGGACACCGCCGGATCGGTAGAAGCGATTGACCCGGCTCTCTGCGGCAATGGTCGTTGTCCGGACGATCTCGGGAAGGATCTCGCCCAGCCATTTTCGTCCTTCCGGTTCCCAGGCTACGAGCGTCCGGCCTTCGTAGTATTCCTTCTTGAGCCCGCTGGCCGTGGCGCTGATGACGATCCTGCGCTTGCTTCCAAATACAGTCTTCGTGATCTCCAGGTAGCCATCAGGCGACATGCTTTTGATGTCCCGGTCGTCGTCAGACACCTCCATTTTGCCCCGGGTCTCCACGCTGAAGCTGGACAGGCCACCCCGGTTGTAGATGGTCTTCTTGGTGCCGCCCGCGTTTTCAACGGTGAGTGTTTGGCCGTGCGCCAGGAAGGATAGGCAAAGCAGTACAATGGGAAAAATGGCTTTCATGGACTTCTTTTTACCGTAAGACGCACAAAGGTGAGGGTAGGGTTCAACCTGGCCAACCCCCATGACCTGAGTTGTCGAAATGGTGTAGTGAGTCGCCTAAGCGGCCTTCTTGGGGCCGTCGATGAGGTTAACCCGGAAGATTTCCAGGGGTTGGGGGAACCAGCTGGTGGTGACCATGCCGGCATAGTCTACGGAGTAGTGGTTGACGTCCAGGGACAACGCGGAGGAGAACCGGGCGAAGGCGTAAACGGCCCCAGTCGGTACCAGGTTGTGAAGTTCCAGGAGACGGCTGCGGCTGATTTCTGCAATCTTCTTTTCGTCTTCGCCGGAACCGGGAGCAAGATGAGCCGGGCTGGCGTACAGGCTGATTCGTAGTTTGTCGGACAAGTAGTGCCCGCGCATTTCACGCAGTATGACTTTGGCCAGATCCATGGCTCCGAGGATAGAAGCAAAGGACACAATGAGCGCGGGGTTTGCTTCAAAGGTGACCGGAGAGAGGAGAGACAGGTCAAGTTTGGCCTGGATATCTTCCCAAATCTTCGCTTGCTCGTTGACTGACAGGGAAGGGATGTCAGCGACCAACCCATATAAGACAGGCCGGTCCAGCGGCGGATAAACTGGCTTTGCCGTTTCCTGCGACACGGCGGGCGGAGGGATGCTGGCCGGTGAGAAATAGTTGTCGGGGTTGATATTAATGTGCCGGGCGGGAAATGGCCACAAGCTGAGCGTATCGCGCGTGCCACCCTCCTTCATCTTCAGGTCCGTCTCCGAGAGCACAGTGATCAGGGTAGGCTCCGTGTGGTTCATTGCACCGCGGATGACTGCCGACCCGAAGATCACCCGGTTCTGAAACGAGAAGAGATCATCATAGCCGGCATACGGTTCGAAGGTGATGTAATTCACGGGAAACCGGGAGACCAGCCGCTCAAAGCGTTCCAGCCAGTTACCGCCGGCGAAGCGCACGCTGGCTTCAATAAAATCCTCTTTCGCAAACGGAAGCCAGATGTTGACTTCTCCTCCTGCGGCGGCCATCGACTCGGCAAAGAGGATGTCGCTCCCGCACGCGAGGCTGCAAAACCCGATCTTGGCGTTGAGGGTGTTGATGGCTCCTACAATCGCATCGCGCACCTGGTTCTCGATCACGGCCGGGAAGCGGGGCCGCGGACGGGTGGGGTGGTCGATCATGTGACCGATGAAACAGGCAACACCAGGAGGCTGGAACACCCGCATAATCTCTTTCGGAACCGGAACGTAGTGGTTGAGAAGCCAAAGCTGGTTATACACCGAGCTGATCTTGCCCCAATCGGTTCCCGCCATCTGTTTCGCCTCAATGTAGGCGCTGATGGCCTTCTCCCGTTCCCTCGTTAGCAGGTACGCCTCAGCCAGCGTGACTTGCTGCCAAAAGTCCCCGGGCGGGTTCGCGATATGACGGATGACTTCCGCGGCAATTTCCCTGCCTTTGGAAACCTGTCCGGCGATGGCCGACATGGTGGCCGCATTGATGCCTGTGTAGTAGTTCCGGGTAGCTGAAAAATTGCGGAGGTAGGTATCGCGGGAGAGCACCGCGTAGCGCGTATCCTGATCCTTGCGGAAGATCTCTTTATAGATGCTGCCCATGATGCCGGCCGTCTCGGGATCATCGGCATGCTGGCGGTAGACCGGCTCCAGCACATCGACGGCGGCCTTTGGAACGCCGGCTTTGGAGAGCGAGAGCGCGTAGAGCTGCTTGAGGCGGAGGTTATCGCCCAGTTTCAGGGCAGTTTCTGCCAGCGAGCGTGCCTCGAAGTACCGGCCCTGGTTGATGAGGGCTTCGATGGTGGCAATGGATTCGGTCACGCGGGGGGTCTATCTGGAGCTGGTAAATATAGAATTATTGGCGTGATTTCGTTCTTGTCTTTGCCGACACCAATAGTTTTGTAAATTGAAAAATATTGCTTTCAGGGTGTATCCCTGAAAACAAGGAGTCAGTTTGGATTAATATGAAGCATCTGCAACCACTTTCCAGGGAAAATCGGCCGACAGTTTTTCTTTTCCTGCTGTTCGTTATTTTGCTTGTCGTGGCCGGCGTACAGCCAGTCCTCGCACAAGAAGTATTTAAAGCCCCTCCACCCAAGCCGGTATTTTTTACTCCACTTTTTCTCGAGCGTCTGGGAGTTAATACGATTTCTGTTTTTATTCTTGTCGTCCTGGTCTATCTGCCTATTCACAGGAAGAAGGAATATTTCTTTCTTTTCTTCATCCTGAACTTCCTTGTCTTCATCATCATGTTTATGATTCTGAGGACGAGTTCGTTCACTAGTTTCGGTGCAGCAGGTCTCGGTCTGTTGGCCTTTTTCTCATTGCTGCGCCTTAGGACAGATACTATTTCGATGAAGGACATGACCTATCTCTTTGTCGTGCTCACTATGGGACTGATGAACGCAGTAATGACTGGCCCTTACTTTGAATTGATCACTTTGGACGCAACATTAATCGCATTGACCTACGGACTCGATAAAGACTGGCTGTCGAAAAGCATCCATATGCGGGAGTTGCAGGTGGATTCCCTGGATAACATCATACCGCAGCAAACCGACAAGCTGATTGCCGACCTTCGCGTTCGCACGGGCCTGGAGATTCAGCGGGTTCACATCCAGTCGGTTGACCTCGTCAAGAAACGCGCTGTTCTGCACATCTACTACTACTAGCAGGAGGCGGGTGCCTGCGGGGCCGATTTACCCTGTTCATCGTTTCGATTAATTCGGTAACTTGAGTAATCAAGTTAAGGTATATGAAGAGTCTCGGTTTTTTGCTGTTGTTGCTTTGCTGGGAAACAACAAACCTCCTGGCCCAGGGAATCCCCTCGGAAAAAGAGCAAATTGCCACCGCCGTTCTTGCCGCTCCGGCTGAACTACGCGATGAAGCCATGGTGTATGGATACAACCCGAAAGGTGAGTTGACCGTGCTCCGAAAAGGGACCAATTCGCTGATATGTCTCGGCGATGACCCCAAGCAGGCGGGAATTAATGTCTCAGCCTACCATGCGGACCTCGAGCCCTTCATGGCCCGGGGCCGGGTGTTGAAGGCGGAGGGGAAGAGCTTCCAGGAGATCTTCGATATCCGTGAGGCCGAAGCCAAATCGGGAAAACTGAAGATGCCCGCCAGCCCCTCAACGCTGTACGTCTTCACTGCCGATGGACTGGATGCGGCCGGGGCTCCCATTAATGGGTATCTACGTTATGTGATCTACATTCCTTATGCGACCAGCGAGAGTACGGGGCTACCCCTGAAGCCCACCTTCCCCGGTCAGCCGTGGATCATGGACCCGGGCACCCACCGTGCCCATATCATGATCAGCCCACCGATGCCTGAAAAGAAGAAATGATACGGCTGAGCGTCGCGTTGCTGGCCTGCCTGCTCTTCACGGCAGCGGAAGCCCAGAGGAAGGGAAAGGTAAAGTACTCCGATGGACTCTATGCGGAGGTGAACACGACCAAGGGGCTCATCGTACTGCAACTTGAGTTTGAAAAAGTACCGGTCGCCGTGGCCAGCTTCGTCGGGTTGGCGGAAGGAACCATTGATAACGCCGCATTGCCTCCCGGGCAGCCTTACTATAATGGCTCGCGCTGGCACCGGGTGGTCCCCGGACATGTCATTCAATGCGGGATGCCCGCCAACAGCACGGCGGGAAGCCCGGGTTATGACTACCCGAATGAGATTGTTCCCGGCTTGTCTCATGACAAGGC
>JAEUUE010000129.1 GCA_016787605.1 Cyclobacteriaceae bacterium
TGAGGTTACTTCTTCTTGCCCTCGTCCTTCTTGGGAGCTTCTGCCTTCTTGGCATCGCCGGCAGCACCTGCAGCCGGAGCAGCGCCAGCGGCCGGAGCAGCACCCGCAGCGGGAGCACCTTCAGCAGGGGCGGCAGCAGCCGTTTCAGCAGCTTTCGCAGCGTCTTCAGCAGCCAGCTTGGCGGCACGGGGAACTTCCACTACGGCGATAGAGGCCTGGGGCGGATCGGCGAACTGCAGGCCCGGGATCTTCACATCCGACACCTTTACGGCGTGGTGGAAGTCGAGTTCCGAGCAGTCGACGTCAATATGGTCGGGCATATCTTTGGGGAAGGCAATCACCTTCAGGGTAGCGCGCTTGCGAACAAGGGCGCCGCCTTTTTCCACCCCGGGGGCTTTGCCCACGAGACGGGTAGGGATCTCCATCTTGATCTTGCGTCCTTCGCTGATGCGGAGGAAATCGGCGTGGAGGATGATCTCGCTGACCGGGTGGAACTGGATCTCCTGGAGTATTGCCTCGCATTCTTCACCTTCGATGTTCAGGTGCACGAAGTGGGCCTCGTTGGTGTACACGAGGTCGCGGAAGAGGATCACCGGTGCGGCGAAATGCACTTGCTCGCCTGCGCCATAAAGGACGCAGGGCACCAACCCCTCTTTCCGGGTTGCTTCTGCAGCTGCCTTGCCGAGATTTGCTCTATGATACCCTATAATCTCAACAGTTTTCATAATGGTTAATTGTGTATTTGGTTAAGTGAAATGGAATTACAGTTTGATGAAGAGCGAGCTGATCGACTCGCGGTCGTGGATCTTCCGGATGGCTTTAGCAAACAGGTTGGATACCGTGATCACCTTGATCTTGCTGATATGCTCCTTCAGGGGAATGGTATCGGTCACCACAATTTCTTCCAGCACGGAATTGCTAATGTTTTCATAGGCCTTCCCGCTGAGCACCGGATGCGTGCATACGGCGCGCACCGACTTGGCTCCGTTTCCCTTCAGCAGCGCAGCGGCCTTGCAGATGGTGCCGGCCGTGTCCACCAGGTCGTCCACCAGGATTACGTCTTTGCCGTCCACTTCACCGATCAGGCGCATGGATTCGATCTTGTTGGCCTCCTTGCGGTGCTTGTCGCACACGGCCAGGTCGGAATCGAAGTAGTTGGCGAAATAACGGGCGCGCTTGATGCCGCCCACGTCAGGGCTGGCAAACATGATGTCGGATAGCCCCAGGCTCTTGAGGTAGGGGATAAAGATGTACGCGCCATCCAGGTGATCCACGGGGATGTCAAAGAACCCCTGGATCTGATCGGCGTGCAGGTCGCAGGTCATAATACGGGTAGCACCGGCCGCTGAGAGCAAGTTGGCAATCAACTTGGCTGCGATGGCCACACGCGGCTTGTCCTTGCGATCCTGGCGGGCGTAGCCGAAGTAGGGAATAATGACATTGATGCTCTCCGCGCTGGCGCGCTTGGCCGCATCGATCATGAGCACGAGCTCCATGAAATTGTCGGCCGGCGGAAAGGTGGATTGTACGATGAAAACTTCGTGGCCGCGGACGGACTCGGCGATAAAGGGCGACATTTCCCCGTCGCTGAACTGCTGGTATTTGACTTCTCCCAACGATTCCCCGTAGGCCTGCGCGATTTTGTCCGCCAGGTAGGTGGTTGCGCGTCCTGAGAAGATTTTAACTGCCATAGCGGGGGTAGGTTCCGTGCCTCTTTGTTGCCCGACCAGGGCTCGAACCTGGACTTTCTTGAATCAAAATCAAGCGTGTTGCCAATTACACCATCGGGCAATTCCCCCAAAACCGCGTTTCCGCCGCAGCGGAGGCCATTTTGGGAGGGCAAAGGTAGGATTAATTTGATAAAGAAAAACCCGGAACCCGAAGAAATTGGGTCACTGGAGGCCTTTTTCCTCGCCGGCAGGCTGAGTGCCCTCCACAAACCCGTCGGCCCAGAACCGGTACTTGTCCAGGATGGAAATGACGGCGTTTTTCAGGTGCCTGTTGTTGTTGAAATCGATGCTGCCATACAAGGTGGTGGCATAGCCTTGCCAGATGGACCGGTTCTGCCGACGGTCAAAGAACTGGATGAGCAAGGTGCCGGTCTTCAGGTCGTACCGCTGCTTGTCATAAGTCAGGTCTTCCTTCTGGCTTTCAATCCAGTCTTCAATGTCGGGCTGCGCATAGCCCGTAAATCGCAAGCTGTCGGTAAACATCTTGAACGAAATGAGCAGGTGCGGCCGGTGACTCACCTGGCGGTACCCCAGGAATTTCATCCGGCTGATGATCGACTTCTCCACGACGAGGTTGAGGTGGTTGGTGTCTGCCTCGTTCTTGGCATGAACGATTTCAAACGTACGGTAACGCTTGAAATTGCCGCGGTAACTGTAGTCGTACTCCACGGGCAGTTCCTTGTATCCCATGCAGGAGGCAAGAAGCAGAATCAGGAGAAGCAAGATTGTCGTTCTCATGGGTTTCTTGCAGGTGAAATTAATGTTCTCCGGCCAATAATCCACACCGCCGGGTAGTCATCCACTTAGTGCCCTCAAATCAGCAAAGGGTAACCCCGGGAATACCCCTTTTTGCAGTAGAAGTCAGGAGAGGAGGAACAGGAAAATCAGCGGGAAAACCATACCCAGCAGGGCCAGCCACCACCCGCGACTCCAGAAACTGTTCTTTCCTTTTTCGATGAACATCCCGGTAAGGGCAATGGTCAGCATGGCCAACCCAAATACATCCGAATAGTAGATCCACCATTTGCTGGTGTCGATATGAAGCTTGGTCATCTGCCCCAATATGGGTGTCGTCCGATAGGTCTCGATTTTGCCGGTGCCCGTGGCCAGGTCGATGCTGACGTCATTCATGGTATAGGAGATGCGCAGCATGTTCTTGTCGTCGACCGAAAAGCGGCGGAGGGCATCTTCGATCTTTTGCTCGGCGGTGAAGGCCGTCACAAAGCTGTCGGTGACCTGTTCTTTCAGCAGGGGGGAAAGCTGAATCTCCCTGACCGCGTAGGTATAGCGGCGCGGATTCCAGGTTTGGCGATGATTGAGGAAGATGCCGGAGATGGAAAAAGCGATGATAAGGCCAAGGAAGAAATAGGCAAGATCGCGGTGGGTGTTGCGGGGGGTAAGGGCCATGTTTCGGGTGATGTTTTTTGATCAGCAAATATGGGATAATTCAATTTGAAAATTGGAAGATTTCAAGATCTGAAAATTGGAGGTTGCCTGGACGTGTCAGGGACGACAGGGTGGTAAATCGGGTTGAAATTTCATTTACCTTGGGGGACAAACCCAAACGTGTCATGAAAAAATTGGTGGGCATTCTGATGATGGCAGCAACGGTCGCGGCTGCCCAATCGCCGGTGGATTCACGGCAACAGGCGGTTGTTTTCCGATCGGTGAATGTCATCCCCATGGATGCCGAGCGTGTGCTGGAAAATCAGGACGTGGTGGCCAGGGACGGGAAGATTCTTGCCATGGGACCGTCGGGAAAAGTAGCGTATGAAAAATCTGCCTTCGTGGTGGAAGCCAGGGGCAAATACCTGATCCCCGGCCTCGCCGAAATGCACGCTCATATTCCACCCAATGACAACGTGGCCGCGCAGAAGGAAGTCCTCCTGCTGTTTGCGCTCAACGGGGTCACCACGGTCAGGGGCATGCTGGGTCATCCCACCCACCTTACCTTGCGTGACCAGGTCAATCGTGGAGAGGTGCTTGGGCCGCATATCTACACATCAGGCCCGTCGTTCAACGGGCTGAGCGTGAAGACGCCCGAATACGGCGAAAAGATGGTGCGTGACCAGAAACAGCTGGGCTACGATTTTCTCAAACTGCACCCGGGATTGACGCTGGCCAATTTCAACGCGATCGTGAAGACGGCCAATGAAGTGGGCATTACCTACGGTGGTCACGTCTCCTCCGCGGTAGGCGTTTGGCGCGCCATCGACGCCAACTATTCCACCATCGACCACCTCGACGGTTTCATCGAAGGGATGGTGCCGGGCATCGAGGCGATGACCGATCAGGAGATCGGCTTCTTTGGGTTGTTTGTGGGCAAGAAGGCGGACCTCTCTCAATTGCCCAGGCTGGTCGAGGGGTTGCGCGAACACCGGGTCTGGGTGGTTCCAACGCAGGCTCTCGCCGAGCGCTGGATCGCCGCTGACAAGTCGCCAGAAGAGTTGCGCGCCGCTCCGGAGATGAAGTATATGGATCCAAAAACGTTGGACGCGTGGACGGAAAACAAAAAGCGGCAAATGGCAGTGCCCGGCTATAATGCGGAAGAGGTGGGCAAGTACATCGAGCTCCGTCGCAGGATTATCAAGGCGTGCAATGACGGTGGAGTGGGGCTTCTCCTCGGCTCCGACGCGCCCCAGGTCTTCAACGTGCCGGGCTATTCGGTACACCATGAACTGCGTTACCTTGTTCAAGCCGGGCTTACGCCGTACCAGGCATTGAAGACAGGTACGGTAAACGTGGCTGCGTTTTACAACCAGTCGGCCACATCGGGCACCGTGGCAGAAGGAAAAGTTTCCAACCTGGTGTTGCTGAATGGTAACCCATTGAAAGACATTGCCTCAACGCAGTCTATCGAGGGAGTCATGCTGGGCTCGCAGTGGTTGCAGAGGGCATATCTCGATGCGGAGTTGAAGAGGTTGGAAAAGGGGAAGTAGGCTATTCATTCCTCAACGAAGCGGCCGGGTTGGCTTGTGCCGCCCGTAAGGCCTGCGTGCTCACAATCAACAGGGCGAACCCCAACGCTACGGCCCCCGTCAACGGAAACACCCACCATGCTACATCGGTGCGGATCGTATATCTCTCCAGGTACTTGGTCATGAGCCACCACGCCAGCGGAGCCGAGAGCACAAAGGAAATGATGACCAGCACCGAGAAATCTTTTGAAATCAGGCGCACCAGGCTGGGTACCGTTGCCCCCATCACTTTGCGAATGCCGATCTCCTTCGTCCGCTGCTCGGCGGTAAACGCAGCCAGCCCGAAGAGGCCCAAACCGGTGATCATAATGGCCAACACGGCAAAGGTGGTGGCCAGCTTGCTTGTCAGGTTCACGGTTTTGAACTTCTTTTCAAACTCCACGTCGGTAAACTTGTATTCAAAGGGATATGCCGGCGCGTGCTTCTCGAAGATCGCCTTCACTGTACTTACAGAGGCCTGCATGTCATTCGTCTTCCTCAGCCTCACCGACACCACATCGATCCAGTCGGGGTCCAGGATGACGAAGAGTGGTTTGATCGGTTCATGAACGGACCCCATGAGCACATTGTCGAGGATGCCGATGAGTTTTCTCTTTCCTCCCCAGAGCGGCAGTTCCGTACCAATGGGTTCTTTAAGCCCCATGAGATCAAGGGCCGCCTTGTTAATAAGGATGGATGCCGTATCGGCCGGGAAATCCTCGGAGAAATCACGACCCTCGAGAATCTTAATGCCCATGGTCTTGGCATAGTCGTATTCGGTGGCAATCGTGGTGAAGATGACACGCAAATCCTCGGGCTTTCCAGGCCAGCCAAGGAAATTGTTGGAATTGATCTGGGTAATGGAACTGTTCGACTTAGTCACGCCTTCCACAACACCCGAAGCCATGAGGTCCAACTTAATGGACCTGTAGTTTTTCTCCACCTGGCTGTTGTAGATCACCGAAAGGAGTCCTTCCTTGTCGTAACCCAGTTCCCTGCTCTTCACCAGTTGAATCTGGCGGAGAATGACGATGGTGCCGATGATGAGGATAATGGAAAACCCAAACTGGAAGGTCACCAGTATTTTGCGCGGCGTGCTCGCGCCCTTACCGATGGTAGGTTTGCCCTTCAGGACTTTTACCGGCTGAAAAGAGGACAGGTACAAGGCGGGGTAACTGCCGGCGACAAAACCGACCAGTGCGACCAACCCCAGCGACATGGCCCAGAATGCTCCCGAAGTATAGTCGATGAAGAGCTTTTTGTCGACCAATGTGTTGTATGCCGGCAAAAGCAGTTGAGCCACCAGTACGGCGATGATGAAGGCAATCAAGGCAATCAAGGTTGACTCGCCGATGAACTGTAAGATCAATTCCCACCGCCGGGAACCCACGCTCTTGCGAATGCCTACCTCACGTGCCCGCCTTTCGGACCGGGCCGTGGCAAGGTTCATGAAGTTGATGCATGCGATGATGAGGATGAACGCGCCGATCGCGCTGAACATCTGAACATAGTCATTGATGCCGCTGGCCTCCACGCCATTCTTGAAGTTACCGAACAGCCGCCACCGGAGCATGGGATACAGGAAAAATTCCGGTTTGTTTTCGGTTTCCCCATTCTTCTGCAAGATCAGCTTGATGCTTGACTCGACCGCCTGCTCCTGGGCTGGATCATCGAGTTCCACAAAAACCTGGAAGGAGTAATTTCCCCAATTGGTGGTGTTTCGGCGAACCCAATCGCTGGTCTGTTCCCTGAACTTCCAGGTCAGGAGATACTCAAATTGGAAGGTCGAGTTGGGCGGGACATCTTTCAAAACACCCGTCACCCTGAGGTCTTCGGCATTGTCGACGCGGATGGTTTGACCCAAAGGATCGGCCTCACCAAACAAGGCCTTGGCCAATGAAGCACTGATGATGATGGATCTGGGGTCATCCATTACCTGGGTCTTATCGCCGGCCAGGAGAGGGAACTCGAACATTTCCAGGAATTCCTCGCTGGCATAGAAGCCCCTCTTGGTAAGCCGGTTTTCTCCAACGGTTAGCAAATGATCGTAACCCCAGTCAGTAACCACAGACCGCGTGATGTGGGCGTCAGCGGTTTTCATCGCCTCGTACGTCGGCAGCGGCACAGAGGTCCATGAGTTTACCTCACCGTTGAAGGTGGCATTGATCCATACCTGGTAGATGCGGTCCGACTTCGGGATAAACTTGTTGTAGGAAACCTCGTCAAATACCCAAAGCGCGATAAGGATGCTGCACACAATGCCAATCGCGAGCCCCGAAATGTTTATGAAGGAGTAAAAACCGTTCTTCCGGAGGTTCCGAACGGTGACGATGAGGTAGTTCTTGAACATGCTGGTCCGGCGTTTTACTAAGTACTCTGAAATAGGTGAAAGGTTGCATAACTGCGGTGGGAAATGCGCAGTAAAATTAGCCCGTCCAGGATAGCTGGATTTGTCCTGATGAAAGGTCCCGGGAACTTTTGGAGCGTCAGGGGCTACCTGTACAAAGAAGCTTATGCTTATTCACCCCTCCGCACCGCCACCAGTTTGCTTCTCGTGCCGCTCAGCACTTCGTTTACGGTGGTTAGCGTGTCGCCATGAATGGAGTACCGGTAAGCGAGTTCGTTAGTTCCCAGTCGTGATCTAAATGTAAGTACCACACGGTCGTCGGTGGTCTTCCAGGTGACCCGGGGGAAATAACGTTCCAACTGCGCCGTGGATATTTGCGGTTTGCCCCGGCGGGTGAGCTGTTGGTTGAACTTCAAATAGAGCGCCTGGCGATTGAAGTCGGCTTTCCCGTTGGGCAGGTACTCTATTTCAAACCCCTCCGGGTGCATCTCCCCGGATTCATTCAGAGAGTAAATGGCGACCCACTTACCGAACAGCCTGTCATCTCGTTCACCTTTCACTGCGGTGCCACCTCCTTCCGCTCCGGTATCCATGTACTGGGCAGGCGCAAGGCATCCTATGCCCATTAAGAGCAGGGTGACGACAAGGGGTTTCATCGGTGCCAAGGTAGGTTGAGGTTCCGGAACCGGCAATGCAAAAATTCAGCGGGGTTGAAAAAGGCAACCGGCTGGGCTAGCTACTGCCCAGGAACCCCTCTTACTACGGCTAACGTTTGCTGTTGCGAGCCACCCAGTCGCGGGCATTGACAAACGCCTCAATCCATGGTCCAACCTCATCAGCCTGCTTCGAACGCGTATAATGCGGCCAGTTCCAGGGAAACAGGGTTCGCTCAATGTGGGGCATGATGGCCAGGTGGCGCCCATCGCGAGAGCACAATGCAGCGACGGCCCCCTCGGAGTCGTTGGGGTTGCCGGGATACTCGGGGTAGGTATACGTGGCGGCCACCGAATAGCGGTTCACATCGCCCAGCACAAACTGCCCTTCTCCATGCGCCAGCCAGACGCCCAGTTGAGCGCCGGCATACGAGGACAGCATCACCGAGTTGTTCGAAGGGATGGAAAGTGTAACAAACGTCGACTCGAACTTGCCGGAGCCGTTGTGATGCATCTTCGGATGCGAGGCCATGTCCATCTCGCGGTATACCAATCCCAGCTCCATCATCAGCTGGCAGCCGTTGCACACGCCGAGGCTTAGGGTATCGGGTCGCGCGTAGAAGTTGTCAAGTGCGGCTTTGGCCCGGGGGTTGTAGAGGAAAGCCCCGGCCCAGCCTTTCGCAGATCCGAGCACATCGGAGTTGGAGAACCCGCCGACGAAGACGATCATGTTGACACCGGAAAGGTCTTCCCGTCCGCTGACGAGGTCGGTCATGTGTACATCCTTCACATCGAAGCCGGCGAGGTAAAGGGCATAAGCCATCTCGCGGTCTCCGTTGACTCCTTTTTCACGAATGATCGCCGCGCGAATTCCGGTAGAAGCCCTGCGTTTCGGCTCGATCCGGTATGTGGAGTACTTTCCATCGAAGCGAGGCTGAAATTGGTAGGCCAGGGGCTGGGCGGCAAACTTGTCGCGGCGACGCTCGGCATGTCCTTTCGGACGTTGAACTTTGTCCAGCAGGTAGGAAGTCTTGAACCACAGGGTGCGGGCTTCGGCCACACCAAAAGAATACTTCTGACTGGCAACGGCCACATCCAGTTTCCCGGTGGTTGTCACTTTACCGATAAGGCGAGCGGTAACCTGGTTCTTCGTGAGGATATTCAACACTTCGTTGCTTTCGACCTGGAGAACCACGCCGGGGTTTTCGGCAAACAGTACGGTGGCCGGATCGGTGCCCAACGCCCCAAGGTCGGCTTCGAGGCCGATACCGGGCGTGGGGAAGGACATTTCCAGGAGCGTGGTTATCACGCCACCGGATGAGATATCGTGCCCGGCAAGTACTTTGTTGCTCTTGATTACTTGCTGGATCGCCTCGAAGGCGCGGACAAAATAGCCGGCGTCGGCGATATCCGGCACCTGGTCGCCCACCTGGTTGATCACCTGCGCGAAGCTGCTGCCGCCCAGGGCAGGGGGTGAGGCGGAGAAGTCAATATGAATCAACAGGGATCCCGGCTGGGGTTTCAGGTCGGGAGAAACCGTCTTGCGGATGTCTTCCACTTCAGCGACCGATGAGATGATGACGGTGCCGGGTGAGTACACCACCTTGCCATCGGGATACTTCTGCGTCATCGAGAGGGAGTCTTTCCCGGTGGGGACGTTGATCTTCAACGAGCAGGCAAAATCACTCACCGCCTTGACAGCTTTGTACAGGCGCGCGTTTTCCCCGGCATTCTTGGCGGGCCACATCCAGTTCGCGCTCAAGGACACACCCTTGAGGCCATGCGACAAAGGAGCCCACACGAGGTTGGTCAGCGACTCCGCTATGGCAAGCCTGCTTCCTGCCGCCGGATCGGCCAGGGCTACACCCGGGGCATGACCAATGGACGTTGCCACGCCCTTGTTGCCCTGGAAATCGAGGGCCATTACAGATACGTTATTCAACGGCAACTGGATGGCCCCGCAGGTTTGCTGGGTGGCCACGCGTCCCGTAACCGAACGATCGACCTTGTTGGTGAGCCAGTCTTTGCAGGCTATGCCTTCCAACTGAAGCAGTTGGCGGACATACTCTTGGATCTGGTTATTGTCGTATACCAGGGGCTGACGGTTCTCAGCTATTGACTGATCCTTGATGATGGTCTTGGGGGATGATCCGAAAAGGTCGTTCACACGGAGGTCGACGGGAGGGATGCTGCCGTTGCGGCGCGTGAAGGAGAATTTGTGATCGCCCGTTGCTTTGCCGACCACGTACATGGGTGCCCGTTCGCGATCAGCCACTTTGCGCAGCGTTTCAACATCCTTTTCGTGGATGGCGATGCCCATGCGCTCCTGCGATTCGTTGCTTATGATTTCTTTCGACGAGAGCGTCGGGTCGCCCACAGGGAGTTTATCAATGTCGATGTTGCCCCCGGTAGCTTCCAGCAGTTCGGAGAAGCAATTGAGGTGGCCACCTGCGCCGTGGTCGTGCACGGAGACAATCGGGTTGTTGTCCGATTCGGCCATGGCCCGGATGGCATTCATTACGCGTTTCTGCATTTCCGGGTTGGAGCGCTGCACGGCGTTGAGTTCGATGGCGTTACCGAATTGGCCGGTGGCCACCGAAGAGACCGCGCTGCCGCCCATGCCGATGCGGTAGTTGTCGCCGCCAAGCAGAACAATGGCATCGCCGGCTTGTACCGTTTCTTTCTGGCTGTCTTTTTCCTTGCCGTAGCCTACCCCGCCGGCCAGCATAATCACCTTGTCGAATCCGTGTGTCTTGGCGGGCTCGTGGTGCTCGAACGTAAGGAGGCTGCCGCAGATCAAGGGCTGCCCGAACTTGTTTCCAAAATCGGATGCGCCATCCGAGGCCTTGATGAGGATCTCCAGCGGCGTCTGGTAGAGCCACTTACGAGCGGGGATGTTCTTTTCCCAGGGCCGCCCGTTGTCGAGGCGAGGGTAGGAGGTCATGTACACGGCCGTACCGGCGAGAGGGATAGATCCTTTGCCTCCGGCGAGGCGGTCACGGATTTCGCCGCCGGTACCGGTGGCTGCCCCGTTGAAGGGCTCTACGGTAGTCGGGAAGTTATGTGTCTCCGCTTTCAGGGAAAGCACCGAGGGCACTTCCTTGATCTCGAAGAATTCGGGAACATCCTGGCGTTTCGGTGCAAACTGCTCGATGACCGGACCGCGGATGAAGGCTACGTTGTCTTTGTAGGCCGATGAAATGTAGTTCGGGTTTTCCTTCGAGGTTTTCTTGATCAGCTGGAAGAGTGTGGCTTCCTGCTCCTTTCCGTCGATGATGAAGGTTCCGTTAAAAATCTTGTGGCGGCAATGTTCGGAATTCACCTGGGAGAACCCGAACACCTCGCTGTCGGTGAGTTTGCGGCCCAATTGCCGGCTAACCTCGTTGAGGTAGTCAATCTCTTCCGGGCTGAGGGCGAGGCCTTCCTGGTCGTTGTACTTTCCGATGTCGTCGATTTCGATGACCGGCTCCGGGGTGTGGTGGATCGTGAACGTATCCTGGTCGAGGGTGCGGTACAGGACCTGGAGCATCGGGTCGAACTTGACCTTATCGTTGGCGTGTACGGAGAACTCCTCCATGCGCTGGATTCCCTGGATACCCATGGTCTGGGTGATTTCCACGGCATTGGTACTCCACGGGGTGATCATTTCCTTTCGGGGACCGACAAAAAAGCCCTCGATGACCTTTTCCGTGAGGGGTTTGGCCCCGCCGAGGAGCCAGATCAGTTTTTCGATGTCTTCAACAGAAAAAGGGCGGGCGTGTCCGACCCCAAACAAGGTGCCGGCCGTAGACCTGAAATAAAGAATCATGGAGGTGGTTGCGAGGCGTAAAAATAGCAGAAAATGGTGCTACGATGGAGGGGAATTGAAAAATTGGCTGTTGGTGCTTCGTTATGAGGATCTGGGACCTGGGTGCTTGGTCTAGGCTCTGGGTACTGGGTTCTGGGTCCTGGGCTCCAGATGCTAGGCTCTAACTAGATCGCGCTCCAATTCTCAATCTAGCGCCTAGTGCCAGCCCAGTACCGAGTGCCCAGTACCCAGCGCCTAGCCTCCGAGCAAAAAATCTCCAATCTTTGCAAACTCCACTTAAAATAATCCACCCACTCCCCGCGTCTCTATGCCCATGCAGCGAGCCGTGGTAATGAATGCAGCCCTCATGGAGGAATTCAAGCAGCAGACCTTTCGGAAAGAGCGGACCAAGCTTCTGGGCTTTATTCGTGGGAGAGTGTCCTCCACGGAGGAAGCGGAGGATATTCTCCAGGACGTCTTCTACCAGTTTGTAGCTGGCTTCCAGGCTATTGAGTCGATCGACAGTGTGACGTCCTGGCTCTATAGCGTAGCCAGGAACAAAATCATCGATCGTTACCGCCGTGATGCGGCCCGGCCCAGAACTGCCGCGCTCGACGGGACCTTGGGCCAGGATGACGACGCCCCGCTTACGCTGCAGGAGATTCTTCCTGACCTGGACAATACGCCCGAGGGTACGTTGCTGAGGGAGGCGATCTGGGAGGAAATCACCCAGGCCCTCGATGAACTTCCTGCCGAGCAGCGCGAGATCTTCATTCAAAACGAGATCGAGGAACAGAGCTTCCGGGAAATCGCTGAACGCACAGGCATTTCCATCAACACCCTGCTTTCGCGAAAGCGTTACGCCATATTGGCCCTTCGCCGACGCTTGCAGGGTTTTTATAATGACATGATTGACAAGAGCTAAACGACTTGAGATATGGAAAACATCGGAGCAGATAAGGTGAAGAAGGTTGCCAAGTATACCCTGCTGGGGATGCTGTTTGGTGTGGTCATGGTGCTGGTCTTCGGACTGGTAGCCTGGGTAACACAGTACTTGTGGAACTGGCTGGTGCCCGACCTGTTTGCCGGTCCAACCATAACCTTCTGGCAGGCGGCCGGCCTGCTGGTGCTCTCCAAAATACTGCTTTGGCCCATCGGCCGCGGGGGTCGCTGGGGTCACCGCCACGGGGGACCCGGACCCTACTGGTCAGGCCGCTGGAAATCCATGACTCCCGAAGAGCGCGAACGTTTGAAAGCCCGTATGCGCGAGAAATGGTGCCGCCCGGTACCCCCGGCCGACCTGCCCAAAGACCCGGGCACCCCGGCCGCCTGATCGAAAAATTCACCAATTTTTTTTCAAAAAGGCCCAACCTTATTCAAAAAGAGGCGTTATAGGAAACCATGGAAACTATAGAGATCACAAAAGTTTCCGTAGTTTTGCGACCCTATGGAAGAAAAGGACATCAAAGAGCGGATTTTGAGGGGGGCCCAGGAGCTCTTCATGAAGTACGGGGTGCGGAGCGTATCGATGGACGACATTGCCCGCCACCTGTCGGTGAGCAAAAAAACACTGTACCAGTATTTTGCTGACAAGGATGAGATCGTGACCATGGTGGCGGAGTTTCACCTGCGTCATGAACAACAACAGTACGAGACGCTGCGCTCCTCGGCGGAGAACGCCATCGACGAGCTGGTCAAGATATCCACCTGCATCAAGCGCGACCTGCAGAAGATGAACCCCTCGCTGTTGTTCGACCTGCAGAAGTATCACCCCAAGGCCTGGAATGTGTGGCTGGGCCACAAGCAACAGTACATGGGGCAGTCGATTATCCGGAACCTGAAGCAAGGCATTGCCGAAGGGTTCTTCCGCCCGGAGATCAATACCGACATACTCGCGGCGTCGCGCCTTGAGTTGATTCAGATCACCTTCAACGAAGAAGTATTCCCCTCCGAGAAGTACAACCTGGCGGAGGTCAACCACCAAATTTTCGAGCACTTTGTTTACGGGGTGCTCACCGATAAAGGCCGAAAGGTCTACGAGAAGTACAAGCAGCAGCCTACTACCCACCTTGAATTAATCTCTCCCATCCTATGATCCGGAATATCCTCATCATCCTCGCGCTATTTTTGGCTGTCCGCGGAGCGGCACAGGCTCCCGGCGTGACTTCCTTTACCCTGGAGGAGGCGATTCAATACGCCCTGCAGAATTCGGTGCGTTCGAAGAATGCCATTCTCGACCAGCGGATTGCAAAGGCCAAGGTCAATGAAACCGTAGGTATTGGATTACCCCAGGTGTATGGCGACGCCGGCATTATCAGCAACCAGCAACTGCCCCGGTTCTTCACCACCTACAGTGGCCCCAACGGTTTCCTGGGTGACTTGTCCAGCGTACCGGGCCTGCAGGTTGGTGACGTCATCGCCGCGCAGAACTTCTTCCAGTTGAAGAATTCTGCCAATGCCTCACTCACCGTCAATCAGCTCATCTTCAACGGTTCCTACCTGGTGGGTTTGAAGGCGGCGAATACCTACAAGGACTTGTCGGTCAAAACCACGGAGCGTACGCAAGAAGACATCATCCAGCAGGTGACCAAAGCCTACTACGCCGTGCTGATCAACCGCGAGCGTACCCGGCTGTTTGAAAGCAACATCGCCCGGGTTGATACCCTGCTCCGCAATACGCGCGAGTTGAACCGCAACGGCTTTGCCGAAAGCATTGACGTTGACCGTGTCCGCGTAACCCTCAACAACCTGCGCACCGAGCGCGACAAATTTTTGAACCTCAACGAACTGGCCTTGCAGATTCTCAAATTCCAGATGAATTACCCATCGGATCAGCCCATCGATGTGCTGGGTAACATCCAGGAAGTGCGGATCGATACGTCCATGGCGCAGTACAGCCGTAATGGTTGGGACTACAGCCAGCGCCCCGATTACAAGGTACTGGAAGTCAGCCAGCGCCTGCAGGAGTTGAATTTGAAGAACCAATACGCCTCGGCTGTCCCGGTGATTGCAGCTTACGGCAACCTGGGCATGTCCACACAATCCCCTTCCATAAGCGGGTTGTTCTCTACGAACACCGGCATCAATGACGAAGGCGGGCTGGGTCCGGACAAGTGGTATGGCTTTTCGTCCATCGGACTCACGCTTAGCGTACCGATTTTCACAGGCCTATCACGGACGGCCCGAATTCAGCAGGAAAAGCTGAAACTCCTGCAGATCGACAATGACTTTGTCAACCTGCGCAACGCCATCGATCTCGAGATCAAGCAATCGTCGCTGGGTTTTGAGAACGCCTTGCGCACGTTGCGGTCGCAGCAGGAGAACCAGGAGTTGGCCAGCAACGTGGCCCGGGTGACGAAAATCAAATACGAGCAGGGGGTTGGGTCCAGCCTGGAAGTCACCGATGCGGAAGATGCCCTCCGCCAGGCCCAAACCAACTACTACAGCGCACTTTTCGACGCCATGGTCGCCAAAGTAGACCTCGACAAGGCGTACGGAAGGCTGCTTCCTTCCACCTATGAACAAAACACATTGATCAAATCCGGTAAATAATCGCACGATGAAAACAAGATCATTACTTTCCCTGATTGCTGCTGTCGGTATCGCCATCCTGGTAGCCGCCTGCAGCGCTCAAACCAAAGACAAGAAGACGCAGCTTGAGGAGCTGAAGAAGCAGCGTGCGACCCTGGAAGGTCAGATTCGCAAGCTGGAAGCAGAACTGGAGCACGCGAATCCCGATGTACTTGTCAAGTCCAAGGATGTGGCGGTAGTAGAATTGAAGCCCCGTGCGTTTGACTATTATGTCCAGACCCAGGGTTCTGTGGAAGCCGTCGACAACATCCTGGTCAGCGCAAAGACGATGGGTGTTCTTTCTGCGGTATACGCCCAGGAAGGACAGGTCGTTCGCAAGGGCGAAGTCCTCGCCCAGATCGACAACTCAGTCATCGTGAGCAGCATCAACGAACTCAAGTCATCCATTGACCTGGCCAGGACGGTTTATGAGCGCCAGAAGAACCTCTGGGACCAGAAGATCGGCACGGAAGTGCAGTACCTCCAGGCCAAGAACAACAAGGAAAGCCTGGAGAAGCGGCTGGCCACCCTCAATGAACAGCTGGAAATGTGCCGCATCAAGTCGCCCATCGACGGATCGGTGGATGCCGTCGATGTGAAGATCGGTCAGAACGTGGCCCCGGGCATGCCGGCCTTCCGCGTGGTCAGCTTTGACAAGCTGAAGATCAACGCGAACATTTCCGAGTCGTACGTGGTGAATATCAAGATGGGCAACAAAGTGAAGGTGACCTTCCCTGACATCGACCGCGTGGTCGACGCCAGAGTAACCTTCGTGGGCAAGACCATCAATCAGCTTTCACGCACATTCCCCGTGGAAGTGTCACTCCCGGCCTACGCAGACCTGCGTCCCAACATGACGAGCGTGCTTAAAGTCATCTTCGAAACCGTACCCAACGCGCTCACCGTACCGGTGAATGTGGTGCAGGACATCAATAACCAGAAGATCGTGTATGTCGCGGAGGCTGATGGAAACCGAATGGTCGCCCGCCGCAAAGTGGTGGAGGTGAAGGGCATCTACGGCACCTCGGCCCACGTCACCGGTCTCCAGGCCGGCGACAAGGTGATCACGGTTGGTTACCAGGGTCTCAACGACGGTGAAGTGGTAAAATTCTAATACGAGACAGGCAACTGATTCTCCAACGTCCGTTCTATGCAAGACATCGAAAAGGAATTCAAGCCCACCAGTTGGGCGATTGATAACCGGGTCAGTATCTACATCGCCACGATTTTTATCTGCCTGGCGGGGATCATGACCTACATCAGCCTGCCGAAGGAAAACTTTCCGGAGGTGGTCTTTCCGCAAATCTTTGTGGCGACGATTTACCCCGGCGCCTCGCCCACGGATATCGAGAACCTGATCTCCAAGGAGATCGAGAAGGAAGTAAAGTCGATATCCGGCGTGAAAAAGGTCCGCAGCAACTCCGTGCAGAGTTTCTCCAATGTGATCGTCGAGTTTGAAACCGATATCGACGTCGACAAGGCAAAGCAGGAGGTAAGCGACGCGGTAGACCGGGCCAAGCCCAACCTGCCCAGTGACCTGAAGGAAGACCCGCAGGTGATTGAGATCGACATCTCGGAAGTGCCGATCATGAACGTCAACCTGTCGGGCGATTACGACCTGCAGACGCTGAAGAAGTACGCCGAGCAGATGCAGGACGCCATCGAAGGCATCCGCGAAATCCGCCGCGTCGATATCGTCGGGGCGCTTACCCGCGAAATCCAGGTCAATGTGGACATGTTCCGACTGGCTTCGGCCGGGGTAAGCCTGGATGACATCGAAAATGCCATCCGCGGGGAGAACGTCATCATCCCCGGCGGCCAGCTTTCCGTCGACGGCATGAAGCGTTCGCTGACCGTCAATGGCGAGTTTACCTCTGCTGAGCAATTGGCGGCCATCGTCGTGGGCTCCACGAAGGGGGGCAAGATCTATCTCCGCGATATCGCCGACGTCCGGGATTCTCACAAGGAGCAGGAGAGCTTCGCCCGCCTCGACAAAAAGAACGTGATCACCCTCAACGTGATCAAGCGGAGCGGGGAGAACCTCGTGATCGCTTCCGACCAGATCAATGAGATCGTCAAGAATTTCAAGGCCAACATTCTCCCGCCCGGCGTGGAGGTGACGATTACCGCCGACCAGTCAGAAAACACCCGGACGACGCTCCACGACCTGATCAATACCATCATCATCGGATTCATCCTGGTGACCCTGATCCTCATGTTCTTCATGGGCGCCACCAACGCCTTCTTCGTGGGGCTTTCGGTGCCGTTGTCAAGCTTCATCGCCTTCCTGGTGTTTCCTACGCTGGACTACACGCTCAACCTGATGACATTGTTTTCCTTCCTGCTGGCCCTGGGTATCGTGGTGGATGACGCCATCGTGGTGATCGAAAATACCCACCGGGTATTTGACAACGGCAAGGTACCCATCCGCAAGGCCGCCAAGATTGCGGCAGGCGAGGTCTTCCTTCCCGTTCTTTCGGGTACGCTTGTCGTGCTGGCGCCCTTTGTTCCGCTGGCCTTCTGGCCCGGCGTGATCGGCAAGTTCATGGTGTACCTGCCCATTACCCTGATTGTAACGTTGCTGGCCTCCCTGTTCGTGGCCTACATCATGAACCCCGTATTCGCGGCCGATTTCATGAAGGTGCATGACCACGATCGTGAGCACAAGTTTGATCGCGGTTTCAAGATCAGGTCTGCAGTGATGATTCTTTCCTCGCTCGTGTTTTATGCGTTGTGGGCTTCAACCGGCTCCGAAGGTTTCTTCGGCATAGCCAACCTCCTGATGCTTGTCTTCCTGCTTTTTGCCTTGAACCACTTCTGGCTCAGCAAAGTTATTTCCCACTTCCAGACCGACTTCTGGCCCGGGGTGCAGCAGCGCTATAAGAACATTGTAGCTTACCTCCTGGAAGGCTGGCGTCCCGCTTTTGTGGTCGTCGGCGTAATCTTCCTGTTCTTCTTCTCGATCATCTTTACGGCGATCCGGCAACCCCCGGTGGTGTTCTTCCCCCAGGGTGACCCGAACTTTATCTTTACCTATATCACCATGCCCATCGGTACCGATCAGCGGGTGACCGATTCCATCACGAGTGTGGTGGAGGATAAAGTAACGGAGATTGTGGGTAAGGATAACCCCATCGTGGAGTCGATCATCTCCAACGTGGCCATCGGCGCTGCCGAAGATCCGTTCGCGGGTTCCAATGCGCAGCCGCACCTGGGCAAGGTGACTGTGGCCTTTGTGGGCTTCGCCAAGCGCGATGGCCAATCGACCAAAGTGTACCTCGACAAAATCCGCGAAGGCGTGAAGGGGATACGCGGCGCGGAAATCTCGGTCAACCAGGAACAAGGTGGTCCTCCCACCGGCAAGCCTATCAACATCGAGATCGCCGCCGACGACTTTGACGTGCTGGTGGCTTCGGCCGACCGGGTAAAACGCTACCTCGATTCGCTGCAGATCCCTGGCGTGGAAGAGTTGAAGTCCGATTTTCAGAGCGACAAACCGGAAATCCTCGTGACCATCGATCGGGAAAAAGCCAACCGGGAGAGCATCTCCACGGCTCAAATCGGCATGGCGCTGAATACGGCGATCAATGGCAAGGAGGTTTCCAAGTTCCGCGATGCCAACGACGATTACGAGATCACGCTTCGCATCCGGGAAGATTTGCGCAACGACATCAATACGCTGATGAACCTGCCCCTGACTTACCGCGACATGAGCGCCGGTGGCCAGGTGCGCGAAGTGCCCCTTTCGGCGGTGGCCAAGATCGAGTACTCCAACAGCTACGCGGGTATCCGACGCATCGATCAGAAGCGGGTGATCACGATTTCGTCCAACGTGTTGGGAGACTTTAACCCCAACCAGGTGGTGGCCGAGATACAAGGTCACCTCGCCAGCCTCAATGTGCCTGACGGCGTCACGGTGAAAATGACGGGCGAACAGGAAGACCAGGCCGAGACGGCGAATTTTCTTGGTGTGGCCTTCATGATTGCCTTTGGCCTGATCTTCATGATCCTCGTCACGCAGTTCAACTCCACCAGCAAACCACTCATCATCCTGGCCGAAATCCTCTTCAGTATCATCGGGGTGCTCATCGGCTTCTCGCTCTTCAAGATGGAGATCTCCATCGTGATGTCCGGTGTGGGTGTCATGGCACTGGCCGGGATCGTGGTGCGAAATGGTATCCTGCTCGTGGAATTTACCGACCTGCTCCGCAGCCAGGGGATGGAACTCAAGGAAGCTATTGCCGAGGCCGGCAAGACCCGGATGACCCCGGTGTTGCTGACGGCCATGGCCGCGACCCTGGGTCTTATTCCGCTGGCCGTGGGCCTCAACATCGACTTTGTCACCTTGTTCACCGAACTGAACCCGCACATCTTCTTCGGCGGTGACAACGTGGCCTTCTGGGGCCCGCTTTCCTGGACGATGATCTTCGGATTGATCTTCGGCACGTTCCTGACGCTTTTCCTTGTACCGGTCATGTACCTCCTGGTTGCCCGGCTGAAAGAAAAAGTGTTCGGCAAGAAGCCGCCCGTGCCGGCTTCCGCAATACAATAAAAACACTCGGAGGGCCGTCTTGTGGAATACAAGTCGGCCCTCTGTGGTTTCCCATGCGCTACCGGATTATGACACTCGCCATCTTCTTTCTGATTTTCCTGGTCGTTGATGTATATTTCTACCAGGCGGTACTGTCGGCCAGCAAAGACTGGACGCCGCTCTGGAGGAATGCGCTCCGGATCGGCTTCTGGATCCCGACGGCGTTTGCTGTCCTCTCCGTAACCTGGTTTGTGTTTGGTAATCCGTACGCCATCAGCGCCAGCACCCGTAACTTTATCATCACGGGTGTGGTGGCGGCCTACCTCTCGAAAGTGCTCGGCATCGTCCTCTTGCTGGGGGAAGACCTGTACCGGGGGGTTCGATGGATGGGTTCCTACTTCGGCCTGGGACCCAAAGAGAGTTTGCCGGGTGCGGTGATTCCCCGGTCCCAATTCCTTTCCCAAATCGCCGTCTCTACCGCGGCGCTCCCGTTGGGTGCCTTTGCCTATGGTATTATTTCGGGAGCCCACGACTATCGCATTCGCCGGGTGAGCGTCAGCCTCAAGAACCTGCCCAAGTCCTTTGATGGCATACGCATCGGTCAGATCTCCGACATTCATTCGGGAAGTTTCTGGAACAAGGTGGCGGTAAAGGGCGGCGTGGAGCTTCTGCTGGGAGAGAAGCCCGATATGATCTTTTTTACCGGCGACCTGGTCAATAACCACGCCGATGAAGTGCGTGACTACCTTCCCATTTTCGAAAAGGTCAAAGCACCATTGGGCGTATTCTCCATTACCGGCAACCACGACTACGGTGATTACCACCGGTGGGACAGCCGCGAACAGAAGGAGCGGAATTTCCGCGACCTGGTTCAGGCTCACAAGGTCATGGGATATGATATTCTCATGAATGAGAACCGGATCATCACGCAAGGAGGGGAGAAGATGGCGATCCTGGGCAACGAAAACTGGGGAGTCCGGTTTTCAAAGTATGGTAAGCTCGAGCAGGCTTACCGGGGTACGGAAGAAGCGGCGGTCAAACTGCTGCTGTCGCACGACCCGACCCATTGGGATGCTGAAGTCAGGCCCAAATACCCGGACATCGATATGATGTTTGCGGGACATACCCACGGATTTCAGTTTGGCGTGGAGATCGGCGACTTCAAATGGAGCCCGGTCCAGTACGTATACAAGCAATGGGCCGACCTTCACCGCGAAGGAGATCAATACCTTTATGTGAACCGAGGGTTCGGATACATCGGTTATCCCGGCCGTGTCGGAATCCCGCCTGAGATCACCCTCTTCGAACTCAAGCGCGCCTGAACTACTAACCGGTCCTTGAAGTTTCTAGCTTCTAGATTCTAGCGTCCAGATTCTGCCCAACCGCTTGCGCCCGATACGCGAGCGGCGTTTTGCCAATGACCCGCTTGAAAATCCGGTTGAAATTGGAGACGTTGTTGAATCCCGTCTCGTAACAGATTTGTTCGACGGAAAGATTCCCCTGGATGAGCAGGCGGCACGCGTGGCTGACCCGGACTTCATTCAGGAAACTGACATAGGTCTTGCGGGTGTGCACCTTGAAATAGCGACAGAAGGCTTCCACCGACAGGTTGGCCAGGCGGGCTACTTCCTCCAGGTAGATCCTCCGCCGGCTTTCGCGGAAGGTGAAGCCGAGAATCTTGTTCATGCGCCCCTCTTCGTTCTCGAGAAGCCGGCCAGGAGCCAGGGAAAGTTTCCTGAGTTCCTGGGTAATGGTCAGAAGGTGGAGCAATTCAAAAAAAGCGACGAGGCGGGCAAGGCCGGTGGTGGAGGCGATCTTACCGATGCACGCTGCATGCGGGGTCGCCGCCTCGGCGGGCACCATCAGCCCTCGACGACTCGCTTCAGAGAGCTCCCTCACCGCTCTGAGATCCTCGGCGTTCCATAGCTCCTGCCCAAAGTACTTTTCGCTGAAGTACAGGGAGATGCTGCGCACCAGCTGGCGACCGCGGTAGTACTCGGGGTCACACCGGAAAACGTGGGGCTGACCGCCACCGATTACATACACTTCGCCAGGCTGAAACCGTCCCACAAAATCGCCGGCGACCAGCGTGCCCTGCCCCCGTTCAATCCACATGATCTGGATCTCGGGGTGCTGGTGGAGCTGGTCATAGAAATAGGGAACCTCGTCAACCTGCACTCGCACAATCTCAGGAGTCGTCTGAGGAACATTGAAGGCTACGACCCGCTTTGACGCTATTTTAGCCAATTGGAAAGGTGATTGTGATCGATATATGTCAATATAGTACAAATATTGACCAGTTTTCGCCAATTCCACCTCCCGGCGGCCTGCTACCTTTGATTAAAATCAAGAATACCTATGTGGAATGGAGTTTACCCGGCGCTGACCACCAAGTTTACCGCCGACGACAAGCTGGACCTGCCCTTATTCGGGAAGAACCTTAAGGCTCAATTGGATGCCGGCGTGGAAGGCATCGTGCTCGGCGGGACATTGGGAGAATCCAGTGTACTGACCAATGACGAGAAATTCGACCTGGTAAAATTCACCATTGACCAGGTGAACGGAAAAGTTCCTGTTCTCCTGAACATCGCTGAGGGGAGCACGCGCGAGGCGGTTCAACTCGCGCTCAAGGCGGAGAAGGTGGGTGCCCGTGGCCTGATGATGCTTCCGCCGATGCGCTACAAGTCAGACCACCGGGAAACCGTGGCCTTCTACAAGGCGGTCGCTTCGGCCACGCCGCTGCCGATCATGGTATATAATAATCCCGTCGACTACAAAGTGGAAGTCACCCTCGACATGTTTGCCGAGCTGGCCGAAATGCCCACAATACAGGCGGTGAAGGAATCAACGCGCGATGTCAGTAACGTCACGCGGATGATCAACCGCTTCGGTGACCGGTTTAAGATCCTGACGGGCGTAGATCCCCTGGCGATGGAAAGCCTGGTGATGGGCGCGGTGGGCTGGGTCGCCGGCCTGGTCTGCGCCTTCCCCGCGGAGACCGTCGCTGTGTACAAGCTGGTGAAAGCCGGTCACATCGAAGAAGCCCGTGCCATCTATCGCTGGTTCATGCCCTTGCTCGACCTGGACATTCACCCCAAGCTGGTGCAATACATCAAACTGGCGGAAGCGGAAGCCGGGCTGGGCTCCGAATACGTCCGGGCTCCCCGGTTGACGCTCGTGGGAGAAGAGCGCGAGCGGATTCTCTCCGTCATCCGGACAGGTCTCAAGAACCGGCCCAAGCTTCCTGACTACAAATCGCTTTAAGTAGGTCCCCATGAATCCCATCAACCTGCAAGAGAAGTACGCCAAGTTCGACGAACACTGGCATCCCTACATCGTGGCGGAGCTTAACAACAATTATGTGAAGCTGGCCAAACTCCAGGGCGAGTTTGTGTGGCACAAGCACCAGGATGAGGATGAGCTCTTCATCGTGGTGGAAGGCACCCTGATGATGGACTATCGCGACGGGCGAACCGTGTCGGTAAACCCGGGGGAGATCCTGGTGGTGCCCAAAGGTGTTGAGCACCGGCCGTGGACCCGCGGCGAAGTGAAGATCATGCTGGTGGAGCCGAAGTCGACGCTCCACACCGGAGATACCGTCGTCGAGCAGACCGTCAAGAACCTGGAGTGGATATAAGATCTTTTTCTGACCCTAATTTCTGATCACTGATCCCTATGCAAAACTCATCCGTTGACACCGTGCTTCGCCAATCCCGTGAAGCTTTCCTTAGTTACCGGAATCGTACCGGCGCGCAGAAGGCGAAGTTCCTGGAAGCCATCGCCGCTGAAATAGAAGGCTTGGGGGATCCGCTCATCCGGACAGCCATGACGGAGACCAACCTTCCCGAGGCCAGGCTTGTCGGTGAGCGAGGCCGAACCACCAACCAACTGAGGCAGTTTGCCGCCATGGTGGCAGAGGGCTCGTGGGTGGAAGCGCGGATCGACACGGCCATCCCTGACAGAACGCCGTTGCCCAAACCCGACCTTCGAAAGATGATGGTGCCGCTTGGCCCAATCGTCGTGTTCGGCGCGAGCAACTTTCCCTTCGCCTATTCGACCGCAGGCGTGGATACGGCATCAGCCCTGGCGGCCGGGTGCACCGTGGTGTTGAAGGCGCATCCGGCCCATCCCAAAACCTCTGAACTGGTGGCCGGCGCCATTGCCAAAGCGATTTCCAAATGCGGGGAGCATCCCTTTGTCTTTCAGCATGTTCAGGATTCTTCCTTCGAAGCCGGTAAGCAACTGGTTCAACATCCATTGACCAAAGGGGTTGGGTTCACGGGATCTTTTTCCGGCGGCAAGGCACTCTACGACTATGCCGCGGCTCGCAAGGAACCCATTCCTGTTTTTGCCGAGATGGGATCGATCAACCCGGTATTTATCCTTCCGGGCGCATTGAAGGCGCGGTCGGAAAAGGTGGCCGAGCTGTATGCCGCTTCCATCACGCAAGGCGTTGGACAATTCTGTACCAATCCGGGTTTGTTGCTTTCCATGGAAACTCCCGAGTTGAAGAGTTTCACCCAACAGCTCGCCGGCAAGATTCGGGAAGTGGCTCCGGCCACCATGCTCCACCCGGGCATCGCCGAGAACTTTGTGAAGAACAGGGGAAAAGCCCTGAAAGAAAAGGGAGTCACACTCATAGCTGAATCAGCAACACCGGCCCAGACCAACCAGGGCATCCCGACGGTGGCATCCGTACAGGCGGAAAACTTCCTGGTTAACCCGGCGCTCGTGGAAGAAGTGTTCGGCCCGTATTCGCTGTTAGTGGTTGCCCGCACACGGGAAGAGCTTTTTAAAGCGCTGGATGCCATCCCCGGCCAGCTGACAGCCACGATCATTGGCGAAGAAGACGAGTTGAAGGAGTATGCGGACTTCATTAGACTGGTTTCCGACCGCGTCGGCCGCGTGATCATCAACGGTGTGCCTACCGGCGTCGAAGTCTGCCCGTCGATGCATCATGGCGGCCCGTTTCCGGCTACCACGGATTCCCGGTTCACCTCCGTGGGCATCGATGCGGCCAAGCGCTGGGTTCGCCCGGTGAGCTACCAGAACTTCCCGCATGATCTGCTGCCCCCGGAGTTGCAGAACCAGAATCCCCTGGGCATCTGGCGCCTGGTTAACAATTCGTGGACGAAATAAGATGGCCATGGCAGTTTCAAAGACATTCTTCTGTATCGACGCGCACACCTGTGGCAATCCCGTACGCGTCGTGGCGGGCGGAGGCCCTCCGTTGCAAGGCAAAAACATGAGCGAGAAGCGCCAGCATTTCCTTCGCGAGTACGACTGGATCCGGAAAGGACTGATGTTTGAACCCCGCGGCCATGACATGATGAGCGGAAGCATTCTCTACCCGCCCACCGATCCGGCCAATGATGTCGGCGTATTGTTCATCGAGACGAGCGGGTGTTTGCCCATGTGCGGCCATGGTACCATCGGGACAGTGACCATTGCGATCGAACACGGACTGGTGGTGCCCAAGACCCCGGGCATTCTGAACCTTGAAGTTCCCGCCGGCCTTGTGCGTATCGAATACAAACAGGAGGGGAAGAAAGTGAAGTCGGTGAAGATCCGTAACGTGAAAGCCTTCCTGGCGGCCAAAGACATTAAAGCCACGTGTCCGGTGTTGGGTGAACTCACCCTGGATGTGGCGTATGGAGGCAACTTCTACGCCATCGTCGACGTGCAGGAGAATTTCAAGGGATTAGAGCATTACACCGCTGACCAGTTGGTGAACTGGAGCCGCGAACTCCGGAAAGACATCAATAAACACCACTCCTTTGTCCACCCGGAGGACCCCACCATCAGCAAGTGCAGCCATATTCTCTGGACGGGTAAAACCCTGGATCCGCAATCCACCGCGCGCAACGCCGTCTTCTATGGCGACAAAGCCATCGACCGCTCGCCTTGCGGAACGGGAACATCGGCCCGCCTGGCCCAGTGGCATGCACGTGGAAGGATCAAGCAGGGAGAAGAATTCGTTCACGAGAGCATCATCGGTTCCAAGTTTATCGGAAGGGTGGAGGAGGTGACTTCCCTTGGTAATGTGCCTGCCATTGTCCCCAGTGTGGAAGGCTGGGCTCGGGTATACGGACTCAACACGATCACCATCGATCCCGATGATGATCCTTATGCGTACGGGTTCCAGGTAATCTAATGGTATGGCGCAAGTAATCATCATCGGCGGCGGTATCGTAGGTTTGAGCTCGGCCCTGTACCTGCGCAAGGCGGGATACTCTGTCCGCGTGCTCGACCAGGGGAACCTGGAGGAGGGGTGTTCTTTTGGAAACGCTGGGATGATTGTACCCAGTCACTTCATCCCGTTGGCCGCACCGGGCATGGTGGCGAAAGGAATCCGGTGGATGTTTAATTCCGAAAGCCCTTTCTACGTCCGTCCGCGTTTGAGTGCCGACCTGATCGGGTGGGGATGGAAGTTCTACCGGCATGCCAACAGCCGTCATGTCGACAAGAGCATGCCGGCCCTGACGGCGCTAAACCTCTACAGCAAGAAGCAATACCAGGAGTGGGCCGCCACGTTGCCGTTTGATTTTGGTTTCCAGGAGAGAGGCTTGCTCATGCTCTATCACGACCCGCACCTGGAAAAGGAAGAGCAGGAGACGGCAGAGCTGGCCGAGAAGATGGGCATCGAAGCCCGTGTGCTGTCGTTGCCGCAGATCCAGGCGCTGGAACCCGACGTTCGGGTAAGCGCGCGGGGCGGCGTCTATTATCCCGGGGACGCTCACCTGACGCCGGGCACCCTGATGAAAAATCTTCTTCAGCACCTCCGTGATTCGGGTGTTTCCATCGAAGGCAACACGCACGTGCACTCCTTCGATGGTGACGGACATACGATCAAATCAGTCCGGACGACGCGCGGAGTCTTCACCGCCGACCACTGGGTTGTTGCGGCAGGCTCCTGGTCCGGATGGCTTGCCACCGCGCTGGGCGTAACGCTGCCCATGCAGGCCGGCAAGGGATACAGTTTCCTGCTGAAAGATGTTCCCCGCAACACACGCATTCCCACCATTTTCCTGGAGGCGAGGGTGGCGGTGACGCCCATGGGTCCCAACCTTCGCTTCGGGGGAACGATGGAAATTTCCGGCATCAATCATACGATCAATATGAACCGGGTGAGGGGGATTGTGAATTCGATCAGCCGGTATTACCCCGACATGAAGGTGGAGATGCCGTCTCCGCGTGACGTGTGGCATGGGTTGAGACCTTGTTCTCCTGACGGGCTGCCTTACATCGGCCGCCTGAAACGCCGCGATAATGTGATCATCGCTTCGGGGCATGCCATGATGGGGCTGAGCCTGGGTCCCGGTACCGGCCGGTTGGTCAGCGACCTCGTGGAAGGCAAGGAGCCTGAAGTGGATTTGGCCCCGTTTGATCCCAATCGCTATAGCTGAGCCTTCCATTCGCGAAAGCCTGGAAACAAAAATGCCCCGACGTGAGTCGGGGCATGTATATCCAAACGTTCTGTTTAGTCGGATTATCCTTCGCGGTCAAAACCGCCGCGGCGGAAGCCACCGCCGTTGTTACCGCGGAAGCTGGGGCGATCTTCACGGGGACGAGCCTCGTTGACCACCAGGTTTTTGCCTTGGAAATCCGCACCGTTGAGACTGGCGATGGCCTGGCGAGCAGAACCGTCATCCGCCATTTCAACGAAACCGAAACCGCGGCTGCGCTGAGTGACTTTGTCCATGATGATCTTCGCGGACGTTACTTCACCGAATGCGGCAAAGTGAGCTTTCAGCTGGTCTTCCGTGGCCTTCCAGGGAATGTTGGCTACATAAATGTTCATCGTACTACTGTTGAAATTAGTTAAATAATTAAACGTTCTGTTAATCCAATAATCTCAACTGAAGTACCAGGAAACCTATGTGCCTACAGAGACTGATTATCAATTAACCTGACAAATATAGGTAAAAATATTTTTTATGGTTTCCAAAAGGGTGTTACTCAGGGGTTTTCGGGGAAAGAAGGGGCTTTTTGTGGCCTCCAGGGCCTATTTTACTGACCCGTACTCAGGGTGGGTCTCGACAAACCGGGCCAGCGATGCGGCCGCCGTCGAACGAATCTTGTTTTGCATCCAGGGTGTCCAGCCCAGCAGTTTTCCGGAAAGTCCGAAAGCCATACCGGCCCATCGCGTAAGGTCAAACGAATCGGTGTGCCGGATGATCCTGCCATCCCGAAACTCAAAGGAAGCGTGAATCTTGTTGTGTACCCGCCGGCCGGTGCGGGAAAAGGGATAACGTGCCTCCCAATCACAAGACCCTGCGGTGGAGTCAGCTGCAACCCGCGAAAATGTGATGTCCAATTCCCGGGCCGAGGTGGTCAGCATGTGCCACATGGCCTTGGCCTGGCTACCAGCGAGATGCGGAAAAACCGGGTCGGAAAAGACGACCTGGTCGTGATAGCAATCTTGCATGCCTTTCCAATCGCGTTTCTGAAACGCCGAATAAAACGACACGATGAGGTCTTTCTCGTTCAAGGCTTCTTCTTCCAGTTGAAGTCAAATACGTCGGGCCGGGCATAATGGCCGATCACATCAAAGTCCATTTTGGCCTTGATGATTTCCCGCAAGTCAATTTCAGCGGTCAGGATCGCTTCCTTTCCGTAAACGGGACCGGCAAGGGCCTTCCCTAACGGGCCGATAATGACGCTGCCGCCCGAGCTGGGCAAGGAAGGATGGTCGGGGACGAGTTTCTTTTGCAGGTCCTTGGGGTAGTGATCGCGTGTCAGGTACTGGTTGCAGCCGAGAACAAAGCATCGCCCTTCACAGGCGATGTGGGTAAGGGTAGCCTGCCAGCTATCACGGCAGTCGGCGGTCGGGGCGAGGTAAATCTCGACACCTTGCTGGTAGAGGGCCATGCGGGCCAGCGGCATGTAGTTTTCCCAGCAAATCAGCCCGCCGATTTTGCCCAGCGGGGTGTCGAGTGCCAGCAAGTCGCTTCCGTCACCTTCTCCCCACACAATCCGTTCCGCTGCCGTGGGTTTTATTTTGCGGTGACGATGAACCAGGTGGCCCTCCGGGGAAAAATACAACAAGGTGCAATAGAGGGTGTCGCTAAGCGTATCCTTCTCGGTAACCCCGACGACCACATAGGCTTTGGCAGACTTTGCCCAGGCGGCGATTTTTTTGGTGTCGGGACCCGGAACCTCGATCGCGTTTTCCCAGTAGCGGAGAAACATCTCCCGTCCTTCGGGTGTCCGTCCGCCGATAGCAGTGCCGAAAATAAGGCCGCGAGGATATCCTGGCAGGATGACCTCGGGAAAGAGAATGAGCTTTGGCTTCGCTTGACTGGCTTTTTGAATGTAGTGCCCCACCTTGTCAAGCGTCTTCTTCTTGTCGAAGAGTGCCGGCGCCGCTTGAACAACCGATGCGTGGAAAACTGTCATCGGTTCAAATTAAGGGAAAGAAAAGGAATATCAATAGGCCCGCTCCACGGAGCCGGACCCATAGACCTTTTTAGACAGGGTTTTGGTGTTTCCTTTCAGCTTCACGGAGCCAGAGCCATACACGGTGACCTCCGCGTTGGTGCTAACGTTTAGTTCGGCCGACCCGCTGCCGCTGATTTTGACCAGGGCACTCTCCATCGGGCAATCAAATCCTTTCAGGCTGCCCGAGCCGCTGACCACGGCCGTCAGGGAAGTGCCATATCCCCGTAGCGTCAGGTTGCCGGAGCCGCTCTGTTCGGCGGTTACCGCATTGCCCTTGATGTCTACATCGAGGGTGCCGCTGCCGGTGACGGCCAGCGCCAGCTTGTCGGCAGAAATCGAGTTCTCCGACTGGATCTTGCCGGCGCCGTTGACCTGTAAATCAGTTACGTTCTTCATGCTGATATAGACCTTCATGGAGGGGTTCAGCTTGATGTCATCAATCTTGGACCAGATGCTTTTATTGCTTGTCTCCGGTTTGCGCTCCACGTTGATCATCAGGATGCCATTCTCCACTTTGAACTCCGTCAGCTCAAAAATCTCCGTGAGGGCATCGACCACCACTTCCTGCTTGTTGGTTTGCTTGAGTATTACCGTGTAGCCGGAATTGACGTAGATGCCATGAAATTCAGGAAGCTCCAGGGTCTTCTTGGTGTTCTGGGCAAAGGCCAGGGAACCGGCGGTTAGCAGGAGGATAGACAGCAGGATGAGCGTGAGCAGCAGGTTTATTTTTCTCATAAGACGCAATGCTTTAAGCGGAGCAGAGTGATCGCGGGTTAACCCAATCGTAACCAGCCTGTTAATCTACATGAGATTTTCCAGTATGCGCAAGGGGATGTAAGAAATTAGCGGTTTTTAACGATTTGGCTTCCGGAAGATCCACCGGTAGACCAGGATGAAAAGGGCCAGTCCAATGACCAGGACCAGGCCGACTTCGGGGGTAACTTGGGCTGCGCCGTGCATATCAAAAAGCTAAGGCCTTATTCGAAGTTGAAATTTAACATCATTTCGCGCATTTCCCGTTATTTCGTCGCCACCGGTGCCAATCAGGGTACGATCGGTGTAGGTCGTACGGCCCCATCGCAACCAAAGGTCCACTTTCCGCGAAACCGCATAGTGAACCAATAGGTAGTTCCTGAACCCTGAACCTTCGTAGGCGGGGAGCGAAGTGGCCAGCCAGACATCCCTTTCATAGACATACTGCCGGTTTTCGTAGTCATCGGTGTCAAACAGGGCATAACGAAAGGCTATCGACCATCGTCCTTGTTTCCAGGAAGCCTCGTTGACCATGGCCATCCCGTACGTGGTGGTTGACCCCAGGGAATAACGGCTTCCTTGTATCCTCGATTTCAGCGAGACGTTGGCCGTCGCCATGAATTCGCCCCCTATCCAGAGGTTTATCTTTTGCCCCTGGGCAGTTTCAAACAAGGTGGATTCTCCCGCCACGTTTCGGGCCTTCGTTTCTTCCCGTAGCTGAAAGTAGAAGGAGGTATTTCGGCTGGGTGCCAGATCCACGCGGATGAGCCATTCTGATCCTTCGCTTGGACGGTATACCCGGTACCGTAGCCACGGGAACCTGAAGTAATCGAAGTAACCGGAAACCGATAGCCGCCGGCTGAAGGTGTATCTCATCCCCGTATAGAAGCCCTGCTCATTCTGTGGCGTGGAACCCTCGCTCAGCACATTGGCATAAGAAGAGAAATAATCTCGCTGAAAATTCCGGTACAGCCACGCCGCCTCCAGTTGGGAGGTGAGGTTGCCCAGGATCCCGGCCGTGAAACCGTTGCCTCGAGTAAGTGTCTGCGCAAACTCACCGAATAAGGTGACATTGGCCCAGCTGGCATTAAGGTAGGCGCCGGTATTCACCAGCGATGCACCCCTGAAGGGCTCCTGGTTGTAGGCGGTGGGTTCGGCCGAAAGCGTCTTGCTCCATCGTTTTTCTGTGGCCAGGATGCCAAAGTCGAGTCGCCGGCTTTGAAACTGTATCGCCACGCCGATATCACGGTCACTGATTTGTCCCCGGGCAGCCCGCTCACTGGCTGTCCGATGAAGTCCCGATGACTGGATGGATCTGAAATGATCACCACGAAGAGTGGCATCCTGCCGTTTCTGCGATCCGAACAGATGAAGCCGTACAGACGGGGTTACGCGGAAACTGGCCGCCACCCCGCGCAGATAATAGCTCTCACTGGCAGACATGTAGGGCAGGAAGCCCAGGTTGCTTCGCCGGATACCGGTGATCGTTTGTGCGGTCTTACCTAGTCCGAATGCGCTACCCAATTGAAGGCCTTGTCCAAACTGGCACTGGAAGTCCCCGATTACCAGGTTTTCCAACCGGCCCCGTCGTTGCAGTTGGAGGTGACCTGAATAAAAGTCAAATCCATATAGCCTCTGCGTCGGGTCCCATGCCATGATTTCGCCCGGATCCTTTTCGGCGGTAAACCCTAGGCTGAATTCATTCGTGCGGGCCACGCGGCAACGCAGGTAGAATTTGTCCGGGCTTCCGGCATATCGCTGAGCTGAGTCCGACTCCGGGCGGTAGGCGCGCCGTGTTTCAAGCGTCCGTTCGTAGCGGGCGAGCAGGTACGCGTTGGTTTCCCGCCCGATTCGTTTCAGCGTCTCTCCGCTCACCCGGGACTCTTCGCCGATCACGCGCACGAAGGGGGCAACCCGGCTGACGGTTTCGGCCGTCCATCCGGGAACGGCCTGCAGTTCCAGCACATCCAGCAGCGGGCCAAATTCTTCGCGGTAGGCGATCAGTTCGTTGATTTCTTTCTCCGACAGCACCATCACCGTTCGCAGTTGTTCGCGCGACACCTTGTTGATATCTGCGGGATTGGCCAGGAGGTGGGTAAGCGTTTCGTAGAGCTCTTCGTAGCTTACGTCTTCTTCCGCCGTGGCGAGCAGTTCGTCGGCCAGCCGGTCAAGCATGTCGCCCGGGTCAGACGCCTGCTGTCCAAGGCAGGCGCAAGGAAATGACAGCACCAGGAGTTGCAACCAGGCTTTCATGACTTCTTATTCTTCTGGATGCGGTAAGTGGCAGAGGCCTGGTAGGAAAGGCCGAGCACCGATTGATAGGAGGAAGCAAAGTCAAATTGAAGCCTTGTGGTCTTGGCTCCCACGCCCCCCGAGAGAATCAAGGGGTTGGTGCCGATCCCGGCGCGCGCAAACATCTTCTTGAAAAGGGTCACTTCAAGTCCTGCCTTCACCTGGAGCGGCATGTCCAGTTGCTTTTCCGCCTCGGCCACGAGCATAGCTCCTTCCGGTGATTTCCAGCTGGTGGCCGCCACGAAGACCACGGGTAACGGGTCTTCCGGTGTCAACCCGGCTTGTCCCACGTTAAAAATTCCTGCACCAATGGTCCACGCCGGCGTGAGTTGGGTCAGCCCGGCGACATCAATCGTGAGGGCGGTTTGCGGGCCAAACCCGTCGGCCCGATATTGGAGAAAGTTGGTTTTGATTCCAAGGGCCGTGTGGTCAATCCGGTGACTGAACCCGGCTGTCAGAAACTGTTCGCTGTACAGGTCGTCGCCGAACCGGAAAGCACCGGCGGCCAACGTGCCGAAAGACAATGGCCAATTGACGGCGGCGGCCCGCCGATCAGCGCCTGGCAGCGCCGGCAGAATTTCGTAACTGAAAAAGACGGAGGGATCGGTCAGGAAACCCAGCGAGGCGACGTTATGAAAGAGGGAGGAGGGATCCGTGAGGGTAAATGCCGCATTTCCCATCCCGGCAGCCCGGGCGCCCAAGCGTGTGGATACGCTTTGAGCGACGGAGGGAGAATTAATTAGGAGGAGGATGAATATCAACCGGTGCATGCTTGATGATTTGAGGCTAAGTTTACAGCCACAAGACCGCCCGCTACACCCATGAAGCCCGCAGTTATCCTGATCATTTTTGTACTGGTTTCCTTACCGGGCTTTGCTCAATTGCTGGATACCGCCGAGTATTATAAGAGTGGCGCTTTGCGTGGTAAGGGGAAGGTGCAACAAGGACTTAAGGAAGGCACATGGCTGTTCTACTTTCCGGACGGGACCTTAAGCGGAAAGGAAGATTATGCCAGCGGCAAGCTGAACGGCCAGGTGATCGCCTACTTTCCTAATGGAAAAGTGCAGAGCCGGGAGACCTGGACGGAAGGAGCACTGCAGGATTCCGCCTGGTATTTTCATCCGGGAGGGCAGCTGGAGCGAAAGGGACGGTACAAAGACAGTCGCTATGATGGCACCTGGCTCTACTTCTATCCCAACGGCAAGCCGGATCGGGTGGTGAATTATGCCTATGGATCTCCGGAAGGAGAGGTGCGCGTCTTCGCCGAGACGGGAGTGTTGATCCAGCAAGGACATTATGCGAATGGCCTGGAAGACGGGGAGTGGAAGTTCTTCGATGAAACGGGCCGGCTTCAGTACGAAGGCCGCTACCAACAGGGCAAACGTACCGGCACCTGGTACACGTATACCCGGAAGGGTGAGCGCAAGGTGTGGAAATACAAGGATTAGAATTCCTTCCGGGCGTTGAGGAAGAATCCCCCGCGGTCGTCCTGCGTGTAGGTGTACTCCAGTCGGATGACCAGGTCATAGGCCGTCACGATGTCCAATCCGGCGCCAACCCCGAGCAGGAACCGGTTGGATAGCCTCAGGTTGAGATCTTTTTCCTTGTAGTAGGGATAGTTTTCCACGTAACCGAAATCCGCGTAAGCCTTCAGATAGATGGCCAACGGCAGGTAGCTGAACTGCTCGAGGGGCATATTGTCGAGGGTCCAGCTCTTGCCGAAGATCTTTCGCTTGAACGTGGTCTTGTTCAGTGCGAAGGTCGGTCCCTCCACGACGTAATTCTCAAATCCACGGATGATAAGGTTTCGGTATCCCAGGGCGTCGTAGCCTGAATAGGGCTGGTTATAAGGTGTGCTCCAGAACACCGAGGAGAAGTTGGAGAAGAAATACTTCTGGCCAACCGGTGCGTGGTACGCGTAGGTAAGGTTGACCTCCAGCTGGCTGATGTCGTCGTTGGGAAGCAGTCCGCTTTTGGCGACATAACCCGTAAACTGGTAGCCCTTCAACGGGTACATCACCACGTCGCGGTGCTCAGATACAAAGTAGTACGACAGCTGGGAGAACCGCTGCGTATTCTTCCCCCCGGTGTAGTAATTTGGATTCAGGACAAGCACCGTATCGATCACCTGGGCGGTTCGGTAGTTGTAGGAAATGGAGTGGGTCTCAAAAAAAGTCTTCCGGTACGTATAGGTAATGCCTCCGCCAAAGGATTCACGGATGACCCGGTCTTTCCTGAGAAACTCCAGCTTGTGATCCACGGTCTGGTAGGCGAGGTTTCGGGGGGCGGCGAAGTCGAGGTTGAAGGTTAACCCATGCTTCTGGGTGCGGTCCAGGTTCGGTATCCGGTATTGCAGGTCGAATTTCCGGTAGAACCCGAATTGCGCCGTGAGCCGGAGGGTTTCGTTGCGTCCCCGGAAATTGTATTTGTACAGGCGGATACCGTAGTTGATTCGCGTAAGGTCGTGGTTGTAGTTGTTCCACCACTCGTTGAAGTTACGGTCGGAAAGTTCGAAGATGGGCACGGGAAAGATGTACCATCGTTCGGTGAGTTCCACCAGGATGTCGATGTGATCGTTGCCCATGTCCAGCGCGCGTACCGACACGGTGTTGAACAAGCGGAGGTTGTAGAGTTTGTTTTTGTCCCACTCCAGTGTGGGAGCAAGCGTCCGGGCGCGGATGGTATCTCCCGGTTTCAGCGTAAGTTCCCGTTCGATGATCCGGCGGAGCGTAACCTTGTTGCCGACAATCAGCACACGGTCGACCAACAGGACGCGGTTGTTAACCGTGTCGGGGGCGACCTCCGCCTTAGCGGCTTCCGGCGTATCCACGGTATCGGCCGATTGCAGAACCTCGAGTTCTGCACCCGTCACGATCAGGATACCCATCAGCCAACCCAGCATGCGCGTTCATCTTGTGGTTTCTTCCCGTAGCGTTCCACCGGCCTCCCCTTTGACCTTTACGCCGTGGGGTTCTGCTTTTTGTAGGAGCGGGCCAGGATCAAAATGCCAATGACGACAAGCGGGATGCTCAGGATTTGTCCCATGTTGAGGGGCAAACGGTCTTCAAAGGAAACCTGGTTTTCTTTCAGGAACTCATACAGGAACCGCAGCGACCAGAGAATGACAAGGAAAAGCCCGAAGATTCGCCCTTCCGGCAAATTGTTCTTGTACTTGTTCCAGATGGCAAAGAGCAGCAGGAACAGGAGGACGCAGGAAATCGATTCGTAGAGCTGTGCGGGATGCCGCTGGATTCCCAGGATACTGATTCTCGCCAGCACCTGGTTTTCTTTGGGATCCGTGACCATGCTAAACCTCAGCCCCAGGCCGTTGGGTGGCTGCACCGATTCGCCGGCGTAGAAGAGACGTTCCTGCAACTCACCATTGATATAGTAATTGGCTTCCTGTTCGGAGAACCCGGGCCGGAAAAGCACCAGGATCTGCAACGGACGCTTGCCCGGGATGGTATCGAGCGCTTCAAGGTCTGGCTTGATGCTTACCGCCTTCACGGGGTTGGAGGGCCGTGTCACATCGCCCAGGAGAAGGCGTTCTGCCTGCGCGGCGAAAACCATGCCCGTGGGCATGCTGGTCGGCTTGCCAAGGATTTCCGAATTGAAGAAGTTGCCGAACCGGATCAGGGCACCGGTCAGCGCCACCAGGATGACAATCCGGTCAAGTACCTGCAGGTAGTTTTGCCCCGGCTTATTCTTGCGGGAGTACAACCACAGGGCGAAAAGAATACCGATGGCTGCGCCGTGACTGGCCAGGCCCTGCAGGCCGGTGAACCGGAACTCGGGCGTGAACTCGAAGGGGAGAAGGATACCCAGCGGATCTTCCCAGATAATTTCAGGCTGGTAAAAAATCACGTGGCCCAGGCGCGCGCCCAGGATGGTGGCCACGATCATGTAGATGGTCAGGGTTTCGACATCAGACTCTGGTTTGCCCTCCTTCTTGTGGATATAATAGAGCAGTTGCTGGCTGATCAGGAATCCAAGGGCAAAGAGAATTCCATACCAGCGCAGGGAGATCTCGCCCATTGGCGAGTCGAAAGAAAAAAGCTCAGGGCTTCCGCTCCAGACCATGTAAATCAACGTATTCATCCGGCTTCAAGACATTTAACAAGCCGCAAAGATAGGCCGAAATTGGCCTCAGGCAAGCCCGTCAGAGGCTGTCGAGCTCCTCCCGGAATCCCCCCGAAAGGATGGGGAACCGGCACCAGCTGCGTGGATCGACGTTGAAGTCGTCGAAGTGAAACGAGGGGGCCAGGCGCTCCCGTTTCCATTGGTTGGTCGACCAAAGACGGAAGAACGTGCGAATCCACCCTTTCAACTGGTCTGGGTCGTACTGCCCCTTGAGCCGGTCAAACACTTCGGCAGGAGGCCGGCGTTGAAAAATAGCCTGGCGTTCGATCGCAACCAAAACAGGATAAGGCATCAGGTCCTTTTCATCTGATTGGGCACGGTCGGCCGGTCTCAGTTCGGCCGTGGGCGTAAGACGGTTTACTGTTTTTAATCCGGTGTAACCGAGCTGGGTTTCTGCCCAGCTGAGCCATTGCAGGATGAACGGCTTGTCGATGCCGGCGAGAGGCGCCAGGGAACCACTGGTGTCTCCGTCCATGGTCGCGTAGCCGACGTCTCCTTCACTGCGGTTGGACGTGGTGAGCAGCAACGATCGCTTGAGATTGGCCAGCATCCAGATGATGGGAGCACGTGAACGGGCCTGGATATTTTGCAGGGCAATGTCGTCTGCTTCCCAGGTCAGCGTTCTGCCCAGGACCTTTTCCAGCTTGGACGTATAACTCGAAGTCTCTTCATCCACCGACCACTGGTGAAACACGGCGCCGATGGACTGGGCCAGGAGCTGCGCAGCTTCGAGCGTGTCTGCCGTGGAGTTCCTCGTCGATTGATAGGCGCAGGTCAGGAGCAGGGCCACGGCGTCCTTCAGGTTGGTCGGGCATTGTTCAGGCTTATGACCAAGCTGCCGCCAGAAAGCCGGCCACCCCAACTCGCCCGAAGCGCGTCGGACCATTTCAGCCACGAGTACCGCGCACGCCGACGAATCGGCGCCTCCGCTCAGGCTGAGTACAAATCCTTGCGCGCGGCTCTTGCGCAGGTAGTCAAAAAGCGCCAGCGACGCGGCCCGCGCAAACTCCTCGTTGCGTTCACGGCTGTCGGTCATTGGCTTCCGCTCGGAATATTCTTTCCCGGCGGTGTCCACCGTGAGGGTGAGCAAATTCCAGGGCCTGAAGGAGAGCCGTGTATTGACGGCCAGGAGTTCTCCCTGCTGGCCGAAGACAATGTCGCCGTCATAGATCATCCGGCCGGCCTCGTTGCCGAGGTGGTTGACAAACAGGTAGAGGCAATCGAAGGAGGAAGATCCGTCGATCACGACTTCCTTTTCGCGGGACGTGCTTTTCCCCAGGGCGAAGTGGCTGGCGCTGGGATTCATGATCAGGTCGACGCCTCGTTTCTTCAGGCGGTATCCCGGGCGGTTTTTGCTCCAGGCATCCTCGCAGATTTCAAAACCAAACCGGATGCCATTGGATTCATACACCAGGTCGCCGGCCTGGACGATGTCGTGACCGATGGTCAGGTCGATGACTTTTTCCGGTGTCCAGGCGAAAAACCAGCGGGGTTCATAGTGCACGCCTTCATTGGCCAGGTTCTGCTTCAGGGTAATGCCGAGGATCTCCTTGTCTTTGATGACGCACACCCCGTTGTACGTTCTTCCGAGGATGCGCACAGGCAGGCCGATGCAGGCGACGATTTGATCGCATTCCGGGACTAGAGTCTTCAGCTTTTCCCAGGCTTTGGCACTCACCCAATCGCTGAGGAAGGCGTCTTCGCAGCCGTACCCCGTGATGCAGAGTTCCGGAAGGCAAAGAATGGATGCACCCTGCCGGCGGGCTTCGCGGATGGCCTCGCGGATATTCGTGAGATTGTTGTTCCAGTCCAGCGGGATCTGGTTGAGGGTGGCACCGGCAAGAGTCAGTCGGGTCATGGGGCTACTCGAGGTTCAGAAGCTGGCAGGTCTTCAACGCGGCATCCTGCTCCGCCCGCTTCTTGGTAAAACCAAAACCGATGCCCATCGGTTCCTCCGCCACAAAGACCTGTACGGAAAATTCTTTTTGGTTGCGTTCTTTCTTGATCTCCATCAATTCAAACCGCACCGACTTCCCGTTGCGCTGGGTCCATTCAATGATTTTGCTTTTGTAATTGAGGTTCGTTTGAACCACCACGTCCAGGTCGAAGTAGGGCTGGACCAGCTTGTCGATGACGAACTTCTTGCACCTCAGGTATCCCTTGTCGAGGTAGACGGCCCCTACGATGGCTTCCAGCGTATTGCCGAGGACCACGCGCTGGAGTTGAGCATTCTTGTGGTCATACTGAACGATATGGTTGATGCCGATCTTGCGGGCGAGTAGGTTCAGCGAATCACGGTTGACGATCCGGGAGCGGATCTCGGTCAGAAATCCTTCGTCCTTGAACGGGTACTTCTTGAAGAGGTAGTCGGCCACAGCCGCGCCAAGGATGGCGTCGCCGAGGTATTCGAGTCGTTCGTTCGACTCCCGGAATCCGTTGGTCTCTTTGCCTTTGCTGGTGTGGAGAATGGCGAGTTTGTAGAGCGACAGGTTGGAGGGCGTAAAACCCGTGATGGTCTGGATGGCCGTAATCAGTTTTCGCTCTTCTCGTTTTGAACTAAGCCCCGGGAATTTCAGTAAGTTCCACACGCGGTGTCTTACGAATGTTTCTTGATGATGATCGAGGCGTTATGGCCGCCAAATCCGAACGTGTTGCTCAGGGCAATATTGACGCTGCGCTTTTGGGCTTTGTTGAAGGTGAGGTTGAGGGAAGGGTCCAGGCCTTCGTCGTCCGTGAAGTGGTTGATGGTGGGTGGCACGATCCCTTCGTTGATGGCGAGGAGGCAGGCGATCGCTTCAATGGCTCCGGCGGCGCCAAGCAGGTGGCCTGTCATGGACTTGGTGGAGCTGATGTTGAGTTTGGCGGCGTGGGCGCCGAACACCTGCTGGATGGCTTTGATCTCCCCGATATCTCCGAGCGGGGTGGAGGTACCGTGGGTGTTGATGTAGTCGATGTCGGAAGCCTGCAGGCCGGCATCATCGAGGGCATACTGCATCACCTTCGTGATTCCAGCGCCTTCCGGGTGCGGGGCGGTGATGTGGTAGGCATCGCCCGACATCCCTCCGCCGACGATCTCGCCGTAGATTTTGGCGCCGCGGGCTTTGGCATGTTCGTACTCTTCCAGGATCAGCGCGCCGGCTCCTTCGCCGAGAACGAAACCGTCGCGGTCTTTGTCGTAAGGGCGGGATGCCGTTTCCGGGGAGTCGTTGCGTTCCGACAAGGCCTTCATCGCGTTGAATCCGCCCACGCCCGCCTCGCAGACTGCCGCTTCTGATCCGCCGGTGACGAAGACGTCGGCTTTTCCGAGGCGCAGGTGCGTGTAGGCGTCGTAGATGGCATGCGTCGACGTGGCGCAAGCGGAGACCACGGCATAGTTCGGACCGCGGAACCCGTACTTAATGGAGATGTGCCCGGCGCTGATGTCCGGAATCATCTTGGGAATGAAGAAAGGATTGAATCGGGGAGTGCCATCGCCTTTGGCGAAAGACTTCACTTCTTCCTGGAAGGTGAGAAGGCCACCGATGCCGGAACCCCAGATCACACCCACACGGTCGGGGTTGACCTTGTCAAGCGGGAGACCGGAGTGAATGATGGCTTCGTCGGCGGCCACCAGGGCGTACTGGGTAGCCGGATCCAGTTTACGGGACTCTTTCCGATCCATGAATTTGGTGGGATCAAACCCCTTCACCTCGCACGCAAAGCGCGTCTTGAAGAGGCTGGCATCAAAATGGGTAATGGGTGCCGCCCCGCTTTTGCCGGCTTTCAGTCCTTCCCAGTATTCTGGAAGGGTGTTGCCGATCGGCGTGAGTGCACCAATCCCCGTAATGACTACCCGTTTCAAATTCATAAGATGTAAGAATCAGGAGAGGTCCTGACTATTTCTTCGCGTTCTGCTCGAGGTAGGCAATAGCCTGACCTACGGTAGCGATATTTTCAGCCTGATCGTCCGGAATCGAAATGTTAAACTCCTTCTCGAACTCCATAATCAGCTCGACGGTGTCCAGGGAGTCCGCTCCGAGATCGTTGGTGAAACTTGCCTCAGGAGTAACTTCCGACTCTTCCACGCCCAGCTTGTCGATGATGATTTGCTTAACTTTTTGTGCGATGTCCGACATGATTGTAAGGTTTAAGATTTTAAAAATCTGCGCAAAGTAAGAGATTTGGGGTCATAAAATCAAACTTTTTACGTTATAGGAAGAATCCTCCCATGCCTGCCAAAATCAGGAAAAACAAGCTTGAAATTGAGTACTCCTACGATTTTGAATTGGTAGGCATACGCACCTCGTTGAAGGGGTATAAACTGGCCTGGCACCTCAACCAAGGGATGCACACGCGATTGGTCAGGCAGCCCGACTACGAGGTTCCGCTCAGCAAAGGGTCGGCCTGGTATGATCACTTTTCATGGCGCAGCCCGCTCAACGCGCTGCATCTCTTTCGCAATAAGCCGTCCAACCAGGCGCCTGAGCTATTACCCGAATTTCCTCATTTTGACTACATCCTGATGACGCAAAGCGAGGAAAGCCTTTCAGGCAATCGATTGCAGGAATACTTGCGAAAGGTTCCTTCCGTGGAATGGGCTGCTTTGATACCTTTGTCGGCCTTGAAATCGAAGGAAAACTTCATCTTTTAGCGCCGGCAGGCGTCTTCGCTTATCCCCATGGAAAAAATTTCTTACAACAAGACGAAGATCGTGGCCACCGTTGGCCCGGCATCCAACACCAAGGAGATGCTGCGGGCCCTGGCCAAAGAGGGCGTCGATGTTTTTCGCCTCAACTTCTCCCACGGTTCCCACGCCGATCACCAGAAAGTCATCGACTTTGTCCGTGAAATCAATGAGGAAATGGGCACGCATATCGCGCTGCTCCAGGACCTGCAAGGCCCCAAGATTCGCGTCAACGAGGTGAAGGAAGGCACGGTCCTACAGCCCCGCGCCTCCCTGACTATCACCACCCGTGAACTGCTCGGCGACCATGAAATCGTCAGCACCAGCTACAAGAACCTGCCCAACGACGTGAAAGCGGGAGACATGATCCTGATTGATGACGGGAAGATCGAGCTGAAGGTGACGGAAGTGCGCGACATCGACGTGGTATGTGAAGTGGTTTACGGCGGTCCGCTCAAGTCGCGCAAAGGCATCAACCTTCCGCACTCGCGGGTGAGCGCCCCGTCGCTTACCGAGAAGGACCGGGAAGACCTGGAATTCGGATTACGCAATCGCATCGACTGGGTGGCGCTCAGTTTTGTGCGAAAAGCAAAGGATATTGATATCCTCCGTGCGATCATCGAGGAACATAAGGCCCCGACCAAGATCATCGCCAAGATCGAAAAGCCGGAAGCCCTGGAGAACATCGACGCCGTTCTCGGTGCTACCGACGGCGTGATGGTGGCCCGTGGCGACCTGGGGGTGGAAATCTGGCTGGAAGAGGTACCCATGGTGCAGAAGATGCTCGTGGAGAAGTGCAACCGCCTGGCGAAACCGGTGATCGTCGCTACCCAGATGATGGAGAGTATGATCGAAAACCCCCGACCCACCCGGGCGGAAACCAACGACGTCGCCAATGCCGTGATGGACGGTGCCGACGCGCTCATGCTGAGCGCCGAGACGGCCGCCGGACGCTACCCGATCGAGGTGATACGAAGCATGGTGCGCACCATCAATTCCGTGGAGAAGCAGGCCAACGTCTATTACCGCTTTCGCGAGGTAGATCCGCACTCGCCCATTTATGTAAACGACAGTTTGGTACTGGCGGCCTGCAAACTGGCCAAAGAGATTAATGCCAAAGCCATCGTAGGGATGTCCGCCAGCGGTTACTCGGCCCTGAAATCATCCTCACACCGGCCCAACACGAACATCTTCGTCTTCACCAGCAACCAGGGCATATTGAATACGATGAACCTGGTGTGGGCTACGCGTGCCTATTATTACGAAAAGCAGAATTCCACCGACGAAACCATCGCCGATGTGGAAGATATCCTGAAGCGTGACGGCCATGTCAAGTCGGGCGATGTCTTCATTATCCTGGCGTCCATGCCCATCCATGAACGCAACCGCACCAACATGATGAAGGTGCACATGGTCAGCTAAGACTTCGTTGCAAACTCTTCCGGCGAACGCGGGGGGACGAGCACTACTTTTTCCTGCTGAAGGACTACCGTTCCCGGGGGATCTCCCTTTCGCTTGCGAACATATTTGACCGGCGTGACGCTTACCGGGCACAGCGATTCGTTCTTTCGGCGCGAGTGCCAGGCCGCCAGGGAAGCCGCCGAGTCGATAACGTTTTTCGGGAATGTCTTTCCCGCCTGGTGCTTGATCACCACATGCGAACCCGCCACGTCGCGGGCGTGAAGCCAGAGATCCTCCTTGTAGGTGTGACGAAGCGTCAGCTCATCGTTGGCCGCGGCATTCTTGCCGACTAGGATAGTAAAGCCACTCACTTCATAGGATCGGTAAGGAAGTGCCTCCCGCTTCGCTTTTTCTTTGGCCGGTGAGCCGATAGCCTCAACCAACGGCGTTAGCGACTCCCGGTCAGCGCAGGAAGCTACCGCCGCTTCACGCTGCAGGAGTCCGGCCAACTCCGCCTGCTTTTGCTTCAGGGATTGGGAGAGATTGTCTCGTTCAACGGACTGGTTCTTGGCTTTGCGGTAATATACTTCTGCGTTCTTTTGGGGAGTCAACTCCTTGCGAAGTTTGACGACCACAAGCGTCCCGGGCTCCTGGAAATCTTCGAGCGAGGCTTCCGTCATCCCCGTGTTCAGGCGATGGAGGTTGGCCATGATCAGATCCGCCCACCGGGTGTAATGGTTGTCGGCCAACAGCTCGGAGAGACGTCGTTGGGTATTGGCGATGAAGGTCTGGCTTTGCCTGATCCGGCCACGAAGCGAAGACATCAGGGTCTCTTTCTCACGCGCAAAAGAATGGCGGAAGTGGTAGCGCTGAAAGAATGCGTTGGCTGCCTCCAGGGGATCATGGAATGACCGGGCGCCGTTGGAAACAGGGAGCAGGCTGAGCCGGAGGGTGTCTCCGGATTCCACGACATAGTAGGAAGGATTTTCCAGCAGCGCCCTGACCTGGATAACCAGCTGTTCCTTCGCCGAAGCAGGACTCCCGTCAAAGCCCTTTTCATCCAGGTAGTCCCAAACCGGTTTGCCAAAGGTCACAAACCGTTGTTTCCATGCCTCCGGGTTATCCGGAAGATCGTTCATGTTCCACTGGATCTCCCGATCCAGGCTGGAGGGGCGGAGCGTGCGATCTGCGGGGAAGTTGTGACGAAACACGCCATGGACCTGATCCCCCTGCGCGAGGAGTACGTTGCCTTGCTTGCCGTGCATCTTGAAGATAAGGAGCCATCCGTCACTGAGTTGCAGCCCCAGGGACCGTTCATTGGAGAAGGTGCGGATGCCTTCGACCTTTCTCATGAGGACTTCCGGGAACAGGTCGACGCTGTTCTTGCGGGCGCGGTGGTAAGTGGCCGGGAAAGACAGGCATTGCAGTTCCGGGCGGAAGCTGGCCTTGATGAAGAACGACCGTGCGCCATTGTTGAACTCAATCACGAGCTCGTCTTTCTCCTGGCTGAAGGATGAAACCAGGGTGAATCCGTTCAGGGCTGACTCCAGGCGAGCGGCCAGTTGGCGCAGGAAGTAGTAATTATTGTGCACGGCCTCCGTGCTAAAGGGTAAATGACAGCCCGTCGTAAGCCAGCGCCACGCCCGCGGGAAGTTCTTTCTCTACCTCTTTATGCAATCCCATTTTGTGGCTGATGTGGGTGAGGTAGGTTTTTTCGGCGCCGATGCGGGCCGCCATCATCAAGGCCTCCTCGAGGTTGAAGTGGGAGACATGCTTTTCGCGCTGGAGCGCATTGAGGACCAGCACGCGGGTTCCGCGCAGGCGATCCAGGGCCATGTCGCTAACGGCGTTGGCATCCGTGATGTAGCTGAAATCTTTCACCCGGAAGCCATACACGGGCATATTCAGGTGCATAACGGGAAGCGGCGTGATGGTGGTATCGCCGACGACAAAAGGCTCGTCGGTGATGGCATGAAGTTTCAACTGAGGGATTCCGGGATAGCGGTGCGGCCCGAAGGCATAGGCATATTCGCTCGTTAGCTGCTGCAGGACGTAGGCGTGGCCATACACCGGCATGTCCATCTTCTGCAGGAAGTTGTAGGCGCGAACGTCGTCAAGGCCAGCCGTGTGATCTTTATGGCTGTGTGTAAAGATCACCGCATCAAGACGACGGATGTCTTCGCGAAGCATCTGCTGGCGGAAATCCGGACCCGTGTCGATGATCAGGCTTTGGGCGCCGACGGCGAGATGTACCGAGGTGCGTAGACGTTTGTCACGGTAGTCGAGCGACCGACAGACTTCGCACCCGCACCCGATGACGGGTACGCCCTGGGAGGTGCCGGTGCCAAGGAGGGTGATTTTCAAGAATTTGAACTCACTTCTTCCTGCTGGAGTTCTTCGTAAAGTTTCTTGCTCTTCTCACTGAACTTCGTGGTGTCGAGGGTTACGTTTTTCAGGATTTCCAGCAGGACGTTGATTTTCCCCTCGGTGGTGAAGAACTTGTTGACGATCATGATTTTTTGGTCGCGGAGCAGGCAGTAGCCGGACTTGAAGTTTCCCTTCTCGTAGCGAAGGAAATAGTCGGACTCGGCCAGCATCTCTTCCAGTTTGACCAGGTACTGATGGGTATACTTAATCATTCGTAGTGGCGAATTGCAGCTGCAATCTATAAAAAAGTACCGTGGCTCTCATGAAGGGATTGTAAATTCGTGGCACGCATGCAACCTCGCACTCTCCTGGTCCTCGTGGGCCCCACCGCCGTCGGAAAGACCGCCGTGGCGATCCGGCTCGCGAGCCATTTCCATACCGAGGTGGTTTCGGCGGACTCCAGGCAGGTTTTCCGCGAAATGGAGATCGGCACCGCCAAACCTTCACCCGCAGACCGGGCCAAAGTGCGGCATCATTTTATCGATACCCTGTCGATCACCGAAGCCTTCGATGCCGGCCAATACGGCGAAGAGGCCCTGAAGGTCATCAACAGCCTGTTTGAGGCCCATCGCCATGCGGTGCTCTGTGGTGGTTCAGGACTCTATATTAAGGCGTTGCTGGAAGGCTTCGATGACATGCCGGATATTCCCCCGGCGGTAAGACAGGCGGTGAGCGCCGACTACCGCGACCAGGGCCTGGAAGGACTGCAGAAGGAACTGGAGGCAAAAGACCCGGACTATTACGAGGTGGTTGACCGGCGAAATCCACAGCGCCTGATGAGGGCGCTCGAAGTAATCCGCCACACGGGCAAACCCTTTTCAGCCTATCGTCAAAAAACTCAGAGGAGCCTTCCCTTCAACGTGATTAAGCTGGGCCTTGACCTGGACCGGGAGGAACTCTACCATCGGATTGATCAGCGCATGGATGCCATGATCGCGGCCGGGCTGTTTGAAGAAGCCAGCCGGCTGTTCCCGCTCCGGCATTTGCCCGCCCTGCAGACGGTGGGGTATCAGGAGATCTTTGGGTTCCTGGAAGGCAAGTATGATCGCGAAGAAGCCGTTCGCCTCTTGAAACGGAATTCCCGTCGGTACGCCAAACGGCAGCTGACCTGGTTTCGCCGCGATCCTGAAATTCGCTGGTTTCATCCGGATGAATTCGAAGCCATGGTGGAGTTTTGTGAAGAAAAAACCGACGACTCATGATGAAGCGACGGACATTTCTTCAACAGGCCGCGGCCTTGGTGGCGGCGGGCGGACTGACCCGGGTCGGTTGGGCACAAGACACTGGTCTGCGGGTTGTCCTTCGCGGCGCGAAAGCACCGGTGGACGGCGCCTGGAAAACACCCGATATCGGCATCGACCGTTCCGGAAAACTGGTGGTGGCCGAGGCAGGAGCGTTGCAGGCCGGGGAGATTATCCCGCTTGATGGAAAAGTGGTGTGCCCGGGGTTCATCGATATTCTCAGCGACAACACCGCGGATCCCCTTCGGACCTATTCGATCGTGGAGCGGTACAAGGTGAGCGACGGAGTGACCACGGCGCTCCAGATGCACGGCGGTTCAGCCGATGCGGCGGGATATTACCGGGCCTTCGGCCAGCGCCCGCACCGCATCAACTATGGCGTTTCCACCGCCGTCATGCGCGTAAGGTATGCAGCCAACCGCCTGTCGGATCGGTTGCGCCTGGTGGAGCGTTGCCTGGAGGAGGGCGCGCTGGGCGTTTCACACAGCATTGAATACCAACCTACACCGTATGAGGAAGTGCTTGGCTATGCCCGCCTCGCGAAGAAGTATGACCGGCCGGTGTTTCTTCACCTCCGTTATTCTTCCGAAGCCCAGGAACTTGACGGCGTGGAGGAGTCCATCCGCCTCGCCCGCGACAGCGGCGCCCGGGTTCACATTTCACACCTGCATTCCACCGGGGGCACCTTTCATATGGAAGAAGCCCTTGCCAAACTTCGTCGCGCACGGACAGAAGGACTGGAGATGACCTGCTGTGTGTATCCGTATTCGTATTGGGCGACCTACCTTCATTCCACCCGCTTCGATGAGGGATGGCAACGGCGTTACGGATTGACCTACAATGACCTGCAGCTCGTGGGGACCGGAGAACGGCTGACGAAAGCAACGTTCGAAAAATACCGGGCACAAAAGCGACTGGTGGCTGTCCCCGAAGGGACCATGCCCCTGGAGCAAACCGTGGACCTTGCGTTGCGCGAGTCATTCTGCTATATCGGGTCGGACGGCGGGATCGAGTATGCTTCCCAGGCAAATTCCCATCCGCGCGGTGCCGGCTGCTTCTCCACAGCAGTGAGGCACGGGCAGAAAATCGGGCTGCCTTTGGAGAATATACTTGGCAAGATGACTGAAGGACCGCGCCATCTCCTTCGCCCGGTACTGGAGGACCGGGGAATCCTCCGGTCAGGCGCCTGGGCGGACCTCACGGTTTTTGATCCGTTGACCATCAATGGAGCGGCTACGGTTTCTAACCCCAACCAATACTCCAGGGGAATTGACCGTGTGTTTGTCAATGGCCAATTGGCCTATCAAGCCGGATCATTGAATGCCCAGGCAGGTCAACCGATACGCCGTTAGGTCATCTATTGTTACCTTCACCGCATGTCTGCACCCGCTGAACCGACGAAGACCGATCACACCCTGGGACCTGGAGAATCGGGAGAGGGTGCCTCCAGGAAGGTATTGATTGTGACGTACTATTGGCCTCCGTCGGGGGGGAGCGGGGTTCAGCGATGGCTGAAATTTGTCAAGTACCTCCCGTCCTTCGGCTGGCAGCCGTATGTCTTCACGCCCGAGAACCCGTCGTTTGAGATTCGTGACGACAGTTTGCTCCGTGATGTTCCCGCGGAAGCGGAAGTACTCCGGTTTCCGATCTGGGAACCCTACCAGTTGTTTCGGAAGGCGGCTGCCCTCACCGGCAAGTCCACTCGTCAAACCGACCTCATCACAACGGGCAAAAAAACATGGCTCCAGGGACTAGCCTCCTGGGTGCGCGGCAACCTGTTCATCCCGGATGCCCGGGTGTTCTGGGTGAAGCCGTCGGTTTCGTTCTTGTCTGATTTCTTAAAATCGAACGACATACGGACCCTCGTTACCACCGGACCGCCGCATAGCATGCACCTGATCGGATTAAAGTTGAAGAAACTTGATCCCGGGCTTCGATGGATCGTCGACTTGCGCGATCCGTGGAGCGAATGGGATTTGCTGGACACGTTGTCACTCACGGCATGGGCCCGTCGCCGGCACCAAAAACTGGAACGGGAGGTGCTGCAGAAGGCGGATGCCGTGATTACGATTGCACCTTATCATGTGAACCGTTTCGAGAAATTGGGTGGCCGGAAGGTGAACCTGATTACCAATGGATTTGACGAAGACGATTTTCGCGGCATCGAGCGGAAGCGAACGGCGAAATTCACCCTCCGGCACATCGGGATGGTGGATGAGTTGCGCGACCCCCGGCCCTTTATGGAGGCCTTGCGCTCGTTGCTGGACGAGAACCCGGCGTGGAAATCGCAGGTGGAGGTTGAGTTTGTAGGCTCGGTCAACGCGTCATTCAAGAACTGGGTGGCGTCCGACCCGGAATTATCTTCTGTCACCCGGTTCAGGGAGCCAGTACCGCATGCCGAACTCCTGAAACTCTATGGCGAGACCGACGTGCAGTTGTTGATCCTGGCGCATACGGCATTGGCGCCCGGGAATCTGCCGGGAAAATTTTTCGAGTACCTGGCCAGCGGAAACTTCATCCTGGGAGTGGGTCCGGTAGATGGAGATGCCGCGCACATCTTGAAGTCCACGCACGCAGGTGAAATGATGGCCCCGTCAAATCACGAGGGAATTATACGGCTTCTCGCGGAGCGCATAAGCCAATGGTCGGCAGGAACAGGAATCCGAAAAAGCGAGGTAAATACCTTCAGCCGGCGCCAGATTACCCGGAAACTGAGTGAATTGATGGAGGCCCGTTGACCGAACGCGTGCAAATACCTTGGTAAAGTTGGTATCTTCGGCCATGGCCGTGAAAAGCGTTATCTATCTCGGGCTCACGTTGGCTGCCATGATACCCGGAGTTTCGGGGTTAGCCCAGGTTTCGTCGGGGGGTGAAGGGGCTGCGGACCGGGCCATCGAGAAGCATCATTACACACTCTTGCGGATTCCCAAGCGGGAGACCTGGATCGCACTGGTCGACTCTGTTTACGCAGACACCTTGATCCTCGAAGACAAGTCCACCTTGCGATTTTCGAGTGCATCCATATTAATCGCAGAGCACGCCTTTGTGGGCGAAAAGTGCCTGATCACTTCGGCAGGAGCCGATGGCCGAGGGCCCGGCGGGTCCGGTGAGGCGGGGCAGAATCTTTCTTTAGTCATCGTCTTTCATGAAGTGGGAAGCCTGACGATTGATACGCGCGGCGGGTCAGGACAGAAAGGAAGCCCTGGGGCATCCGGTGCCAATGGGGTATCTTACCAGGAAAGAGGAAAGCCAGGAAGCGATGGCGGTCATGGAGGCAAGGGCGGTTCACTACGGCTCTTCTATTCCACGGTCGGATTCCAACCTTCATTCAACGGACAAGGAAATGGAAGTATATCGTTGTTGTACACGGGCGGCCGATCCGGAGTGGGCGGCGAAGGGGGTGTGGGGGGCAAGCCTATCAAGACGGATGGCACCGGCAGACAATTGGTTTGTGGCACCTGTCCGGCGGCGCCCAGCGGACCCCGCGGGAATCCCGGAACACCCGGTCAGGATGGAGCATTGACACTCGAGCGAATTCCCGACTAGGCATTATGGGTACGAAAGTTTTCAGATCCTCCTTCAAGAACGAAGTTGTCGACCACCGCTGGTTCGAATCCTGGATCACCAGACTGGAAGTCATCAACGGCAGAAAGTATGGCCGCCTTTCTCTAAATACCTCGTTGGGGAAGACCCACGTCTGGTGCTTGAATAACCAACCTGATGCCCGCGAAGCCCTGTTATTCCACCCATGGCATCAAGGCCCCGGTCGAGGTCCCAGAACAGGGCGGTAGTCCGCGCGCCAGGGAAGATGATCGGCGCGCTTCACTACGTAGGCGAAGCCATCCGGCAGAGAATTTCCTAGTTCGGCAGAGTGTCGAAATTTTCGACGGGTTTTATTTTCATGACCCTGATCGTCGACATCCTGGTGATTTCCAAAGTAACTTTGCATCCGATTAAACCCCCTGAGGTAAGAAGTAGTCCAAATCCTGTAAAAACACCGTTTATGAATAGAGTTTTAGGTTTCTTGCTGTTGTCTTTCGTGTGGCTGGCGTGCAGCACCGATGAATCCCGGAGCCGCCTGGAAGTCAGGCTGACCGACTCGCCCGGCGATTATGAGGAAGTAAATATTGATGTCCAGGGTGTTCAGATCCACCGGTCGGAAGGCAATCAGAATTCAGGCTGGGTGTCGCTGGATGTGAAGGAGGGCGTCTACAATATTCTCACGCTCACCAACGGGCTGGACACTCTCCTGGGAACAGCCGATCTCCCTTCAGGCCGGATTTCGCAGATTCGACTGATCCTGGGAACCAACAACTCGGTAAAGGTTGACGGGAACGTTTATGTCCTGGAAACCCCCAGCGCCCAGCAGTCGGGCCTGAAACTCAACGTCCAGACCCAGATGTCGCCGGGAATCACCTACGTCATTACGCTTGACTTTGACGCCGCCCGGTCTGTTTCCCTGAACGGCAACGGGGGCTATAAACTGAAACCGGTCATCCGGGCCATTACCGAGGCCACCAGCGGCGCCATCAAAGGCAAGGTCACCCCGGTGGATTCCTATCCTGCCGTGTTTGCCCTGGCCGGAACAGATACCGTGGCCACGGCATACAGCGACTCGCTGGGATTCTTCCTTCTCCGCGCGATTCCCCCGGGAACCTACAAGGTTACGTTCGATCCCAAACCAGGCTATACGCCGAAGCAGGTGGATAATGTAACGGTTACGCTGGGTGTGACGAACGACCTGGGAGAGATCACGATCAACTAGTGGCTAGTCGCAGATAGAAAATGAAAACGCCTCGGGAACCCGGGGCGTTTTCATTTTAATTCATTCCTGTATCCGGACGAGGCGAAGTGAACCAACCACTTGTTTCTCCTTTTCCAGTTTCATGATATACAATCCGGGCGCCAGCTTCTCTCCATTGATCTCTATCGTGGACTCCCCGGATGCCACATGGACACGCGTGGTGGATACCGTTCTTCCCATCACATCCTGGAGAACGACGGCCACTTCCCCAGGTTCGTTCATGGTAAAGCGGATCACGGTTTGTGTACGGAAGGGATTAGGGTAAGCAAGAATGGAGTGAGATTCCGGTTCAACGGCACTCACTGGGTCCACCACTGCCACCGTGAAACTGGTTTCCTGTGAAGCGTTGTATTCATCCGTAGCAATTACTCGCACCGCGGTAAATCCGGCTTTCCGCGGTTCAACTGTGATGGTGTCCGGGGAAATCCGCAGGACTCGCGCCACGGTGGTGTCGCGTGAAATGGCCACCAAGGAGATCCTGTCTTGTTCGGCATCGGAGAACTTGTTCAGTAACGACACGGGAAGCGCAGCATCCGTAAGGTTCATTCGCAGGTCTCGGAAATTATTGATCACCATGGGTGCGGTATTGGCCCGGATATGCAGTACCGCTGCCGCGGTAGTGTTGGGCACCATTTGGTCATTGGTTCGGATGTTGACCTGATGGCTCCGGGCAGATGCACTTCCAGGCAGGCTGGCCGGGTCAAAAGTGAAAACGACTTCAGACGAACTCGCAGCGGGAATGGAGTCGGCCATCGACGATGCCCTTAACCATGCCGGGAAGTCATCAGCAAACGACCAATGCAGCGTTTGCTGCCCGGTGTTTTCCATGACAAGGGTATCTTTTTGAATGGCGGGCTTGACAGTGTAGGCCTCAACAATCTGATAGGCGATGCTCAGTCGCGGACCGCGGTATTCAACCCGCATCGTCACCGGGGTGATGGTTTCCGCGGCCAATGGATCATTGGTGGTAAGTTGCAGGAAGCCCTGGTAAGTACCCACCGCTTTTCCGCGTGCATCAAGGTTCAGGCCAATGGTCTGACTGCCGCCGGCAGGGATAATTCCGCTCAGCGGTGAGAGGCGGATCCAGGTGAGGAAGTCATTGGCGTCAAATAGGGCAAATCGGTTTCCGGGTTTACCCTGGATAAAGTAAACGCCACGGTTATAGGTTTGCGGGGCATAGGCCAGTCCGCCATCGTCCAGCGGGAAGCGCGTGGTCCATGCGTTCCATTGATTGGTGGCGATGTCGTACTCATAAATGTTTCTTCCGCCATGAGAACCATAGGTGTAGTATCTCTTTCGGACCGGGTCAATGGTGCTCCCGATGACCGCCCCTTCGGGCAGCGGAGCGAGGTTTTCCCAGCGGGCGGCGGCAACATTGAACCGGGCAAACCGAGTGAAGCCGCGGCCCTCATGGACATAGATGTTCCCTTCGAGGAAGGAAAGGCCCCCTCGTCCGCTGAGGACGAATTCGGGAAGGGGAAGTTCGGTCCATGTCTCCTCTTCAGGGTGATACACCCTGAAATGCCCACCGCCGGCTACATAGAGCAAGGTGCCGTCGGTCGCCAGGTTGGCGGTTCCGGAACCAAGGCCGTTCGGCAGGCTGCTCCAGGAATTGGTCATAAAGGAATATACTCCGATAGTGGTGTCAGCATCCAGGTAGGATACATAAAGCTTGTCATTGATGACGGCGGCTCCGGCGCTTTCGGAGCTGAACGGGGCATTGCTGGAGATCAGTTCCCAGGCACCAGCCCCCACCCAGATGCGATAAAGATTCGTGCTCCCTCTTTGCTGGGCATAGAGGGAGTTGTTATAGTAAACCAGGAAACTCATTGAGCCCGGGCTGGACGCCCGATCGGCCACACCCCACCCGGGTGCAGAAGGAGGAGCAATGTTTGCTTGTGCGGTCCACCGTAATTCTGACAGCCCTGAATTGTGAATGGTGAGTCTATAGTTGACGTCCGACTGGTACAGTGCAACGGTGTCAATCGATGTTTGGTCCGTTCGCAGGATTGGCGGCCAGCCTGAAGTTCCGCGGAGGGCAACGGTCCGCAACGGTTCGTCGGGATCATTGGAAAGAATATGGAGCGTGTCTGTTTGTGTCCCCGGTGCATCGGGGGCGAATCGGATGCTGATCGTCTTGCTGGATCCCGGAACAATCGAAATGGGAACCGGATCAAGAATCTGGAAAGTCGTGAGGCTGGACTGAATGGAATGAACCTCAAGCGGCAGAATCCCTGTGTTGCTGATCACCAGGGTCGTATCGTACGTCAGGCCCGTATATCGGTTTCCGAAATCCAGCGGGTCTGTGGGGAGGGTGATGTTCGGCGCCGGCAGAATGGTCATTTCCACCTGGACATATTTCGGGAAGTCGAGGTAATGAGAAAACTCCACTTGGGTCTTGTGGATGCCTGCAGGGAAGGAGCCGGCAGACAGACTGATAACAATTTCTTTCTGATCACCGACCGGAATGATCGCAAAATCGGGAGTGGCTCGTGCCCACAATTTCCATCCACTCACATGCAAGCCTAGTTCACTGCCGCCCCCGTTGGATACCCAAACCGGAAATGAGGCGGTGGCACCCGAAATTACGGTTGCCCTCAGGGTATCTCCAGCAACGATAATGTCGGGTGGCGTGACGCCCTCACCGCTGAGTTGAATTTCAACGATACCCTCGTTGGGATCATTGGTGATCAGGCGGATTGTTCCTGACTTGGGCCCGGGAGAAACGGGAACAAGCGTGGCATAAGCATACTTTAATTGGCCCGGATAGATGGTGAAGGGCCCCGGGCTGAAAACAATTTCCGGGCTTGTTGATGTCACTTCAGTAACCTCCATGGGCGCCGTGCCTTTGTTGCGTATTTGGATCTGGAGTCCGCGTCCTTTGCCGATGTACACGGGTCCGACGTTTCCGGATAGCGTATTCACGTCGATATCCGGGGCACCGGTGACATTGAGCACAACAGGAACGGTTCGGGTCATGGGAGGCCTGGCACTCTCGATATCCACGAAGCCGGAGTATTGCCCTGCAAAAAGACCGCGCGCGCTTACGGAAACATCCAACGTTGTTGACGAGGGAGCAGCCAGCGATCCTTGTGTGTTGTTGAGCATTAACCACGGCGGCGAACCGGGTGTCTCGAGTCGGCCAAATTGGGTGCCTTGCTGTTGTGAAAAATAGATGCCGCTGATGCCATCGTTGCCCACAAAGGTGATCGCATCCGAAGGGGTAAACAGCGGGACCGTTTTCGTTGCCCAGGTCTCCGTGATTACATCGAAGATCTTTAACTCAGAACCGCTTACCGCGTAGTACTGACGGCTGCCGGTATCAAACGCATTTCCGAGCGACGCTCTTCCCGGCATCTCCGGAGCATATTCCCATTCATCGGCGGCCAGGAAGTAGCGGGCAAATGCGGTATTCCCATTTCCGGTGAACGCATTCCCCTGCTTGGCGTAGATCACGCCATTGGCGTAGGCCAGCGTTCCACCATCGGATTGGAGCGAAAAAGGAAGACTCCTCAGCCGTATGGTCGTGTCCGCCCTCGGGTCATACCTGCCAAACATGTTACTTCCGGCAAAGTAGAAATACCGGGAATCGCTGGTGACAGCCGTCGTGGTGCTCCCGGGATCCACCCGACTCCACGTGTTGGAGCTGATATCGAAAACATAGAAAGTCCCGGGCCACCAGACGTAAACCTTGTTGTCCACAAAGAAGGCCGCCTGGCCTCCGGCCACTGGCGCGGAAGGTAAGGTCTCCCAGTTATTGGTTTCGGGAGTATACCGGTAGAGGGAGCCTGTAGTCGCCGATTTGCCATAGACTTTCCCGGTCTGAGGATCAACGGTTAGTGCGCTGAGTGATGTTGGGCTGGGAGCTTTCAAAGTAAACTCGCCAGTGGCCATTTGTTTTGGTGCCTCGAATAACGTTTGTCGCCCGCCGGGATTACCCGGTACCGTGGAAAGCCTCACGCGGGAATTCCAGTGCAAGACCGAACCCCCGGTGTTGGATACCTGCAAAGAGATGCGGGTGGTGTCGCCGGCATCGAGGTTCACGGTCCATTCGTTGGGCGTTACGTCGAGTCCGGGCGCAGGGTTGACGCGTGCGGTAAGCCCTACGGTAACTACGGGGTCATCGGGATCGTTGGATGTCAGTCGGAGCGTGCCGGAGGCCGCACCCAACACCGAGGGTGAGAAGCGGACCTGCACGAGTTGAGACGACCCGGGAGCAACAGAAAAGGAAGTCGGTGTCGCGGAGAAGCCCGCGCCGGTAGTTACAACGGAGGTGACATTTAGCGCGGCAACGCCCGCATTCCGGATCACCACCGTGCTGTCCACAGGAAATCCCACGTACGTGGTATCGTAGTTCATTTGTTGATGACTGGGCAGAAGGCTGGGACTACTTAATACCGTCATGGTGGCGGGTATCGGTAGCTTGCGCCGTGCCGGGTCGTTGCTGAGGAGAGTAAGACTTGCCTGGTAGTTTCCGGCGGCCAAACCCCGTGAATCGAAGGTGACCGGCAAGTAGGAGGAACCTCCGGACGGAATCTGGAGTGCAGGACCAAACTTGAGCCAGTCATACTGATTTTCATCGGCGGCCAGGGCAGAGCTATTTATATAAAAAGTTCTCACCTCTTGCTGATCGCTCATCCGGATGCCATGAATTACCCCGTTGCTGATGATGTAGAGAATACCCTCGGCATCCGAATAACCCACGCCGGTCACCCCGCCCCATACGGAGATCCGGTTCACCTCTTGAAGGGAGGCGTTGACCTCACTCACGACAGATCCATCGCTCACAAACCAGGTCCCGCGACTGCCGCCAAAACTCAACCCGCCATAATGCGAGGAATAGGGCATCGATAGCGTCCTGTACGTGGCCCCTGTTTCGAAATCCATCTCAAGTGTCTGGAGGGTGCTGTGGTGATGCACGTACAGAAATCCCGCTGAAAACCCCAGTCCATCAATGCCAGCCAAAGCAGCGAGTGTCCTGGAAGCAAGTACACGGCCGTCGGTGGCATCCAGTTTGTAGATTTTTCGCTTGGGTCCGTGAGCGAAATACAGGTGGGTGCCGTCGAAAGCGAGCCCGTTATACCCTCCTCCGGGTTCCGGCAAGGGAATGGAACGAAGTACCATGCCGGTCTGTGTGTTGAGCTCATCGATCCGCGTTGCCGATGCATCGATCGCAAAGAGGCGTCCCTTTATCGAAGGATCAATGGATCGGAGACCAGTGCCGCTGCCCGAATAGGAGAGGGCATAGGCCTGGACAACGAGGGGACCCTCTCCGGCATTCTCGACCCGTATCCTGCTCACCGCTGTATCACCGGCACCGATATTCCGGGTCAGCGGGGAGGAGTCGATGACCAGTACCGGGGGATTGGGAATGCGTACCGCAAGTAGATTGGAAAGAGTGGATAGGTTGTTGAACCGGTCGAAGCTCTTGATGGCGAAGTACAGGTTTTGACCGGAGGTAACCTGGGGTAAGGAAAACCGCACCACAGTGCCGGAAGATGGCGGCTTAGGCAGATCGCTTATTCTCGTGGCCTGGGAGAAGTTTGACTCATTGATGGGACTAGAGGAAACCCTGAGGTCAAATCCGTAGGAGCGCCCTTCGAAATTGCTGCTCCCGGTTGCCGTCCAGCGAAGGACGAGTGTATCATACCGAACCAGCTCAACGGCAAGGTCGCTGATGGCGGCAGGGGGGACCAGGTCGGGAAGTTCCAGGGCGGCCGCTGCGTTCAATCTGCCGGCGCCCAACCTGGTACTGTAGATTGGATTATTCAATTCGATGGGATCAGCAGAAGACTGGATCCGGATCCGAACCAGTTCGGGTGTCACACCAGGGCCGCCGTATTTGGATACCACCAGGGCGGCCACACCGGAAACATGCGGGCAAGCCATGGAGGTGCCGGAGGCGGCGCCGTAGTCGCCGTAAGCGGGCGGCAACGTGCTGAGAATGTCCGTCCCGGGGGCCGTGATGTCAATCTCGGGTCCATAATTGGAAAACCCGGCCTTTCGGTCAAACTGGTCGGACGCAGCCACGGCCATCACGGGGGGATAAGTGGCCGGATAAGCGACCGCACTATTCTGATTCCCGGCAGCAAAAATGACGATCCCGCCCGCGAGCGGACCCGTCTGTATGTTGCGGGTGAAGTTCTGATCGGTGTTGTCGAACCCTGCGCGGTTTATGAAGTATTCGATGGCGGCTTCAATGGCGGTGGATCCCCCTCCCCAACTGTTCTGAGATATGACCGCTCCATTGTCGGCGGCGTAGACCATGGCCTCCTCAAACCCGCCATTCTGGAAATTTCCGAACGTGGCCAAGGACATGAGTTTGACGCCATCCCCGGTACCCGAACCTCCTGCTATACCGGCGATTCCAATGCTGTTGTTGCTGACGGCTCCGATGACACCGGCCACATGCGTGCCATGGGGATCGGGATAGATGAAACGCGTCCGGTCGCCGAAGCCGTACCCGTTGTAGTCATCGATGTACCCGTTATTGTCATCGTCTCGTCCATTGGCCGGAATTTCGCCGGCATTAACCCACATGGCCCGGCTCAGTTCGGTGTGCCCCACGTCGATGCCGCCGTCGATTACGGCCACAATCACGCTGGGTTTTCCGGCTTCAATCCTCCAGGCGGAAAGCAAATCGATATCGGCACCGATTTTACCATAGTTCTGACCGGTGTTGTCCAGGTTCCACTGAAACTGAAAGAGCGGATCTGAAGTTCCATTGGGAAGGGTGGAGGGTGGGGATTCAAAGTCACCGCCAATGCGTGAATAGGGCTGGGGTTCCTCCACTTTTTCAAAGTCACTCAATCGGCGAAACTCGCTGGCCACACGTCCGGCAGAGCGCTGTTTGGCGAATCGCACTTCGTACCAGAGGTCAAGGCCATAGGCCTGGTGCGCGGCTTCAAATTTCCCGGCCGGCGGAAAAATCCTTCGCACCGATTCAACCTGGTTAGCTTCTGCCACGGCATCGATCGCACGAATTCCAAATTGTTTTCCATTGCTCGGGGCAGTGAGCGCCCGCACAGAAGATCTTTTGAGCTTGACATGGAGAACCGTTTGACCGGAAGGCTGCGACTGACCGTAGGAGGGTAGGAAAACTCCTATGGCTGAAAGGAGGAGAACAAATTTCGCCAGCGTTCGAAAAAGCGGACCCAAGACCATCGGGTTAAAGATAGTAAAACCCCATGGCTGACATTACCCGGGTCTTTTTTCCGGGTAGAATGAAAGGGAGTGGATTCTGCGAGTCCGTTCTGATTTCCGGGAACAGGCGCCCGGAGGTTGTTGAACTAGTTCTCCCTAAGGCAATTCACCGGGTTCACATTCGAGGCCCGGATGGCTTGCGAGGCCACCGTCAGCCAGGCGATCACCAGGGCCAGTGCGCCGGCCAGGGCGAAGTAGCCGATGCCGAGGTCGATGTGGAACGCAAACCGATCCAGCCATTGCTTGAGCAACCAATAACTCGCCGGCAAACCCAACCCGATGGATAGCAGTACCATCCGGGTGAAATCGGCGGAGAGCAGCACAACTATGCTCGTCGATGATGAGCCTAGTGCCTTGCGGATGCCGATCTCCTTGGTCCGGCGTTCCGCGGTGAAAGTGGCGAGCCCGAATAAGCCCAGGCACGAAATCACGATGGCCATCGTAGCAAAGGAAAATGAGAGGGAAGCCACCCGCTGCTCGGCGGCGTAGAGCTTCCCGTATTCCTGGTCCTGCCACTGGTACTCAAAAGCGAAGCCGGGGTTAAGTGTGGAGTATATTCTTTGAATTCCTTCCAGCGCTTCTTTCTCCCGTCCACCTTCCAGCCGCACCATGGCGGTCCAGGTGTTGCGCGGGCTCAGGCGGAAGAACAGGGGAGCCACTTCTTCGTGCAGCGACTGGTAATGAAAGTTCTTTACCACGCCGATGATCTCCAGGTCGTATTGCCCCCAGAGCTTGATGTGCTTGCCGATCGGGTTTACCATGCCCATGGCTTCGATGCCGGCTTGGTTGAAGATGATCTTCGTGGTGTCGGCGCCAAATTCTTCCGAATACGCGCGGCCCTCCGCCATCTCGATACCCAGGGTCTCGATAGTGCCATAGTTCACAGCCACGTTCTCAAACAGGATATTGGTCTCCGGGTCTTTCCCTTCCCATTCCAGCCCGCTGGTATTGTTGTTGCGGCCCAGGAGCTGGTTGCCGATACTTGTCGCCCCGGCCACCCCGGGCACACGACGCAGTTCAGTGAGAAATGTTTCTCGGCCTGCCCTCAGCTTTCCCTCTATGTAAATCTGGATAAGTCGATCCTTGTCGTATCCCAGGTTCTTGGTTTGTGCGAATTCAATTTGACGGTAGATGACCAGAACAGACACGATAAGGATGACAGAAAGAAAGAACTGGAAGACAACCAGCCCCTTGCGCGCCCACAGTTCACCCCATGAACCGGATACATTGCCCTTCAGCACCGAAGCCGGACGGAAGCCGGAGAGATAAAAGGCTGGATAGCTTCCGGCGAGTATGCCCGTAACGACCGTGATGGCAGCGGCCCAACCCAGAAGCTGCGGATCCAGGAGCGATAGTTGAATCTTCTTGTCGGTGATTTCATTGAACTTGGGGAGCAACAGCATGACGAGTACCAGGGAGAACAGGACGGACACCAGTGTCACCACCACTGATTCGCTAAGGAACTGGAGGATGAGCGACCCGCGCTGCGCGCCGACCGACTTTTTGATGCCCACTTCCTTGGCCTTCCGCGTGGCCCTGGCCGTGGAAAGGTTCATGAAGTTGATGCAGGCGATGAGGAGGATGAAGATGGCGATGATGGAGAACAGCTGGACGTACTCGATGCGCCCGCCGACCTGCTTGCCATTCTCAAACCGCCCGTGGAGGTAGCGATCGGAGAAGTGATAAGCGAACAACTCCGTATTGGTCTCTTTGTTCTTGGTCTGCAGCCAGTTCTTGATTTTTTCAGAGAAGGCCGCCGCATCCGTCCCCTCTTTGAAGACCACGTAGGTGGAGGGCCCGTTGTTGCCCCACTCCAGCACCCAGTCGTTGGTTTTCTTAAAGTCCTCAAAGGAGAGGGTGAATTCGAATTGGATGGACGACGTGGCCGGCAGGTCCTCGAAGACGCCGCTGACCTGGTAGCTTTTGTCGTGCTGGAGTTCGACGGTTTTCCCCAACACGTCGGCCTCATCCTTAAAAAGTTTCCTGGCCAGAGAGCGGCTGATTACGATCGAGCGGTCATCCTTGAGCACCTGGTCGGCGGTTCCCTGCAAGAGGGGAAAGGAGAATATCTGGAAGTATTCAGGTCCGACATACCAGCCTTTGGCCTTTACGCTGTGGTCATTGATGGATAGGGTAAAGTTGTTCACCCAGGTGGTGGTGGCTGCGTATTCTACCTCCGGGAATTCTGCCTTCAGGGTTTCCGCCAAAAGACCAGGGGTCGAGGTGGTGGTCATCGGTCCGTCGGCGTACATCTGGTGCTCCATGATCTGGTAAAGACGGGCGTCCTTTTCATGAAACTTGTTCATGCTTAATTCGTCGCTCACCCATAGAAAAATGAGCAGCGTACACGCCAGCCCGGTGGAAAGCCCCACGAGGTTGATGGTGAAGTAGCTTTTGGCCCGGAGGAAGTTGCGGTAGACCAGCAGGAGATAGTGCTTGACCATAAAATAGATTTCTTGACTAATAGACCGGGCGGACCGGGGAAAGTTGCGTGGGTGCAGCCAAAGGTACCGCGGGTTCAGGGCAGCCTTGCCGGCCCGACCACGAAAACCGCGTTATCGTCTACAGAAATGCCCACGCGCAACACCGGGTTGTTGTCCGATATCCGTGGGTACTGCCACCGGCGCTAGAGGTTACGGATCCAGTCGATCATTTTCTTCCGCTGGGAGGCGTCCGGGAGCCGGCCGGTACCGGCGCCGAGGTTATCGAGCAAATGCTTCGCTTTGGACGTGCCGGGGATGACGCAGGTGACGGCGGGATGGGAGAGGATGAACTTGAGGAAGAATTGCCCCCAGCTGGCGCAGTCAAATTCGGCCGCCCACTCGGGCAGTTTCTTGCCGTTGACCCGGTTGAACAGTGCTCCTTCCTCAAAGGGACGGTTGATCAGCACGCCGACGTTCAGGTCCTGGGCCAGCGGCAACAACCGTTCTTCCGCGTGCCGGTCGAGGAGATTATAATTGACCTGGATGAAGTCCACCCGGTTGGATTTCATCACGGAGGCCAGCGTGTCATGGGCGCTGTCGGTATAGTGGGTAAGCCCCATGTAACGGATCCGGCCCTCTTCCTTCCACTTCGTCAGCGTGCGCATGTGGTTCTGCCAGTCGACCAGGTTATGAATCTGCATGAGGTCGATCCGGTTGCGGCGCAGTTTCGCCATCGAAGCGCTCATCTGGTTGATTCCCTCACGGTGCCCGGTAGTCCACACTTTGGTGGCGATGAAGAGCTTGTCGTTGAGCCGCAATTCCTCCGACAGTTGCCCGACTACTTCTTCCGATTTGCCGTACATGGGCGAGCTGTCGATGACCGATCCGCCCTCGCTCACCAGGGTGCTGAGCACTTCGCGCAGGGGCGGGTAACCTTCCGGGGCCACGTCGAAGGTTTGCCAGGTGCCGACGCCCACGACGGGGAGGCTCTCGGTGGTGCCGGGGATGGTGCGCTTCATCAGGGGCAAAGGTAGGCCGCGTAGTCCAAGCAGGGGGAGCAGTGCCAGGACGGATAGTCTGCTTAAGGCTTCGCGTCTTCCGATTTCGTCCATGGCGGAAATTTATGAAAAATGAATAGTGAAATGCGGGCGACTATTTCGAATCCTTGCCGAATGGCCAAAGGCTATTCATTTCTCAGGGTTGTTGCCGGATTCACCCTCGCCACACGGAGGGTCTGTGAGCCTACGGCAAGCAGGGCAAGGCCGAAAACCACCAACGTGCCTCCGAAGAGATCCATAAGTCCTACCGGTGCGCGATACGTTATGCCAGAAAAGAACACGCGGTCAAAAAGCCAGTACGTAACCGGGATCGCCAGGACGCAGGCCACGCCGAGCAGCATCATGAAGCCGCGACTCATCAACACTACAAGATTGATTTCGGAGGCGCCCATCACCTTCCGGATGGAGATCTCTTTCAGGCGGGTTTCGGTGGTGAACACCACCATGCCCAGCAATCCCAGCGAAGCGATCGAGATGGCGAGCAAAGCCAGGAAACCGATGATCTTCATCATGCCGGCCAACTGATCGTACGCTTTCTGGATTTTTTCCTCGTAGAACATGCCCTTGAACGGATGGACCGTGTCGATTTGCTTCCACGCGGATTCCAGGTCATTGACCAGCAGTTGCGGGTTGTCCGTATTTACCTTGAGGTTGACCACTCCGCCCCAGCGTGCCGGCAGGTCGGGAGTATAATACCGGAAGGCAAAGTTATTGATCGGGTTTTGAAGAGTATTATGATGGAAGTCCCTGACCACACCGATTACGGTGACCGCCTCTCCGTCGATTCGAATTTCCTCACCCACGGCATCGTGTGGGTCCTGCAGGCCCATGAAGTGCAGCGCTTTTTGGTTGATGATGACGCCGGCATCCCGGACGCTGGTTTTGGGTCCCGGTTTAAAAGTGGTTCCGGCCAGTAATTCGATGTGGTGGATCCTCAGGTAAGAACTGTCTACATAATTATAGTAGAGGGTGGCAGAATCCACGGGGTTCTTGTACCGGATATTCCCAGTCCACGACATCCCGGTGCAGGGCACGTACATCGACCGGGAAACATCCACGACCCCGGGAACTTTGGCCAACGCCTGCATAACGACCTCGCTTTTGTTTTGCTGCAGTTCAACGTTGTAGATGTTCTCCGTCCTGAAGCCGAGGTTGAACGCCAGCGAGTAGCTGTACTGCCGGTACCCTATGCTGACGGCAACGATCAGGCCCAGCGACAACGTGTATTGAAAAACAATGAGGGCCTTCCGGAACCCGAGGTGTCCGAATAGCTTCACACGGGAAGGGTCTTTGAGGATGTTGGCGGAATTGAGTTTGGAAAAAAACAGGGCCGGAAGAATTCCGGCGACCAGCCCGACGAAGATGGCCAGAAGCGTAAAGTAGAGATAGGTGGAACCGCTGGGTTTGAGGGTTACCAGGTCGTTGAAGATACGGTCAAGGGAGATGAACCCCGGGCGCAGGAAGATGAAAAGCCCAAGGGACAACAGCAGGGCGACCAGGGAGATCAGAACGGACTCCAGAAGAAACTGGCTCATGACCTGGGACCGGGTGGCGCCGATAGCCTTCCGCACGCCCACCTCCCGGGTTCGTCGCAGGGCACGGGCAATGGAGAGGTTCGTGTAATTGAAGCAAGCGGAGAGAATGACAATCACGGAAAGCCCGCCAAGTATCCAGGTCAGGCGTTCATCGAAATTAGGTCCGATCTGGTTGGACATGTCGGGTCCCAGAACCACTTCGCGGAGCGGTTGGAGGTGGATGGTGATCCGTTCATTTTCCAGTGACTGATTGCCTTCCTCGCTTATGCGGGCAAAGACGGGCTCCAGTGCAGCGGCCCCGGTTCCGGGCTGAAGCTTCAGGTAGATGTAGTTTTGCCACATTTGATCCCACTTCATCCAGTTGCGGTCTTTCCTGGCCAGTTGCCTGTTATCGAGCGTGACAAACGAACCCACCATGTCGAAGCGGAGGTGCGATTGAAGCGGCGGTGTTTCGATGACTGCCGTAACGGTGAAGTTGGCGGTATCCACCACGACTTGCTTACCCACGACGTCGGTGGTTCCAAACAATTTCTCGGCCGATTTCGCCGTAAGCACCAGTGAGTTCAGGTCTTTCAGCGCGGTGGCGGGATTGCCAGCCAGCACGTTCCAGGTGAACACAGTAAAGAATCCTTCGTCGGCCAGTATTCCTTCCAGTGGCATAGTCTTGTCACCCACTTTCACGTCTTTGTCCCAATATGCGCGCAGGACGGCCTGGGCTTCAATCCCCGTCGCCTGCTCCCGGATCTTGCGCGCCGCGAGAATGGAGGTGGAGGCATACGGACTTGGATCCTCCTCCAGCCTTTGGTGCATGTTGATCACCCGATAAATCCGGTCATAGTCATGATGGAACTGGTCATACGACTTCAGTTCGGCCAGGAAGGCGATCAGCAGGAGGCCGACCGACATGGATATCGCCAGCCCGACAACATTGATCCCTGAGAAAAGCTTGTTCCGGTAGATCGTCCGGGCGGACGTCTTGTAATGGTTGTGCAGAATAGTGAAGTTGAACATGGCGAGCTTGGGTTTACGGATCGTGTAGGATCGCATGAACTTGATGACATCGAGGATATAAATAAGTCGTGCCGTTTTCGGTCCCCGCCGCGCCAGGTTTCGTTCGAAATACTCATGGAGATCTCCCTCCAGGTCTTCGGCGAGTTCAGGTCGGCAATACCACCGGAGAAACCGTTGCGCCCAGCGCGGGGGTTGTATCGGGTTGGGATTCTCCACGTCAGCCCTTTGACAGTTTTAGGGAAAACTCCGGAATACGTCTCCACAGTGTTTCACGGGCTTCACGTGAGCGGACGAGGGCTGTCTTGCCTGGTACGGTGAGTACATAGTACCTCTTGCGCTTGCCCCCTCGAACCCTGGTGGCCTCCCCGAGTTTGCTTTTAAGAAGTCCTTTTTCTTCGAGACGGTTAAGTACCGCGTGCACCACCCCCAGTTTGGCGGTGCGGCCGGTGTACCGTTCCAATTCGTCGCAGATGGCTACGCTGTACGCGTCGTTGAGGAGGGCCGCAACGGTCAGCAGGACCAGTTCTTCAAATTCGCCGAGGTGAGAGCCTTTCATGGCGTAGGGGATTGTGATTAATTACGTAAATGTATGTAAAATGGTTTCAGCGTTCGGGACGTGGAACGGTAAGGGCCTTATTGATTGCCAAATTGATAGCCCAGGCTGATAAGTACCGGCCAGGGCTTCTCCGCCTTGGGCGCATTCATGAAGTCGGAGTCACGGATGGGGTAGATGATCTGAAAGGAGAAATAATTCTCGCTGCTTCTGGCCCGACTCTTGACCCCGAACCCGAATGAGGGTCCATAGAATGTTTCGGAGGGCTTGTAACTATTGTTTGGCTGGATCAGGACGGCGTTGTAACCGTACATGGCTGACAAAAATCCGGAAGTTCTTTCCTTAGGCGTGAAGTTAAATTCCAGCCCGGCATTATAGCCGATCTTGTGCAGGTTGTAACCGAGCCCGCCAAAGACCGAAACCATGCTGGTGGCCCCCAGGGTCAGTTTCATCCCGAAGCCCCCGTGGTCGATGCCAAGGCCCAGCCCGACGGATGTTTCGGCGCTGTATTCGCGTGTGGTGGTTTGCGGTCGGACTTTCGAAGCGTCCCTGGGTTTTTCTGCAGGCGTTGCCCTGACCGTGTCGACCGTTGATTTCGCGGGCACAGGCGCCGGCGGCGGGGGCTCAGCCTTTCGTACCGGTGTTATGCGCTTGGATCTCAGGTAAATTTCAATGCCTTTGGCCTTTAGCTTTTCAACAGTGGCCGAGTCGGGAAGGGTCATTTGGAACGTGAGCCGTTCAACATCCTTGAAGTAATAGGGCCCCACCTCGGTGTCGATATGTTCGTCCGTAACCTGGGTCATGGTCGTCGCGAGTTCCGAACCAATCACGAACCGGATCATGACCGGTTGTGCCAAAGCGGGGCCGGCCACCAGCCAGACGAAGATGAGAGCCAAACGGGTGATCCATGGATTTCTTTCTTTTGAACAAATTGACATCATGAAGACCAGGTTATCCTTGAAGCAGACGAGATGGGAAAAAGTTGATGACCCAAGATAGCGCAAAATGCCCGATGGCGATAAGCAGCACCTCAGTGTAAGGATCAGCAGGTTCAACACTCATGGGGCAGTAGAGGTCTCCCTTCAAATCAATCCTTGGTCGAGCGCGATGCGTACCAGGGCAGCCGAATTGGAGGCGTTCAGTTTTCGGAACAGGTTCTGGCGGTGGGTCTTTACCGTCAGGGGAGAGATGAAAAGGGCATCCGCAATTTCCTGCGAGGTCTTGCCGTCGGCCACGTAACGCAGGATCAACTGTTCCTGGCGCGACAGCAGGGGAGATTTTTCACGAAGCACTTTCATGGGCATGGCTTCCGGATGGGAGATCAGCTCCAGCAGCCACGAGGCGAGTTGCCCGGGGTCTTTCGACTTGGGGAAGCATCCGTTGGCACCAGCTTTCCGGGCGGCCGCGATAAAACCTTCCTCTTCGTGCATGCTCATCACCACGATGATCGCTTCCGACTGCCGGCTTCTTACCCTCCGGATCACCTCCAGCCCGTCCAGGCCAGCCATTTCAATATCGATGATGATGAGCGCCGGCGACAATTCATGCAGGGACGAGAGAAAGGTCTGCCCGTCGGAGAAGGTAGCGACAACTTCAAAAGAGCCGGTTTCGGACAGCAGCCGGCGAAGTCCTTCGGTGACCACCCGGTGATCGTCGATGAGCACAGTGCGAATCATGAGGCAGGAATCGGAATGTCGATGGAAAAAACGGTTCCCGACGCATCGGAAGATACCGTGCTTGTGCCGCCCAGCACGCGCACCCGGGTTTCGATGCTCATCAGTCCGTGGCCGGAAGGAACATCCTGTAGCTGAAATCCTTTCCCATGATCCTGGAAAAGGAGGTTAAGGGAGTTTTCAAACGAATTGATGTGCAGGGAAAGATGATCCGACCCCGCATGCTTGAGGGCGTTGGTGATCAATTCCTGGACAATACGGAAGGTGTACAATTTTATTTTGGGGTGTGTGATCTCCGTGCCGTAGGAAAAGTACTCAATCTTCAACGGCAGGGTTTTGTTCATGCGCTCCACGTAGTTGGCCACTCCGGCCATCAGGCCAAAGCGCTCCAGCCCGGGCGGCGTAAGATCGTAGATGATGGTCTTGATTTCTTCCAGGGTGGTTTGAAGAAGTCCTTCAACCTGGTCCGCATTGGCAGGTTTTGTCCGAAGGGCCATACGCGCCGCCTGCAGGTGGGCGTTCACCCCGTCATGGAGGTCGCGCGCCACCCTCGAACGCTCGCGCTCTTTGGTCTCAAGCTCAAAGGAAAGCATTCGCTCCTTGGATTCATTCTCGTACTCAAGGAGCTGACGTTGGGCACGCAACTCGGCATTCTTGGCATAGGCGATATAGGCCACGAAGCCACCGGCAAGCCAGACCATGGCCGCAATTGAATACCAGCGCTGCCACCAGACGGGAGGGATGGTGATCGTGATGCCCTGGAATGCCGGAATCCACGTCAAATGGTCCACCGAATATTCCAGTTCGAGGGTGTATTGGCCAGCACCCCCCGTCAGGAATTCCACTTCACGGGTGGACGCCGGTTGCCAGGGTTGGTCGATGCCCAGGCGGTAACGAAGGAAAAAATTGCGATTGTTGAAGGAAAGCAAGCCATAGGTGAGTCGTACCTGGTTTTCCCCGGGCTCCAGTTCGAGTGGCGCAATATCGACCTCCTTCCGGTTCACTTCCAGCTTCTTCAGGTAGAAGCGAGGTGTAATATTCAGAAATTGTTTTTCCACGTTGGGGACGACGGTAATCACTTTGTCGTCGATCGCATACACGGTTTCCCCGACCCGCACGAGGTGGTTTACTTTCGAGGTGATCTCAGGTCTTCCGAACAAAGCCCTGAACGCCGTCGTGTCTCCCGTCAGCTGCCTCCGTGATGACTCAAAGACACCTTGTTCAGTGGCTACTATGATCGTACTGTCGGTCAGCGCCAGGCTGTAGATGTTTTTGGCGCCATTCGGCAGTGTGATACGGTATGGTTTCCCGGGAGGAGCCACTTTCAGCAGTCCGCCTCCCATGGTCGCCAGCAGGATCGTGCCGGGTGCCAGCGCGGCAATGCGTGTGATTTTATAGGGCGCCAGCAGGGGAGGCTCCGCTCGGATGGAGAGGGTGGTGTCCAGGATGCTTAGTCCTACCCGGTTACCGACGTAGATGGCGGTATCCGTGGCGAGGATGCTCCGGCCGTTGAGATTATACCGATGCGCCACCAGGTTGTCCCGGACGTCCCATCGCGAGTTGGATCCGCCGGTGGCCCACACGTTACCCCGGTTGTCCTGGGAGAAGGCCACCTTCGATACCCGCGGGTAGGTGCGCAGGGTGCGGAGCGACTGGTCCACAATTTCCACGTTGTCGGTGTTGCTGAGCCAGATGCGGTCCTTGCGGTCCTGGAACGCCGAGATGTAGGCGTAGCGCGACTGGCGGTCAATGCCAATGCGCCTCAGGCTGTCAAGGTGAAAGAGTTTGCCGTGCTGATCGCCCAACAACAATCCATGGCGCCAGCGCAGGGCGAACTTGACCTGGCTGTCTTCGGGGAGCGGAATCCGGACGAGATCCAGGTGGGGAAGGTAGATTACTCCTTGTTCGAGCGTGCTGAACCAATAGCCGCCTTCGGTATCTTTCAGGACCCGGGTGACAGAGACGACATCAGTCAAAGGCCGGAAGCCGTCACGGAAGGAAGTGGAGGTGAATCGCTCGGCGCCCTGACCCAGGTAGCCTATCCAGAGGTTGTCGTCCCGGTCGACCGACATGTTGATGATGGCGGCCGGTGCCGTGTAGGCTTTCCGCAAGGCGGTCCCATTCCATTCAAAGATGTCGTTGTTGATGCTGAACCACCACAAACCTTTCCACGACCGGGTCTGTACCACGTGGTTGCGCATGAGGGTGTCGGTCAGCTGCAGCGGGTATTTTTTTCCGTCAATGCGAAGAGAATTGATGCGGCTGGCCCGGACTTTAAATGCGACAAAGGCTTTTTTGTTGTGGAAGCGGCAAAGGAGCTCGGGAGAAGTAATGGAGTCGATTTGTGTGTCGCCATTGGCTTTTACGGATCCGATGTACCATCCGGCGGAGAAGGTCAGCGTGCCGGCGTCGTCGTAGTCGATCTGATGGAAGAGCGAGAACCGGGCAATGTTATGCAGGCGGTCGTTGAAGGCGAAGGGGACAATGGTGTCGTTGTGTAGGACGGCCAGTTTACCGGAATAAGTCTGCAGCCACAGGCGTTGTTGGCTGTCCGGGTGCATGCCAAAAACGACGGGATCGGTGAGGCCCTGGTTGGCGCCATAGACCACAACCTCTTCGCCGTCATACGAGGCCAGCCCGTTGTCCGTCGCGATCCAGAGGAAACCGGCGGAATCCTGGAGGAGGTCATATACTTCATTGGAAGGCAGCCCTTTGCGGTAGTCCAGGCGCAGGCTCGCCGGGGTTTGGGCCAGGAGGGCATACGAGAGAAAGGGAAGCAGCCAGGCGAGAAGTTTCATCAGGAAGAAAGCCGAACGGGTAGTATTGGTGACGGAATTTACTAAAAGGTTTCATTTAAGCAGCTGCCGGGGAAACCTGGATAATAGGTGCTCCATTCCGCGTTCTGGCACATCTGTGAAGAGAGCTCTTGCTCCGGGTCTGGTGATATCTCCCAGTATTTCATTTGCGTGATCTGCGGGAGAGATTTTTTAATCCGTTGCCATGAAGCCGAGTTTCAATAATTGAAACTCCAAGAAAACAGTGATGATCTTACTAGTTTGAGCCAATCTAAACGGCTGCGAGAATACCCGGGCTTATGTCAGTCTATTTCATTTGAGTCACCTGATCGACAGCAAGTTGTGAATAGGGCATCCTCCAAAAGGAGTAGGAATTGCCGTGTAACATTGCAAGCCAAATTGATTTTTATTCCGATGGGCGGCGTGGGAACTTGGAAGTAATTGCCCACGAGTTAGCAAAAAAATATGTTGGATCTGTTCAACCGGCGTAAAAAACTGGAGGAAGAAGCAAGATTCCTGGGCGCCATCCTGGAAAAGTTGCCTCATGAAGATCCCCGGCTTCGTACACAGCTGGAGGCAGGCATCATCCGGGGCATCCGGTCAAACAGAGGTCATAAGGAATTCTGCCATGATCGGAAAGTGGCCCGGCAATTCGAAAGCACCGAAAGCTCCTCTTATTCCATCGAAGGCATCAGGGTGCGGGATCAACTGACTTCCGATGTTGTCACGGTGGAGGTGCATATCGCTTTCGGCCTGGTCGCCGGGTATTCCGTCAGGTCCAGGAATTTTGTACCGGATCTCTCGGTCATCGATGTGTCAGCAGTCAGGAGGAAATTCCGAATCAATTCCACCTTCGAATTCGTCAAGAGAAAGCTGGAGTGCAGTGAATGGTCGGTTCTTGACCCGGATGATGTGTACCGGGTGACGGTCGGGGGATACTCGGTCGTCCACCTGGTGGACGTCGGTCACGGTGACTTTCTGGCGATGGATCACCAGGGGACGCTGCTGCTGGTTACCCATGACCCGGTGGAGATGATGAAACTGGATTTGAAACTGGCAGATGCCATCCTGGAGCATGCCACGCCTTTGAAGATGATGGCTACCCGATAAGCCGCTAGGTGAGTGTTTGAAAGGAGAGGACTTACAGGATTTTCATTTTCTGACGACTGGCGATACCAGCCTCCACCACATGCGGTTACTTTTGAGAAGGGGAAATTTTGGCCTATTTTCGGAGTAGTGCCTGATTCATGAGACATCTTGATCTTCCGGGAACCGGGTTGTGTATCATTTTGTGCGCCTTTCTTTGCCTGGCACCGGGCTGTCTGCATGCACAACCAGGTGATCTTGTGGTGGAAGGGAATTATGTGCATCAGGTGACGCGCGTGGTGTTCCCTGAACAGATTGAACAATACCGCCGAAAAGGAATCAGAGCCTATGATGCGGGCAGATCGGATGTCGGAGCTTCCTATGAGTGGCGAACTCAGGCGGGTCAAAGCCTGATAACCGTTTATGTTTATCCGGCGGGCGATGGAAGAGAAGGTCGGCTTCGGGATGCCTACCTCGGTTCCCTTAATGATATGCGGAATACCGTGGGCCCCGGGGTGGCTTTGGTGCAGTTTCCGAGATCGAACAGCCAGGATGGATACAGGATCAACGGATTCACGGGCACGCTTGAGTCCATGGCCATTTCACGCGTTACGGTATTTGAGTGCGGACAATGGTTTTTTAAAATGCGGACCACGACGAACCTGCTGGATACGGCTGAGGTCTCCGTTCTGGAGTCGCGTGTACTGGAATCGTTCAAGCCAGCGTCCATGGTTAAGGATTTCCCGCTGAACATCACGGGATCAATTTTGGTAACCAAGGACGCCATGCGCGATACGGTGATGGCAGCTGCCACCATTGGCAGTACGCTGCAAAAGCTCTCCTGGGCGAGACAGCATGTGGATTCCCTGGAGCGATTGTCAGGGTTCCCCGATCTCTATCTCGCCATGCACCAGGAGTCCATCAATAAGTTTCTTGACTTGGCGCAGGGAAATGAGGGGAAGAGAAAGTCGAGTACCACAAAATACATCAAGGAGTGGATGCGGATAAAGGAAAGCGGATTCTTGATGGAATATTTGGCGGAGCAATGCCAGGGTGTCGTGAGACTGCCCAAAGGAACGGTACTGGATGAGGAAAGATATCGTGAATGGAAGCGTAAGTACAAACCCAAAGTAGATTTGTCGGAGAGATTCTCGCTTGTTACCTACAAGATGGCCGAATAGCAGATGGCCGTATTCCACTCAAGCCGGAACGGGAGGGGTGCGGAATTATTTGGCGAACGTGATTGTGGGTAGATGCAGACTCCTTGGGTATCACACAGCTACCCCCTCAGCCGCTGCCATGCCCGCGCCACCAACTGGTTCACGTCGGGCGATACCCTGAGAAGCAGAACCAGCCCGCCAAATACCATCGTCATCATCGCCGATCGGACGACCATGTCGATCAGCACACCGCCCAACGGAGGAAGCGCGTACGAAGCGCCCCACGTGACGGCGCCGATGAGAAAAACCTTGATGAAAGCCGCGGAGAATGGCTGCAGGCCGAGTTTCAGCCAGACGAAAACAAATTTGATGGCATTGAAGAGCACCAGTGAAATGGCCGCCGACCACGCCGCGCCGGTGATGCCGTAAATCGGGATCAACACGGTGTTCAGGACAATAGTCATGGCCGCCAGCATCAAGAGCAGGACGATGTTGAATGCATAGTAGCGCGACAGCACGATGATCTCGCTGCTCGGCCCGAAAAACATGTCGGCCAATTTGCCGCCCCCAACGACCACAACGACCACCAATCCGCCTGCATAGATGGCGCCGTTGGGCATGAGTGCGAACAGGTTGTTCAGGTTGGCAGCCACGCCCAGCAACAATAGCAGACCGATGATGAACTGGTTCAGGGCCGTTTTCTGATAGAGGTTGCCAATCTCGGCCATGTCGTTCCTTTCAAAAGCCCGTGCAATGAGGGGCATGGCCACCTGGCTGAGTGCGCGACGGGGAATTTCAATCACGGTGGCCATATAAAAGGCTGTGGTGTACACCGCGTTTGCCGACAGCCCGATCATGCCGGCCACCATCAGGCTGTCGATCTTGCCGATGATGATCATACCCGCCGTTCCGGCAAAGCCAAACAGGCTGTACCGCAGCATCTCCTTGCGTAAAGACGGGTCCAGCTTCGGCAGCTGCCACGTCAGCCGGAGATCGCCGGCCTGCCCCAGGTAGAGCAGGAGGACGATGAGACAAATGAGATAGGCACCCAGCGTGGAAAGAATGAACTGGTCGAAGGTGAGATAGCCCATGAAGTAGAGCAGTACAAAACCGCCCAGCAATGTGCGCACGACCAGGTCGCGCAGCAACGCGGGCATAACTGTCTTTAACAAGGCCCTCGAGTACGATTCCATCACGGCCGTAATGACGAGGATCAGGGTGAGCCAGAGCGTGAGGGTCAGGTAACTGAGAAAATCACTGGCGTTGGTTTCGAAATAGGCCGCGATGTTGCTTCGGAAGAGCATGAAGACAACGGCGAACAGGACAAATCCCGCCAGCGAGGCGGCAAGCATCAGGGAAATGAAGGCACCCGATTGCCGCTGGTCGCTGCCAAACTGGGGAAAGTAGCGCTGGATGCTTTGGGCCACGCCGAATTGGGCGAACGGTGCAAACAACAAGGCGGCGTCCTGGAGGGTGCGCAAGGTCCCGATCTGCTCCGGGGCCAGGATCATGGGGTAAAGGTAGAGGAGATTGACGTAGCCAATCGCCACGCCGGCATACGAGATGATGGTGGTAACGATGCTTTGCCGGATGACAATCCCCATGGCGGGAAAGTTACCACAAATCCGCTGATGTCGCCGCCATCAGCGGATCGCCAGCCCGTCGAGAAGTTCGTCCATGAGTCTGCGATTGCCTTCGGCAGACAGCAACGGGGCGGCACGGTGCGCCTGCTCTTTCATGCGGACGATGTCGCCGTCCTTCAGGGCGTTGAGCGCAGCTGCCAGTGACTCGGGAGTGAAGGCCCCGGACACGATTCCAAAGCCGTGCTCTTGGATGAGGTGCGCCATCTCCGGTGTCGGACCGATCGCTACGGCAAGCCTTGCCTGAACGAAGTCAAAAAACTTGTTGGGCAGGGTGTTGGCGTAGTTGAAGTTGACCGGGGGCAATAGGAATATGCCGATGTCGTGATCATGGATGGCGTTCACCACCTCATGACTGGCTACTGCCGGTATCAGCCGTACCCGGGGCTGTGAGGCCACGAGGGTTTGGAGATGGTCGAGGTACGCACGGGTGCGGGTATTGGCGATAGCCGGGGTGAGCAGCATCAACGTCAGCTCAAAACGCTCGTCCAGGAAATCCATCATACGGATCGTGAGCTCCAGCTGACGGGAAGGATTGGCAGCGCCGTGATGCACCAGCCGGATCCTGCCGGGCACCAACGGGGAGGGTTGGAGGTCGTGATAGGTGCTGGCATTGGTGATCACCACGGGGGAAACGCCGAAGTTTTTGGCGTACTCTTTCTTGAGTCCTTCGCTTACCGTTGTCATCGCATCCACTTTGGGAAGCCAGGTGCGGCAGAGGTGCGTAGTAAATGGCTGGAAGAAAATCCGCCACACCCGTTTGTCTTCAAAATGCCGCGGGGCATACTCATGCGCATCGAAGAGCACCTTGGCTCCCTGGTTGACCTGAAAGGCGAGGGGAAGGCATTCGATATCGTTGGCCACGACCAGGTCAAATCTACGTTTCCGCAGGGTAGCCACCAGCGAGGGAACGCCATACAACATCCGGTAGGCGGGCTCAAAGAAGCGGAGCAAGAGAAGCAAGGCAGTCACGGCACGCGTCACCAACCCGGGCTTGATGCGCGGAATGCGGATGATTTCCGCCGGCAACTCCGGCGGGGCGTCGAAGCAAACGATGGTGAGTTTCCCGTGGCGGGAAAGAAAATCTACCTGCCGGGCCACCCGCGCATCGTGCCGCAGGTCGTTGAAGACCAGGATCAGGATTTCCTTCATAGGCGGACAGCGTCGACGATGTAATACCTCGGCGTAAATCGTCTCAGGATCGGGCGCAACCCGATCGCCGATACGGGGCTCGTCCACTTTTCCCGGCGGACAATCTTCCACCCGCCTTTTTCCAGCAGCCAGTCGAACTGCCAGTCTTCAAATTCGTGAAAGTGCCGGTCCCACGGCTCGGCGGGATTCCGGTAAGCTTTCGCAAACCAAAGCGACAAGGGGACGCTGGCTACGAGTCGCTGGGTGGGCAACGCCCGCAATACCCCCAGGGGGTTGAGCAGGTGTTCGAAGATCTCGAAGGCGGTGGTGCAATCGGCTTGAATCTTGGTCAGCGCTTCCACCGTGTCGTCAAGGTCTTCCCCCTGGGTGTTGGTGACCTGGTACCCCAGTGAGGCCATGCGTTCGGACAGCGGGTTGGGTGTTCCCAGGTCCAGGATGCGGGCCGGCGGGGCCACCGAACCGGCGAGGAAGGCCAGCGTCAGTTCGTACCTTCTCTTCTTCGACGCGTGCAGCTGTTGTATGGCAGGAAGCGGGTTCATTCTTTGAGGCTATAAGGTCTTCTTGATTTTACTGGGGTTCTCCTGCACAAAGGCCTCCCAGGTTTTCGCCTTGGATGCCGTGTTTCCTTTCTGGTAATAGTGGCACACGGCCACCGCCAGCGCGTCGCTGGCATCGAGCAATTTGGGCAGCTCACGGAACGCGAAGATCTGCATGAGCATTTTCGCCACCTGTTCCTTCGAGGCGTTGCCGTTGCCGGTCACCGATTGTTTAACCTTCTTGGGCGCATACTCGACTATAGGCACCTCGCGGTGCAGGGCCGCCGACATGGCCACGCCCTGGGCCCGGCCCAGTTTTAGCATCGACTGAACGTTCTTGCCATAAAAAGGAGCCTCGAGTGCAACTTCATCGGGGTTAAACTCGTCCACCAATCCAAGGACCCTGTCAAATATCTTCTTCAGCCGGAGCTCGTGGGAGTCGAATTTTGAGAGGTGAATGACGCCAAACTGGAGCAGGCGCAGTGCCGAGCCCTGAACATGAATCACGCCATAACCCATCACGTTGGTGCCGGGGTCAAGGCCCAGGATGATGCGTTCCCTGGGGGCCGTCGGCCGACGGGAAGGGTTCGTGATTTTTTTAGGAACTTTACTCACGGGCCAAAAGTACGGACAAAAGAACAATGACCTGGTTGCTGGCTGCGATATTGATTCTCTACATCATGCTGGTGATCGCCCTGCTCATCGGGTGGGTGCGCATCCGCCGTCAGCCGATGCCACCGCGAACGGCGAACCCGCCCGGAGTTTCCGTCGTCATCGCCTTTCGCAATGAAGCCCCCAACGTCGGCAACCTCATCCGGGATCTGGCCGGTTCCGCGTTTCCCGCCGGACGCTTTGAGGTCATTCTCGTCGACGATCACTCCGAAGACAATTCCGCGGAGGTGGTGAACCAGGCCGCTTCCACTTCTCCCCAGGTCAGGCTTTTGAAACTCCCGGCGGCAGAGCATGGCAAGAAGGCGGCGCTCCGGCTGGGAATCAGTCAGGCGCGGTTCAGCATCATTGCCACCACCGACGCCGACTGCACGTTGTCAAAAAACTGGCTTACTTGTGTGGCCAGCTATTTCGAAGAGGAGACGACGAAGTTGCTGCTGGGTCCCGTTAAACTTTCCGACGACGGCACTTTCTTCGGACAGGTTCAAGTGCTTGAGTTCGTCAGCGTGGCCGGCACCACGGCGGCCACTGTGGGCCTGGGCCATCCGGTGATGGCTAACGGCGCCAACCTGGCATTTCGTAAAGAGGTGTTTGAGGAAGTGGGGGGCTACGAAGACAACCTGGTCGTGCCATCCGGCGATGATGAATTCCTGATGAGAAAGGTATTTGCCCGCTACCCCCATGGTGTGCGCTACCTCAATTATTATGAAGCCGCAGTGAGCACACCGCCACAGCCCGACCTGGCTTCGTTTGTTCACCAGCGGATGCGGTGGGCCGGCAAGTGGCGTCACAATCCCGATTGGGTGGCCCGCGGACTGGCTGTATTTATCCTGGTCGCCCAGTTCTCCTTCCTGGCGTTACTCTTTATTAATTTAAGAAATCCGGAAGGCTCCTCTTTCGTCGTGGTTTTGAAGGTCTTTGTGGAGGGGGTGTTTATCGCCTGGATGGGCCGGTTCCTGGATCGACCCTTTCATGCAGGCGCATTCCTGCTCATTCAATTGGTTTACCCGATCTATGTGATGATCATCGGCATCGGATCGCTCTTTCTTTCGTACCAGTGGAAGGGCCGGCGCCACCTTCAAGGGTAATTTTCTGCTAAATTTACCGTTCATACGAGTATGAACGAGCAGGACATCAAGACGCGGCTGGACAGGAAAGAGCTGGAACTCAATGCCTTGCTGGAAATCACGCAGGCCATCAACGCCAATGTGCCGGAATCCTCGCTCTATAAAATCTTTCATTTCACGCTGCGATCCAACCTGGACATCAAGAAACTCGCCCTCTACGTTTTTGATGAGCGCTGGAATTGCCAGGCGAACTTTGGCACCAAGACCAATTTCCTCAAGCTCCAGCTCGACAGCCGTTTCCACCTGATCCGCCAGGTGCACCGAATGACCGAGTTCGACGAAGAATGCGAGTTTCATGAATTCGACGTGGTGATCCCCGTCGCCCACGAGAACCAGACACTCGCGGTGGTGTTCGTTGGGGGCGTGCATCCCCTGGATAACTTCCAGGACGGCATCAAGTTCATCCAGGCCCTGAGCAATATCATCATCGTCGCGATCGAGAATAAAAAGCTGGCCCGTAAGCAACTCGAACAGGAGGCCTTCCGGAAGGAACTGGAAATCGCCAGCGACGTGCAGCAATTCCTCTTTCCCGAGAAACTTCCCAACACGGACCGGCTCCGGATGGAGGCCAGCTACCTTCCCCACGACCTGGTGGGCGGAGATTATTACGACTATATCCCCATCAACAAGAATCAATTCTTATTGTGCGTGGCGGATGTGAGCGGCAAGGGCATCCCGGCCGCACTGATGATGTCCAACTTCCAGGCTTCGCTCCGCACCTTGCTTAGGCAAATGCCGAACCTCACGGAGATCGTGGAGGCGCTCAACTACCAGGTCCTGGAAAACGCGAAGGGGGAGAAGTTCATCACCTTCTTCGGTGCGATCTACGACATCAACCTGAAAACGCTGGTGTATGTGAACTCCGGCCACAACCCGCCGATCCTCTGGGACAAGAAGAACGGCATCCGCCTCCTCGAAGAAGGAAGCACCGTGCTCGGTGCCATGCATCCGCTGCCGGCTCTCCAGGAGGGTTTCATCACTGACCTCGACGACTTCCTGCTCTTCTGTTATACCGACGGGCTCACGGAAACGGTCAATGAAGAAGGTGTGGAGTACGGCTCCCAGGCGTTAATGGATTATTTCCAGAAGAACCACCACAAGGACCTGAAAACCATCCACCAGGATATCATCGTGGGGTTGGATGGCTTCAAGGGCAAAAACAGCTACCGCGACGACATCACCATGTTGAGCTGCCGCGTGGGTTAGGTATCTTTGTGCCATGCCCGCCGGCTATTTCTTTCGCAACCCCTTCTTCCTTCCATGGCTGTACCCGGGGCTGACCTGGCGCCTTCCCGCGGAAGAAAAGATTCTCTACCTCACCTTCGACGACGGGCCCGTACCAGGTCCGACGGAATTTGCGCTCGATGAATTGGCGCGAGCCGGAGCCAAGGCAACCTTCTTCTGCATTGGCGACAACGTACGCAAGCACCCGGCCGTCTATGAGCGAGTCTTACGCGAGGGTCATGCCGTGGGCAATCACACATTCAATCACCTGAGCGGGTGGAAAACACCCACGGAAGACTATATAAATAATGTACGATTGTGCGATGAGGTGCTCCAGGGCCACGAGATCGGTGCACGGAGCAAGGTTGCCCTCTTTCGTCCGCCGTATGGCCGGATCACCCGCCGGCAGATCGCTGCCTTGTCCTCTTACCGTATCATCATGTGGGATGTGCTGACCAACGACTATGCACAAAGCCTCTCGCCATCCGCCTGTTTGCGGGGATCGCTGGCGGCTTCCCGCCCCGGTTCCATCGTGGTGTTTCACGATAGCCTGAAAGCGGAGAAGAACCTTCGCTATGTGCTGCCGCGGTACCTCGACCATTTTGCCGGGCAGGGCTATACCTTTCGCTCCCTTCCGTGAAACGCGTACTAGTTTGTGTGCTGGACTGGGGACTGGGGCACGCCACCCGCTCCGTCCCGGTTATCCGGGAGTTGCAGCGCCAGGGGGCCGATGTGGTGCTCGCTTCATCCGGAGCCGCGGGCAAACTTCTGCGTCAGGAATTTCCACAACTAAACTACCATGAACTTCCCGGGTATGGCCCGACCTATCAGCGCAATGGGTCCATCATCGGCGCGATGGCCGCCCAGCTTTTCAAATTTGCCCGGACCATCCGTATGGAGCATCTCGAAGTGGAAACGCTGGTCAGGAACCTCCGTGTCGACCGGGTAATTTCCGACAACCGGTATGGATGCTATTCGACCCGCGTTCCTTCCGTCTTGATCACCCATCAATACCATATTCAACTGGCTCCGCGGTGGTCGGGTCTTGCATTCTTTGTTAACCGTTGGCTGGAATTCCGTTACCGTAAGTTTCGCGACGTGTGGAACCCTGACCAGCGAGGGAGCGGGCTTACGGAACCTTTTGTTCCTCCCAGAGCAAAAGTGGACTACGTGGGATGGTTGAGCCGGTTCGGGCACGAGAGTCCCGATACAAATGGCTACCCCATAGTGGCTGTCGTCTCCGGGCCTGAGCCGCAACGGAAGATCTTCGCGGACCAGCTGCGGCAGGAACTGATCGCTAGCGGCCGGCGCGCCCTGCTGGTCACCGGACAGCCAGGGGAGGAGCAGCGGCACCAAGAGGGAAACCTTAAGATTTGCAGTCACCTGCCCGCCAAAGAAATGGAACGGGCACTGCGTGGAGCCGGGCTCATCATCGCGCGGAGTGGCTACAGCACCCTCATGGATTTGATAGCACTGGGCAGGAACGCTGTGCTGGTGCCAACGCCTCAGCAACCGGAGCAAGAATTCCTGGCCAGGCGACTCCAGGAGATGCAGGTTGCTTTTTGCCCGGATCAGCAGAACTTTGTGCTGGAAACGGCAATGAAGGAGGCTGGTGCCTTCAGGGGACTGAGCCACTTTACTAAGGAGGATGGGTTGCTGGAGGCGGCCATCCGTAAATTGTTATCATGAAGACTTTCCTACAGAGTGTCTCTTACGCCATTAAAGGGTTGCGCGCTGCGCTGGCCGGGCAACGGCATATTCGTTTCCATGTGGGCGCCGCGATGCTCGTGGTGGCCGCGGGGATAGCGCTGGAGGTCACGGCAGGTGATTGGGTGCTGCTGATCTTCGCCATCGGGCTGGTGCTGACCACCGAGCTGGTGAACTCCGCCATCGAAGCCGTTGTGGATCTGGTCGAACCCCGACTGCATCCGCTGGCCGGTAAGGCCAAAGACATCGCCGCGGGCGCCGTGCTGGTGGCTTCGGTGACCGCCTTGCTGATCGGCTTGCTGGTCTTTTATAAATACCTGCCGTTGTGAACACCTGGACTGACACGCACGCTCATATCTACGTCAAGGAATTCGACGCCGACCGAAGTGACGCGTTGGTGAGGGCCCGCGATTTGGGGGTATCAAAAATCTACATGCCCAACATCGACGCCGACTCGATCGATGCGATGCTTGAGGCCGAAAGGAAGAACCCGGATCTATGCATCCCGATGATTGGCCTTCATCCGTGTTCGGTGAAGAAGGATTTCGAGAAGCAGCTGTATGTAATGGAGGACTGGCTTCGCAAGCGCCCTTTCGCAGCCGTCGGTGAAATGGGGACAGACCTGTACTGGGACAAGTCCTTCTGGGGTGAGCAGCAGGAAGCCTTTCGCATCCAGGCCGGTTGGGCCCGGCAACAGGGCCTGCCACTGGTCATTCATTGCCGGGAATCCATCGACGAGACGCTGGCATTGCTGACACCGTTTGCGGATCCGAAGTTCACGGGAATCTTTCATTGCTTTACGGGTACGGCTGAGCAGGCGAGGAGGGTGGTGGAGTTAGGCTTCTATATTGGCGTCGGGGGTGTTTCGACATTCAAGAACGGGGGGCTTGACCGTGTGCTGCCCGGTGTGCCGCTGGACCGACTGGTACTGGAGACCGACAGCCCATACCTTGCCCCGGTGCCACATCGGGGAAAACGAAACGAGCCCGCCTATCTCTCGCTCATCGCCGCCCGTGTCTCTTCCCTCATGGGCGTAACGGAGGCCGAATTGTCGGAAGTAACAACGAGAAATGCACGCTCGGTTTTTGGAGAGGGTACGGTGGGATCAAGGACAAACTCGTAGATTTCCGCAATGAAATACACCACGCTGACCATCGACACGGCCCTTCCGGCCAGGCCGCGGGCGAAGGTCATGATCATCTATACCGGCGGAACCTTCGGCATGGTGCGCGACGCCTCGGGTGTATTGAAGCCTTTTGATTTCTCGGCCATCCTCGAGCACCTGCCCACGCTGCGCAACCTCATGCTCCAGCTTACCGTAATTTCCTTCGACAACCCGATCGATTCGTCCGACATCGAGCCGGGGCACTGGCTGGCAATCGCCGACATCATCGAAAAGCACTATGAAGGCCAGGATGGGTTTGTTGTGCTGCACGGTACGGATACGATGGCCTATACGTCGTCGGCGCTGGCGTTCATGTTGAGGAATCTGTCCAAGCCGGTGGTGTTTACCGGGGCGCAGTTGCCCATCAGCGAATCGAGGTCGGATGCCCGGGAAAACCTGATCACCGCGCTGGAGATTGCCAGTGCGAGTAAAGGATCGCAGGCGAGGGTGCCGGAGGTGTGTGTCTATTTCGACTACGCGTTGATCCGGGGTTGCCGGGCGAAGAAAGTGGAGAGCATGCACTTCGACGCTTTCCAGTCGGAGAACTACCCCCACCTGGCGAAAGCGGGCGTATCGATTGACTACAATGAGGCGGCCATTTTCCCTCCGTCGCCGGCAGGATTGGCCGTATGGAAGAAGTTTGACCGGAGGGTGGCTGTGCTGAAACTCTTTCCGGGGATTACCGAAGAGACGGTGGCCGCCGTGGTGCGGAACCCGAATTTGAAGGGACTTATTATAGAGACCTATGGATCGGGCAATGCGCCGACCGCCGGGTGGTTTCTGAGTTTGCTGAAAGAAGCGATAGCCGGAGGGCTATTGGTGTTGAATATTTCGCAGTGTCCCGGGGGAATGGTGGTCCAGGGAAAGTATGAGACCAGCCGGGGACTTCAGCAGATTGGTGTCATCGGCGGGGCCGACATGACTATAGAGGCGGCCGTAACGAAGCTGATGCTTTTGCTGGGTGAGTTTGGCGTGGAAGGTGCCCGGCAGCGGATCGGGCAGTCGCTGGCGGGAGAATTGTCTGCTTGAGGGCTATTTCCTGCTTGGTTAACGTAAAATTTCTGCATTTCTTTGTGGCCTTTTCCTAGGAGAGGTGTCCGAGTGGTTGAAGGAGCACGCCTGGAAAGTGTGTATACTCGAAAGGGTATCGCGGGTTCGAATCCCGCCCTCTCCGCCAACCCCAAGCATGCCCCGGCGATAGCCGGACCAAGTTATTTACGCAGCGTTGGCTGGCTTCCTGCCAAAAGTGGAGTAAATAAGTTCGGCAGTGAGCGCAGCGAACGGGCATGTGGGCGTTGAAGCCACCCCTATACAGGGATCAACGGAGGTGGTCCCGCCCTCTCTGCCGGGACTGCATTGGTTCTCATTATCCCCTGTCCTGGGGATAGTTTCCATTCACAGTGACTTTTTGCCGTTGGCGCGATTAAACCAAACGAGTGTTCGAGAAAAAGGGGTTTTTTCGCGTAAAAAGTTGCGTTTTTTTGTTTGGAAACAGACAAAAACTTTAATTTTGGCCACTTCAAGAAAGACTAAACCTTAAACCATGAAAAAACAATTCTCGATTCTCGCTATTGTATGCACACTCCTGTTTGGAGCGGTAGCATCCTTTGCCCAGGATACTACGGCCACCTCGACCCCTGCGGAGCAGCCGGCTGCTGCTACAGAAATGGCCGCCGATGATGCCTCTGCTGGCGAACAGGAGCAATCCTTCCACCAACTTCTGAAAGAAAAGTTTATCCAGGGAGGTGCATCCTTCATGTGGCCTATTCTCATTTGCTTGATCCTCGGTATGGCTATTGCCATTGAGCGTATCATCGTGCTGAACATGGCTACGACAAACACTAAGAAATTGCTTATCCAGGTGGAAGACGCCCTGCAGAAAGGTGGCGTTGAAGCAGCCAAGAACGTGACCAAGAATACCAAAGGCCCCGTTGCCTCCATTTTCACCCAGGGCCTTATGCGCGCCTCGGAAGGTGTGGATATGGTTGAAAAGTCTGTCGTATCCTACGGCGGCGTAGAAATGGGCAAACTGGAGACTGGTCTTATCTGGATTTCACTCTTCATTTCACTCGGACCCATGCTCGGGTTCTTCGGAACGGTAGTAGGGATGGTGTTTGCCTTCGACGCGATCGAGGCAGCTGGTGATATCTCTCCCCAGGTTGTGGCCGGTGGTATGAAAATCGCCTTGATTACAACGGTAGGTGGTCTGATCGTGGGTATGATCCTCCAGATTCTTTATAACTACCTCGTTTCCAAGATCGACAGCCTGGTGAACGCCATGGAAGATGCTTCGATCTCCCTGGTTGATTTGATGGTCAAGTATAAAGTGACGAAGTAATGGAACAGATGTGTTTCGACAACGGCATCAGCGACCTGGGTTGTAACCTCATTTCATGGGGATTGTACTTCTCCTACTTCCTTTTCGCCATTGCCCTGATCTCCGGCATCATTTTGCCGCTGATCAAATCTATCCAATCACCCAAGGAATTGCTCAAGTCTGCAGCCGGTGTGGTGGTGCTTGTGGTCGTCTTCGTGGTGGCCTATAGCATCTCAGGTGATGAGGTAACGCTCAGTACGGCCTCTTATGGCGTAACCCCTTCGAGCTCCAAGCTAATCGGAGGCGGACTGATTACCCTGTACATCATTTTCCTTGTTGCAGTAGCTGGCCTGGTCTATTCCATGGTGAATAGTGCACTCAAAAACAACTAGTGAATGGCGCGCTCTACTCCTGAAATCCCGAACGCCTCAATGGCAGATATAGCGTTTCTGCTTTTGACGTTCTTCCTGGTTACCACCACGATCGCCAACGACCGTGGGTTGAGTATCCAGTTGCCTCCGCCCCCGGAGGCCCAGCCCCCGGAGGATATTAAGGTCCAGGAACGTAACATGTTCAAGATCCAAATCAACTCCTCGGATGCCTTGCTTGTGGAAGGAGAGCCGATGTCCGACGTCAGCGGGCTGAAGGAGATGATCAAGAAGTTCATTATGAACAACGGTATGGATCCTCAATCGTCCGACAGCCCCGAAAAGGCCATCGTGTCGTACAAGACCGACCGCGGTACTTCGCACAAGCGCTTCATCGAAATTCTGGACATCATCCAGGGGGCCTACTACGACATCTATGCCGAGCGGGCCGGGGTGACCAATTCGAGATGGCGCGAACTGTCCTCTGATTTGTCCGTACCTGAAAACCAGGTGCTGTACGACAAAGGTCGCGGACGCCGCCCGGATGGTACTATCGAGATCCCTATGCAGCTCTCCATCGCCGAACCGACTAAGGTTGGCAACTAAACAAATACGAACCTGAACTATGGGAAAATTTAAAGGGAAGATAAAGCCGAAACAGGATATCCCGACATCGTCGATGCCTGACGTGGTGTTCATGTTGTTGTTCTTTTTCATGGTGACAACACAGCTCCGCGAGACCGCCATCGATGTGCAGCAGCGAATCCCTGAAGCGACCCAGATGCGTAAACTGCTCCGGAAGTCGCTCGTGGTGAACCTTTACATCGGCGAACCCCGCAAGATCGAACAGTTTGGAAAGGAGCCGAAAATCCAGGTCGATGACCAGTTCATCGAACCCAAGGATATCCTCCTCTGGGTTAACCGCCAGCGCGATATGATCCCCGAAAACGAACGCGACCAGATGACGGTGGCGCTCAAAGTGGACGAGGAAGCCAAGCGCGGAATTATCGCCGACGTGGAAACCGAACTCCGCAAGGCCAATGCCCGGAAGATTCTCTATAACACGCTGGCTAAGCGTGAAGACAAGTAAGTAAGTCTCTCTTGAAGCGAAAAGGCCCCTGAACAAGGGGCTTTTTCTTTACCTTGAATTATGAACGCTGCCGCTGCACCCGTCAAGAACGACCGGAAGGTCATCCGCGCCTGGGTCATGTATGACTGGGCCAACTCGGTCTATTCGCTGGTGATTACGTCGGCTATTTTTCCGGTCTACTACCAGGCCGTCACCACGGGGCCGGATGGAAACGACGTGGTCAGTTTCTTCGGGTTTCCCATCACCAACTCGGTGCTCTATTCCTACGCCCTTTCCGCCTCGTTCCTCCTCATCGCCCCGCTGCTTCCGTTGCTATCCGGCATGGCCGACTATGTGGGCAACAAGAAGCTGTACATGAAAATGTTTGTCTACCTCGGCAGCCTGGGATGCATGGGGCTCTACCTGTTCGAAGGCGCCAACATCGAATGGGGGATCGGATGCAGCATGCTGGCCAGTATCGGCTATGCAGGCAGCGTGGTCTTTTATGATGCCTTTCTCCCGGAGATCGTCACGGAAGACCGCTTCGACTCGACCAGTGCCCGCGGCTATTCCATGGGCTATTACGGTGGTGTTGTCCTCCTGGTCATCAACCTGATTACGATCCTCAATTGGTCGGCCTTCGGTTTTGCCTCCGAAGGAACAGCCACGCGCTTTGCCTTCCTGATGGTGGGACTTTGGTGGATGGGCTTCGCTCAATACACGTTTGCCTACCTGCCCGAATATCGCCGCACCCAATCGGGGAAGCGCCTGATTTTTCATGGGTATCATGAGCTCATCAAAGTCTGGAAGAGCCTGACGGACCATCCGTCGCTGCGACGTTATTTGTTTGCCTATTTCTTCTTCAACATGGGTGTGCAGACCGTGATGTACCTGGCAGCCACGTTCGGATCAAAGGAGTTGAAGCTGGAGTCGGGAAAACTGATTCTCACCGTGCTCATCATCCAGTTTGTCGGGGCTATTGGCGCCCACCTGTTTGCCCGGGTATCCCGGACGCTGGGAAACAAACGGGCCCTGATGATCATGATTGGTATCTGGATCGGCATCTGCGGGCTGGCTTACCTCATCACGAAGGAGTATGAGTTTTATGCCGTCGCCACCCTCGTTGGTCTTGTCATGGGCGGGATTCAATCGCTTTCCAGGGCGACCTATGCGAAACTTATTCCGGCCAATTCCATCGACCATGCATCCTACTTCAGCTTTTTCGATGTGACCTTCAACCTGTCGATTGTAATGGGCACATTTTCCTACGGGCTGATTGAACAACTTACGGGTAGTATGCGCAACAGCGCGCTTGCGCTCGCCGTCTTCTTCGTGATTGGATTGGTGTTGTTGAGACAGGTTCGTTCAGCGGTTATTGCCAAGCCTTCCTGGAATTCTGAGTGAATGGGAATGCTTATTTTTGGATAGTTAAGGATAGAGCTAACCATGGACAAGAGAATATCATGGGTAAGAATGGGGGCCTGGCTGGCGCTCCTCTTTGTGGCATACGCATGCTTGAAGGAAGATACGTTGGCCGTCGTGACGACCAATCCGGTCACGGATATCACTGCATCTACGGCATTGTCGGGAGGCACCATTGATACGCAGGGAGGTTCTTCCCCGCAGGAGTACGGCATTTGCTGGAGCACAAAATCAGGACCTACCGTAACTGACTCCCGAACGATACTTGCTCCCAGTAAGAACCTATCGTTCGTATCCTCCATGAATGGCCTGTCGCCCAATACGCTGTACCATGTGAGGGCTTATTCCTGGAATGGCGCAGGGATAGCCTATGGAGAAGAGCGTACGTTCAGTACCCTCGGAGCTACCGTAGAGGTTGAGTTGACCGACGTCAGGTTTGAGGCGGCCAGCTTCAGGGCTTCGTATTCCGTCAACGACCCCGCAGGAGTGAGTTTTAATTCCGGGATTTGCTGGGGGCTGACGAGTGAGCCGACGATCAATGACGCCAAAGTAGACCATGGTTCAGGCACAGGAAGCATAACCTTAACTTTCCCCGAGTCCAGCCTCGATGTGCTTTTCGCGAGGGCTTTTGTAACAACGCCGACAGGAACCACCTATAGCAATGCGATGGAGTTTGGTGTAGTCTACGATATCGACAATAACCGATACAATCTTGTGCGGATTGGGAACAGGTTATGGACGCGGGAAAATTTGAAGACATCACGATTCGGCAACGGAGACGTTATTCTGAAAATTCAGAGTACCCCCGGGACAGAGAGTTCATGGGCGGGCGCTGTGGCCGCTGCCTATAGCGAAGTACCTGCCGGGAACCCGGCGGGATATGGCAATTACTACAATGGCTATGTGGTGCAGGACCTGAGGAATGTCTGCCCAACGGGTTGGCATGTGCCAAATCAAGGTGATGTTGATGATCTGCTGGCGACCGTAGGTGCGTCGACCGGAGCGGGTGCCTTGAGGGAAGGAGGCTCATCCCGCTTCACTGCCTTGCTCGCGGGATGGCGAGACAAGACCGGACCTTTTGGCGGAATTTCAGCAAGCGCGCGATTCTGGACCACGGTTTCAAATTCCGGCAATGGTAAAGCAATCCGGATCGACAATTCTTCACCCGGCATCCCAACTGAGTTTTTCGATGCTAAATACGGCTTTTCAATCCGTTGCGTGAAGAACTGAAATCGGCGTTTCGAATGCGATGTCCCGGCGTCAGCCTTGAAAAAAATCTTGCCGTTTCGGTTAACTTCAATTCGAAGAGTAGTCGAGTATATCCACCTGGAGCAGGTTGGCCAGCGCCTTCAGTTTCTTCATAACCACTTCCTTGTTGCTCGAGGTGAGCAGGTGAATCTTGTTGTTTTCGGAGATCCTCAGGTAACCATCATAGACAGCCACATGAAAGGTGGTTGTCGACATCATGGAGTTCATGTTCTGCCGCATCCGGTTCCGCTTGATAAAGAGGTACTCGATACGATCGAATTTTCCCCATTCTCCAAACCGAAGGCCAAGAACCCAGACATAGTCGAAGTAGGCCTTTCTCACCATGTCAAACCGAAGGCGATAGTGGGAGGTAATCAGGATGATGCCGGCCAGGAAAAACGGAATTTTGACCAGGAGGTGCCCGGGAACAAACAAAACGAGGAGTAGCGAAACACCGAGCGCCCTTAGTGACCCGGGGAAGTACGGAGAGGTATGGAAGTCGAGTTGCCCCTGACTATTCATGGGTTAGTAGAGCAGGTGCTTCACCGTCATGCCCTTGTTGATGAGCTGGCGCAGGGAATCGATTCCAATTTTGAGATGCAGGTCAACGAAACTGGCGGTGATGACTTTGTCGCTGGCCTCGGTTTTCACGCCGTCGGGAACCATTGGCTGATCGGACACCATCAGGAGGGCGCCGGCGGGGATTTCATTGTAGAAAGCGGTGGAGAAAATCGTGGCGGTTTCCATGTCGATGGCCATGGCACGGATTTTCACCAGGTAATCCTTGAACTGGTCATCCCACTCCCAGACGCGCCGGTTGGTCGTGTATACCGTTCCGGTCCAGTAATCCTGGTTGTAGTCGCGGATGGTGGTGGAGATCGCCTTTTGAAGGGCGAAGGCAGGAAGGGCAGGCACTTCCGGGGGGAAGTAGTCATTGGAAGTACCCTCGCCCCGGATAGCCGCGATGGGAAGGATAAAGTCGCCTAAATCATTCTTCTTTTTCAGCCCGCCGCACTTGCCGAGAAAAAGGCACCCTTTGGGCTTGACTGCTGTGAGACAGTCCATAATGGTGGCGGCGTTGGGGCTTCCCATGCCGAAGTTGATGATGGTAATTCCGCCCGACGTGGCGCTGCGCATGGCGCGGTCACGGCCGTGAACCTCTACATTGTGCCATTCGGCAAACTTGGTCACGTAGTTGTCGAAGTTGGTCAGGAGGATGTACTCGCCAAAGGCGTCCAGCGGCAGGCCTGTGTAGCGAGGCAGCCAGTTTTCAACAATTTGCTCTTTCGTCTTCATTTCGTGTACTTCGTTTAATGACGCCCCTCAACCTGCCGGCCTTCGATGTCAAAGTTAAGAAGAGTGAGGGAAAGGTCTTCATTTTTGACAGTGTGCGCAAGAAGTACGTGGCCCTTACCCCGGAGGAATGGGTGCGGCAGCACGTGGTCAACTACCTGGTCCAGCACCGCTTTTACCCCAAGTCCCTCTTTCGCATTGAGGGCAGCCTGAACTATAACCGCCTGCAGAAGCGCTCCGACATCCTCATCTACGACCGGGCCGGCAAGCCCTGGATGCTGATCGAGTGCAAGTCGTATTCGATCAAGCTGACCCAGCGGGCCTTCAACCAGGCTGCGATTTATAACATGACCGTCGGGGCCAAGTACGTGGCGGTCTCCAACGGCATGGTTCATTATTGCTGCCTGGCCCCGGGGCCGGGAGCCGCGGCCGAATTCCTGGACGAGTTTCCGGAATTCGAGGAGAACTGACGCCCGGTATCCAGGTTTGATTCTCCGTCACCATATCTCCCCAAATTCGGTTATCTTTGCAACTTATTTCAGCAAAAAACAGGGATTTACGCATTTTATGGAGGCTAGCAAGATCAGGAACATCGCCATTATCGCTCACGTTGACCACGGAAAAACCACCCTGGTGGATAAACTGCTGCATGCAGGCCACCTGTTCAAAGACCACGAGAACCCGGGTGAATTGATCATGGACAGCAACGACCTGGAACGCGAGCGGGGCATCACCATCCTGGCCAAGAACGTATCCGTTCGTTATAAAGACTACAAAATCAACGTCATTGACACCCCGGGCCACAGCGACTTCGGGGGTGAAGTAGAGCGCGTGCTCAACATGGCCGACGGCTGCCTCCTGCTGGTGGACGCCTTTGAAGGCCCCATGCCGCAGACGCGCTTCGTACTCCAGAAGGCCCTCCAGCTTGGCCTGAAGCCGATCGTGGTGATCAACAAGGTGGACAAGAAGAACTGTACCCCCGACGAGGTGCATGAGCAGGTTTTCGACCTCATGTTCGCCCTCGATGCCACGGAAGACCAACTCAATTTCCCGACCTACTATGGCTCCGCCAAGCAGGGATGGATGAGCACGGATTGGAAGAAACCTACTACGGACATTACCTCGCTCATCGAGGGGGTCATTGAACATATTCCCGCTCCGCGCATCGATGAAGGAACAACCCAGTTGCTCATCACTTCGCTGGAATACTCCTCCTATATCGGTCGCGTGGCCATCGGCCGCGTGCAGCGGGGCAGCGTGAAGGCGGGTCAGCCGGTAGCGTTGGTCAAGCGCGATGGCGGCGGGATCGTCAAGACGCGCGTGAAGGAGGTCTATGTGTTTGAAGGCTTCGAGAAGAAGAAGATGGAGGAGGTAAAGGCCGGGGAGATCTGCGCCCTGGTGGGCATCGAAGGATTTGAAATCGGTGACACCATCGCCGATATCGATAAGCCGGAAGCACTCAAGTCCATCGCCATCGACGAGCCGACGATGAGCATGCTCTTTACCATCAACAACTCGCCCTTCTATGGAAAGGAAGGCAAGTACGTGACCAGCCGCCATATCAAGGACCGCCTCGACAAGGAATTGGAAAAGAACCTGGCCATGCGCCTGGGTGACAGTGGTTCGGCCGACAGCTTTATCGTCTACGGACGCGGGGTACTTCACCTTTCGGTGTTGATTGAAACCATGCGCCGCGAAGGATACGAGCTCCAAATCGGACAGCCTCAGGTGATCTATAAGGAAATCAATGGTCAGCGTTGCGAGCCGATCGAAGAACTCACCATCGACCTCCCGGAGAATGTGGCCGGGAAGGCGATTGAAACCGTATCGATCCGTAAGGGAGAGATGACGCACATGGAACCGAAAGGCGACCGCATGATCCTGAAGTTCATGATTCCTTCGAGGGGTATCATCGGGTTGAGAAATTACCTGATGAACGCAACCGCCGGTGAAGCGGTCGTGACCCACCGGTACAAGGAGTACCAGCCTTTCAAGGGAGAAATCCCGGGTCGCATCAACGGCTCACTCATCAGCATGGAAGAAGGCGAAGCCATTCCGTTCAGCCTTCACAACCTCCAGGATCGTGGATTCTTCTTCATCGATCCGGGTGATCCGGTGTATACCGGCCAGGTGATCGGAGAGAATAACCGCGGCGGTGACCTCGTGGTGAACGTGACCAAGACCAAGAAGCTGACCAACATGCGGGCTTCCGGCTCTGAAGAAAAAATGCGTATCGCCCCGGCGGTGAAATTGACGCTGGAAGAGGCGCTCGAATATATCCAGAGCGACGAGTATGTCGAGGTGACGCCAAAGTCCATCCGCCTGCGCAAGATTTTCCTCAACGAGAACGACCGGAAGCGGGAGCGAAACAAGGTGCTGGTTAACGAATAGCCAATGGGAAGGAAAGCGACAGTCCTCATCTTCGTTTTCCTTGCCCTGGCATCGGGGCTTTCGGCCCAGTCGAAGAAGCACCTGGCCTGGACGGTGGAAGGGGACACCCTGTATAACCGTGGCGAGTATGCCGAGGCCGCCCGGTGGTATACCAAAGTGCTCGACGCCAACCCTCCGAAGAGCGGAAAGTACAGCGACCGGGGCTTTTATGGCATCCTTTATCGGCGTGCCGTCTGCTATTACAGCACCGAAGAATTTGAAAAGGCCTTAGCCGACCTCGCGGTGTTCGAGCCGCAGTTTCCGCGCTCGCCGCAGCCCAAACTCCTGAAGGCCTTTATTTACCGAGAACAGGGTGACACCGACAAGCAGCTTGAAAACCTTACCGCAGCGATGGAGCTTCAGCTTCCAAACGCCGACTTCCTGAAGTGGCGGGGACTCCTCCTCGTTCAGAAGGAGCGATACGACGAAGCCCGCTCGGACTTGCTCGAAGCCCGGGCGTTGTCTGACGACGCGGAAGTAGAGACCTATCTGGGGTTGTGCTATCATCATACCGGCGACGCCGACAGTGCCTACCTGAGTTTCAACAAGGCGATCGAACTGAATCCAACCTTCCTGGGAACGTATCTCTATGCGGGCTCCGCGGCCCTGGCATCGGGCGATTATACGTTGAGCCTGGAATACCTCAATCTGGCCTTGCGCATCGATAGCAAGAATCCCGATGTGTTGTTTTATAAGGGCGTGGCGCTGGTCGAACTCAAGCAACTGGACGAAGCCTGCCGTTGCCTCAACCGGGCCTTTTATTCCGGCGCCGATGATGCCGGTGATTACCTGGCGCAGTATTGTTTCGGCTCAGGAAACTGAGCCCGGCAGAGGCCGGTTAACATTTTTTTAACCGGCCGGCATGGCCTATTTTTGCGCATGGCAGAGCAAATTCTCATCCTGGATTTCGGTTCACAGTATACCCAGTTGATTGCCAGAAGGGTACGCGAGCTGAACGTCTATTGTGAAATCCACCCGTTCAATAAGATACCCGCACTCACTTCCTCCATCAAGGGAATTATCCTCTCCGGCAGCCCGTGCTCGGTTCGCGACCAGGGATCACCCGATGTCGACCTGGCACCGTTCGGCAACCTGCCGGTTCTGGGCATTTGCTACGGGGCTCAACTCATCGCCCAGAAGACGGGCGGAAATGTCCTTCCTTCTCACGCGCGGGAGTACGGGAGAGCAAGACTCACTTCCGTGGATCACCATAACGAACTACTGAAGGAGGTCTCCCAGGATTCCCAGGTGTGGATGTCGCACGCGGACACCATCGCGGCCATCGGGCCGGATTACGACATCATCGCCAGCACACCTTCGGTCAAGGTAGCCGCCTTCCGGAAGAAAGGCGCCCCCGTGTATGGCATTCAGTTTCATCCTGAAGTGACACACACCGTGGAGGGAAAAAACCTCCTCCGTAATTTTGTAGTTCACATCTGTCATTGCGCCCAGGACTGGACGCCGGACTTGTTTGTGGAATCCACGGTGGCCGACCTGAAGAAGAAGCTTGGGGACGACAAGGTCGTGATGGCTTTGTCGGGTGGGGTAGACAGCACGGTGGCGGCCATGCTGGTGCACCGGGCCATCGGCAAGAACCTGTTCTGTATTTTCGTCGATAACGGACTGCTGCGCAAGAATGAATTCGAGCAGGTGTTGGCGTCGTACACCGGTATGGGGCTCAACATCAAGGGCGTCGATGCCAGAAAGAAATTCTATGAGGCCCTTTCGGGGCTGTCGGACCCTGAAGCCAAGCGAAAGGCCATTGGACGAACCTTCATCGAAGTATTTGATGAAGAGGCTCACCGGATCACTAACGTAAAGTGGCTGGGCCAGGGCACGATCTATCCCGACGTCATTGAGTCAGTTTCCGTGAAAGGCCCCTCGGTGACCATCAAGTCACACCATAATGTGGGTGGCCTGCCGGAGAAAATGAAACTCAACGTGGTTGAACCGCTCAATACACTGTTCAAGGATGAAGTGCGCCTGGTGGGGAAGGCCCTCGAGGTAGACCCCGCCATTCTCGGAAGGCACCCGTTCCCGGGCCCCGGGCTGGGTATTCGCATCATCGGCGACATTACCGAAGAAAAGGTACGGATATTGCAGGAGGTCGATCATCTGTTCATCCAGGGCTTGAAAACGCACGGACTTTATAATTCGGTGTGGCAGGCAGGAGCGGTACTGCTCCCTGTGCAGTCGGTAGGCGTCATGGGCGACGAGCGCACCTATGAGAAGGTGGTGGCCTTGCGGGCCGTCGTGAGCCTCGACGGCATGACGGCCGATTGGGCCCACCTGCCGTTTGAATTCCTGAGTGAAATCTCTTCGGAAATCATCAATAAGGTCAGGGGGGTGAACCGCGTGGTCTATGACATCAGCTCCAAGCCGCCGGCCACCATTGAATGGGAATAGCGTCATGCAACGGATGAAGACACATCGTTTTGCCGGGATCTTCCTCGCTGTAGTGTTCTCCGGCCTGTCGCTGGCCGTGGGGGCACAAGACTTCAAGAAACAGTACAAGAACGCCAAGGACTTCTTCCGCGACGGTAAGTATAACCTGGCCATGGAGGCGTTCAAGCCGTTGATGGTCTACGACAAGAACAATCCCTATACGGAATACGCCTCTTTCTACTATGCCCAGTGTGCGCTGCGTCAGAACTACAGTGCCGTGGCGAGAGACATGCTGCTCCAGATCAAGCGACTGTACCCGGAGTGGGACCAGATCAACGAAGTGAACTACTGGCTGGCCAAAATCTACTTTGACAAAGGCGAGTACTTCCAGGGGATGCGGGCGCTTGCGGAAGTCAGGCAGGAGGATTTTATCGAGCAGGAGGAGATCGCCCGGGTGAAGAGGCACTACCTCTCACGCATCAGTGATCCGGAAATCCTGCGCATGATGTTCGAGGAGTACCCGAACGATATCGAAGTGGGGAAACTCCTGGCTCGTGCGATCGCTTTGCAGCCTTTTGGGCGCCAGGACACGGCCCTGCTCAATGCGGTGATTGCGCGGTTTGCCTTGCCCGCGGAGAACTATGTGGGTCTGAGCGGACCCGCGCCGGTTTTCAAGGACACCTACACGGTGTCCGTACTGTTTCCTTTTCTTGCCGCCACGCTGGAGCCGACACCCAACAAGAAGCCGAACCAGTTCATCCTGGATTTGTATGAAGGCATGCGAATGGCGGCCGATACGCTGTTCAGGCAGGGGGTGAATATCCGCTTGCTGGCCTACGATACCGAGCGCTCGCCCGCAGACCCCGAGCGGGGCAAGGAGGCGATTCGCAAACTGCTGGAGTTGGAGGAAGTGAAGCATACCGACCTGATCGTCGGCCCCATCTTTCGTGAAGAACTCAAGCTGGTCCAGGAATTCTCGCAAGCCCGGTGGATCAACATGATCAATCCCGTCTCGAACAACTCGGAGTTCATTGGTGACAACCCGTATGGCATGCTGTTTCAGCCCTCCCTGGAAACGCTGGGGTCGAGGTCGGCCGAGCTGCTGGCGGGGCGCACCCGTAACAAGAACTGCATGATCCTGTACGGCGATACGCCCAAAGACTCGGTGATGGCGGTGAAGTTTAACCAGCGGGCCAAGGACCTCGGCCTTAATGTGGTATGGTCGGAGAAATTCAGGCGGGAGACGGCGGAACGAATCCTGGCCATCCTGGCCAAGCCGACTGAATACGACGAGTTCAAGAACCCCATCCAGTTTACCATGAAGCTGGACAGCATCGGAAGCATCTTTGTGGCCTCGGATAACCCCCTGATTTATACCAAGGTGATCAGCAGCGTGGAGGCGCGCGGCGACTCGGTCCTGGTGGTGGGATCGGAATCGTGGCTCGACAATCCTTCGGTTGACCTGGGCAAGTATGAAAAGCTCCACATCATGTTTGCGGCGCCAAACTATACCTCCTACAGTGATCCCGCGTTCATTAATTTTCGGAAGGCTTACATCCGCGGCCATGGTGCCTTTCCCCCGGAGTATTTGAATTACACCAAGGTAGGATTTGAGTTCATGATGATCATCGGGCGGGCATTGAAAGCCCATGGGGTTTATTTTCAGGAGGGCCTGATGAAGTCCAGCCCGGTCCCCGGTTACCTCACCCGTAAGTTTCACTTCTCTCCCGGGCGCGATAATATCGGTTTTCCGTTCATTTATTTTCACCGGGGCGACCTGATCCCCGTGGAATAAGCCATGGCTGATCTGCTGATTACCCACATTAAAGGGCTGGTCCAGGTTCGTGAATCAACCCCGGCCCCGGTGGGTGGCTCAGCGATGGCCGAGTTGCCGGTTTTGAGCGATGCCTTTTTAGCTGTGGAGGCGGGCCGCATCAAGGCCTTCGGCCCGATGCATGAGCTGCCTTCTTCGTTGAAAGCCCGGGAGACGGTTATGGCCACCGGCCGGTTTGTGTTTCCGGGATTCGTCGACAGTCATACCCACTTGGTCTTCGCTGCCTTCCGGGAGGAAGAATTCGTCATGAAGATCAAGGGAGCGACGTACGCGGAGATCGCGGCCAAAGGAGGGGGTATCCTGAATTCCGCGGCAAAGCTCCGGGCGATGCCGGAAGAGGAGTTGCTTCAGCGTTCGCTGGTCAGGGCCAGGGAAATCCTCTCAACGGGTACCACCGCGGTGGAAATCAAGAGCGGTTATGGTCTGACCACCGAGGATGAGTTAAAAATGCTTCGCGTGGCCCGTCGCATCGGAAAGGAAACACCGCTCACCGTGAAGACGACATTCCTGGGTGCGCATGCCGTGCCCAAAGGGCATACGAAGGAGTCTTACCTGCGGCTGGTATTGGAAGAAATGATCCCCGCGGTGGCCGCAGAGAAACTGGCCGATTACATCGATGTCTTTTGCGAGGAAGGCTTTTTCTCGGTAGATGATACGCTGCGCATCGCCGAAGCCGGCAAGAAATACGGCATGCGTCCGCGCATCCATGCCAACCAGCTTCATCGGTCGGGTGGTGTGCAGGCCGGCGTGAAATCCGGAGCCATCAGTGTAGATCACCTGGAGAACATCGGGGAGGAGGAAATCGAGATTCTCCGGGGCACGGCGACGATGCCTACAGCGCTGCCGGGCGCCGCTTTCTTCCTGAACCTGCCGATGCCACCTGCGCGGCAGATGCTTGCGGCCGGGCTGCCCCTGGCCATCGCTTCCGACTACAACCCGGGCAGTTCGCCCAGCGGCAATATGCCCCTGATGATTTCGCTGGCCTGCATCCGCATGAGGCTTACCCCCGAAGAGGCCATCAACGCGGCGACCCTCAATACCGCCTATGCGCTGGATCTCCTGGGGGACCTGGGGAGCATCACGATGGGCAAGCGCGCTAACCTGTTTATTACAAAGCCGATACCCTCCGTCGCGTATGTGCCGTATGCGTACGGAAGTTCGCTGGTCGACACGGTCATCGTCGATGGACGGATCCAGTCCTAGGGGCGGATGACTTCTACGGAATAGGAAAGCTCGCTTTTGAGCGAGGCGGCCACGCTGCAATACTTTTCCAGGGCCAGGCCGGAAACCTTGTGAAGTTCCGATTCCTCCACGTCCGGCGAGGTAATGCGATAGTGGGAATGAATTTTCGTGAAGTACCGGGGCGGAGACTCCTGCCGGGTCCCTTCGGTGACAATCTCAAATCGATCGATCGTCTTCCGGCGTTTCTTGAGCATGACGACAATATCCACCGCGGCGCACCCGGCCAGGGCAGACAGCAGGAGTTCCACCGGCGATTGTCCCTCCTTGACCTCCCGGGGTCGCATGTCGATTTTAACCCGGTTATGGTTGTCATTCACCGACTCGTATAGTTCGTCGGCCAGCATGAAGGTGCGTATGGTCATAAAAAGGATCTTTGTGCCCAATTTAGCACCATAAGGGTCAACCCGGCCTAAAACTTTCCGTTACCTTTGTTGTTAATAGCGCATGGAAAAACTGGTGCGGATTCCCATGTTCCCCCTCTCGATCTTCCCATTGCCGGGGGAAATGGTGCCCTTGCACATTTTTGAACCCCGTTACCGCCAGCTTCTGAAGGACGCCGAAGACCGCGACATTTCGTTTGGCATCTATTTCAATCACACCCAAAATGTGAACAAGCTCGGTTCGCTGGTCAAGCTGGAGAGCGTGATCAAGCGCTACCCCGGAGGTGAGTCGGATATTATTGTCAAATGCCAGGATCTTTTCCACATGGATACGCTTTTCCGGACATTCCGGGAAAAGCTCTACCCGGGGGGCGATGTTCAGTTCTGGCAGGTGAACCTCCAGGAACCAGTATCGGCAAAACTTCATCAGCATTTCGAGGAATACATGAACCTGTTGAAGATCAACAAAGTGCCTTCCCTGGTGTCTCCTTTTCATATCGCCAACGAACTTAACCTCGATTTTGACGATCGCCTCAAGTTCGTAGAACTCGACAACGAGAAGAAAGAAATGTTCCTGATGAACCGCCTCAAATTTCAGAAGCACCTGTTGTCGCAGGCCGAGAAGTCGAGGGACGTATTTCATCTCAACTAGCCTGGATCTTTTTCATCACGGTGTGCCGGTGCACATCAGGGTTCATTGACCTTCTTGGGTATCAATTTGTTGGCCGGATGCCAGCAGCGCCGTATCTTCGGGCCATGTCTACCCAAATTTCCCGCTGGCTGCTGGTCGCTATCGTCCTCGTTTCAGGCGTCCGGTGCTCGACGCCTGAGAAGTCCACTTTGTGCTTTGTGTCTACCCTCACGGAGACCGAGGGATCCCAGACCAGGGTCTTCACCTTTGTCTATGAGTTTTCCCGACTGAAGTCAATCACCTTGTCGGAGGGCGGGACAACCACAGTGACTACTTACCTGTATGATGACAAAGGCAACGTCGGGGGCTCGACGAAAGTATCGGGATCGGCGGTCGTCGAAGAAGGCTCCTACAGCTATGACAAGCAGAACAAGCTGCAGGCGGCCACGCTGATCGGGACGGACTATGAGACCACCATCCAGTATAGCTACAACGACAACGGCCAGCTCGTGAGCGAGGTGGAGACTACATTGTCGGGCGCCGGTGATGTGCTGATTTCCAGGGCATACACCTATCCTGATATCCTGACCAAGAATCCTTCGATGATCACGACTACGGTGAGTGGAAACGCACCGGATCAACTGGAGCTGGAGTATGATAACAAGATCGCTCCGCTTCGCAATCTCTTCCCGACCACGAAGGCAGCTAATAACGTGGTGAAGGAGACTTACTTAAACGGCACGACCCTGGTGGAGACGACGTATTCGATCACCTATCAATACAACGCGGAAGGGTACCCGGTTTCGGCAGTTTCTACTTCCGGGAAGACGCAAACCTGGGTGTACGACTGTCGGGAGATCTGATCCCCGGTCGGTCCCCGTTATTTCTTTCCTTTCGCAAAATCGCCGGCCTTGATCACATTGATCTTGGATGGATCGAGATATTTCTTTACCGCCGCATGAACGGCTTCCGGTGTAAGCGCGGCGACTTTCTTTTCCAGTGAGTCGTCCCACATCATGTCGCGCTTAATAAACAGGTAGTTGGCCAGTGTGCTCGACAGGCCGCCATCCTGTGCGCGTGACACGGTCCTCGATTGCAGCCATCCCGATTGTGCTGCCTTTACCTCGTCGGCAGTGAATCCTTCGGTGATGACCTTGTTAATCTCTTCCTGGAAGGCTTGTTCGAGCCGGGCCAGGTTTTCGGGCGCATAAATGGCGTACGTGGAGAAGCTCGCCACCGGATCGAGTGTTCCGGCGTTAAAGTTGGAGCCCACTCCATAGCTGATTCCTTCTTTCTGACGAATGCGCACCGCGAGCCTGGAGTTGAGAAAACCTCCACCCAGCATATAATTCCCCAACAGCAGGGCCGGGTAGTCAGGGTGATCGTCCTTCATTTCGAAGTTGTAACCGCTCACGTACCAGGCGTTGGCCTTGTCGGGTGTTTCCGTAGCCTTGTTCACAGGGGCAACGGGGAACAGTTTCGCAGGCAGTCGATTGTATGGTGTAGGGCTGTACCAGGTTCCAAAGAGTTCGGTCACGATGGACTTGACTTCGGTGGCATCAAAATCACCGACGACAGATACCGTGGTTCCTGCTGTTGCGCCATACGTGTCTTTGTAGAATTTCCTGATCTCATCCAGTGTCACTGCCTTGATATCCGCCACTTTTTCGTCGAAGGTTGGGGTGTAACGCGGATCCGACTTTTCGTACGGGCTGATGTGGCGGGAAAATTCCCTGAATACTATGGCTTGGGGCTCGCTCCGGTTTGATTCGATTTGCGCCAGTTGTTCGCTCTTGAGTTTTTCCAGTTCGTCGGCCGGGAAAGAAGGCTCTTTAAGTACTTCACCGGTCAGCCGGAGGACTTCAGCCAGGTTCGGGCGTGTGGTGGTGATATTAACCGATGTGAGGGTAGCGCTTCCGAAAATGAGTACGTTGGCTTTCAGCCTGTCAAATTCATCCTTCAGTTGCTGCCGCGTATGTTTGGTGGTTCCTTTGTTGAGCATCATGGCGGCAAATTCTCCGGCCTGTGCTTTGCCGGCCACCGACTTTTCATTGCCGAAGCGGAACATAAGCCGTACCTCGACAGATTCACCGCGGGTTTTCTTCGGCAGCAAGGCGATTTTGGCCCCGTTGGGCAATTCGCTGCGCAAGGTTCTGGATTCAATGTTGGCTGGCGCCGGGTCAAATGCTTCTCCGGCCGCGACCGCCGCATTTCCTTTGTAGTCCTTCACCAGGGCGTCCACATCGGGTGAGGGGGGTATTTCGGACCGCTCGGGTTTATCGGTGGGGATAAAGACGCCCACGGTCCTGTTATCATCTTTCAGGTACGTTGCCGCCACACGTGCTACATCCTCTGTGGTCACAGTCTTTACGCGGTCGCGGGTGAGGAAAAGCATTCGCCAGTCACCGATGCCCGCATACGTGGTTAATTGCAAGGCGATACTCTGCGACGAGTTGAACGAGAGTTCGATTTGCTTGATGATTTCATTCTTGGCCCTGTCTACTTCTTCCTTGGTGGGCGGATTCTTTACAACGTCTGTCATCGTGGCCAGCAGGGTGGCTTTGGCGTCATCGAGCGATTTTTCCTTCAGCACTTCAGCGCCGACGAAGAGGAGAAAGGGATCCTTGAATTGCAGGGTATAGGCCCGCACCTGGCTGGCCTTCTTGGTATCGATGAGGGCCTTGTGAAGCCGGCTCGAAGGAGGGCTGCCGAGTACCCGGGCCAGCACCTGCAGGGCGGCGAAGTCGGGGTGCGTTCCGGCGGGAATGTGGTAGGCTGCAGTGACCACCTGGACATCCCCGGTGCGGCGAAGTGTTACAGAACGTTCGCCATCCTGCGTAGGATCCATCGTGTACGTTGCCGGAATTTCACGCGCGGGTTTGGGAATCGTACCGAATTGCTGGTTGATCATGTCCAGCGTTTTGGGCTCGTCGATTTTTCCGGCCACCACAAGGACCGCGTTATCGGGTTGGTAATATTTGCGATAGAAGGCTTGTAGCCGGTCGATCGGTACGTTCTCCAGATCGGCCCGAGATCCGATGGTGGACTTCCCGTAGTTGTGCCACAGGAATGCCGTGGAGGTTACGCGGTCTTCGAGGACTCTGGAGGGACTGTTCTCACCCATTTCAAATTCGTTGCGAACTACAGTCATTTCCGTATCGAGGTCTTTTTTGGAGATGAAGGAATTGATCATGCGATCGGCTTCAAGATCAAGCGCCCACTTCAGGTTTTCTTCGGTGGCATTGAACGTCTCGAAGTAATTGGTTCGGTCATACCAGGTGGTTCCGTTCGGCGACGCACCGTGTTCGGTCAACTCCTGCGGAATGTTGGGGTGCTTGGGTGTTCCTTTGAAGACGAGGTGTTCGAGCAGGTGTGCCATGCCGGTCTCCCCGTAGTTCTCGTGCTTCGAGCCGACCATGTAGGTGATGTTTACCGTGATGGTTTGCTTGGATTGATCCGGAAACAAGAGCACACGCAGACCGTTTTGAAGGCGATATTCGGTAATGCCTTCAACCGTTGTCACTTTCTGCGGCGCCGCCAGCGCCGGCTTGTTTTCCAGAGGGGTGGCTTCGGGCTTAGCGCCCTTCCCCTTGGATGGGGTGCTTTTCTTTTGCGCGTGCGTGGCAACCGTCACGCACAGCAGAATGGCCACTACGTGGAGGAATCTTAGGTTCATGTTTGAATGGGTTAGAATTGTGTCAGCTGGCTGTAGGATAGTGAAGATAGGTTTTTCAGAACTTTCCATGCAAACCAGTGGCAAAACTTGCGGCGCAATAGCGGAAAACTGCCCCGAAATTGCTTACAATGTAAACACGGTGCTGGGCGCAGGTCACGAGGTGTTGGCTACTGGTTCGCTGGGCTTTGATCAGCGGGCTTCGAAGATTTAGCGGTTTTACGCTTGTCTGGACGTACGGCTGCCAAAAGATTGGACGAAACTCGATTCCGCCATTTGGGCCTGCCAATTCAAATCTAGCAGGGTCGCCTACCTTGACTTGGTAAATGAAAGGCTGATCGCTTATCTTGGAAAGTCAATCTATCGGCCGTTATGACGTTTACGTCCTATGCGCCTTACCTCAATTATACTGTTGGCAGTTTTCATCGTTAGTTGCCGGTCGTCCGATCCTGACGTTACCTGCCAATTGGCAGAAATGACGACGGTATACCAGACTGGGCAGGATCGTACCGTTTTCACCTATGACGATGGAGGACGCCTAGTCTCCAGTGATTTTTCCTACACTCCGACAGGTCCCCACGGGAACCCTCCCTATTCTTACTCGATCAGGTACTATTTTTCCACCGACCATAACCCGGACTCAATCCTGAGTAGCTTGAATCCCGACGGAACGAAGTACATCATTTACGATCATCTTCGACGACCTGTACTCGTCCGATCTGCGGCCGGCGACACGATGAAACTTGAGTACAATGATTCCGGCCAGCTCCGGCGTTGCCTCTTCAGGGAGCCGTTCATCCCGGCCCGGTGGGACACTATTCAGTATTGGTATCCCAATTCAACCACCATGAACTACGATAGCACGGTGACCACCAGCCTGGTGTACCAGCGGATACATCGTTCATTCACTTATGACGACCATCCAAACCCATTTACGGGGCTTCCTTTCGGGTTTGAATTTGGCGGAACCGATAACAATATAAAGCGTATCCAATCAGTCTACGCAATGGGGGGCACTCATGTCAGGGAGTTTACCTATGGATACGACACCTCGGGACGTGTGGTGACGCGGAGCGATATTTTTCAGGGCACTCAAACGATTCTCCGCTTCGACTATACTTGTCCTTAGGCCAAAGGAATTTCTGCGCCCTCACATATTCCTACGGTACTGCCCGCCCACTTCAAAGAGTGCGGCAGTAATCTGTCCTAATGAACAAACCTTGCATGCCTCCATAAGGGCTTCGAAGATATTGCGGTTGCTCACCGCAGCCTCCTGTATGCGCTGCAGTTGCTGGGGAGCGTAGACTTTGTGGAAGTCATGGAGTGACCGGAGCATCTTAATCTGATACTCTTTCTCCTCGGTGGTAGCCCGGATGACTTCCTGGGGAATAATGGTGGGGGAGCCCTTTGAGCTCAGGAACGTATTCACCCCGATGATCGGGTATTCGCCGGTGTGCTTGAGGGTTTCGTAATACAAGCTCTCCTCCTGGATCTTGCCCCGCTGGTACATGGTCTCCATAGCGCCCAGTACACCACCGCGCTCGGTGATCCGATCGAATTCCATCAACACGGCTTCTTCCACGAGATCGGTGAGCTCTTCGATGATAAATGAACCCTGCATGGGGTTTTCATTCTTGGCCAAACCCAACTCTTTGTTAATGATCAGCTGGATGGCCATCGCACGCCGTACCGACTCCTCGGTCGGGGTGGTGATGGCCTCGTCGTAGGCGTTCGTATGCAGCGAGTTGCAGTTGTCGTAGATCGCGTAGAGCGCCTGCAGCGTAGTGCGGATGTCGTTGAAGTCAATCTCCTGGGCGTGCAGGGAACGTCCCGAGGTCTGGATGTGATACTTCAGCATCTGGCTGCGGGCATCGGCACCGTACTTGTTCTTCAGCGCCTTGGCCCAGATGCGGCGGGCTACCCGGCCGATCACGGAGTATTCCGGGTCAATGCCGTTGCTGAAGAAGAAGGAGAGGTTCGGCGCAAAGGCATTGATGTCCATGCCCCGGCTCAGGTAGTATTCCACGTAGGTGAACCCGTTGGCCAGCGTAAAGGCCAGCTGGGAAATGGGATTGGCGCCCGCTTCCGCAATGTGATAGCCGGAGATGGAAACGGAATAGAAATTGCGGACTTTCTTATCAATGAAGTACTGCTGCACATCGCCCATGAGGCGTAGGGCAAACTCCGTGGAGAAGATGCAGGTGTTCTGCGCCTGGTCTTCCTTGAGAATGTCAGCCTGCACCGTGCCGCGGACCTGCGTCAGCGTTTCGGCTTTGATTTTTTCGTAGACCTCTTTGGGAAGAACTTGGTCGCCGGTAACCCCCAACAACATAAGCCCAAGCCCATCGTTGCCTTTTGGCAGGTCGCCCTGGTAGGAGGGCGGGGTGGCGTTCCTGGCCTTGAACAGCTCGCTGATTTTCTTTCTTACTTCGGCTTCAAGCCCGTTCTTCCGGATGTAGATCTCGCACTGCTGGTCGATAGCCGCATTCATGAAGTACCCGAGCAGCATGGGCGCCGGACCGTTGATCGTCATCGACACCGAGGTGCGGGGATCGGCGAGGTTGAAGCCGCTGTAGAGTTTCTTCGCGTCGTCGAGGCAGCAGATGCTCACGCCGGAGTTGCCGATCTTGCCGTAGATGTCCGGGCGGTAGTCGGGATCGTTGCCGTAGAGCGTCACGCTGTCAAACGCTGTCGACAGCCGCTTGGCGGGCATCGCCATACTCACGTAGTGGAAGCGGCGGTTGGTGCGCTCGGGCCCGCCCTCGCCGGCAAACATGCGGGTAGGGTCTTCGTTTTCCCGCTTGAATGGATAGATGCCGGCGGTGTAAGGGAACTCTCCCGGGACGTTTTCCTGGAGCAGCCAGCGGAGCAGGTCGCCCCATGCGGTAAACTTCGGAAGGGCGATTTTTGGTATCTGCAAGTGGGAAAGCGACTCTGTATGCGTCTTGATGCCAATCTCCTTGTCGCGCACTTTAAACGTAAACACCGGGTCCTTGTACTTCCTTACCGTGGCTTCCCATTCTTCTACGACCAGTTTCCAGTTGCGCGGGTCGAGGTTGAGTTTTTCTTTCTCGAAGGCGTCCTGCAAGGCCTTTCGGGTGGTGGGGTCGCTGATGCTGTCGATGCTGAGCTGCAGACCGTACAGTCGTTGGGCGACGGTTGCCTGGGTCTTTACCCACTGATCATATGTGCGGTTGTTCTCGGAGATTTCACTGAGATAGCGGGTGCGGTGCGGCGGGATCACATACACTTTTTCCGACATCTCGCGGGTGACCTGGAACCCCGAACTGATGGTGGCGCCTGCCTTTCGAACGAGCGTATCGATGAGGTGCTTGTAGAGCTGGTTAGTGCCCGGGTCGTTGAACTGCGAGGCGATGGTGCCGAAGACGGGCATGTCTTCCACTTTCTTGTCCCAGAGCTGGTGGTTGCGCTGATATTGCTTCTTCACATCGCGCAGGGCATCGAGGGCGCCGCGCTTGTCGAATTTATTCAGGGCGATCACGTCGGCGAAGTCGAGCATGTCGATCTTCTCCAGCTGGGTGGCGGCGCCGTACTCGGGTGTCATCACGTACAACGACACATCGCTGTGGTCGAGGATTTCGGTGTCGCTTTGTCCAATGCCGGAAGTTTCCAGGACAATAAGATCGAAGCGGGCCGCTTTGAGGATCTGGATGGCTTCCCTGACGTACGCCGAAAGCGCCAAGTTGGATTGGCGAGTGGCCAGCGAACGCATGAAGACGCGCGGCGTGTTGATGGCGTTCATCCGGATGCGGTCGCCCAGCAGCGCGCCGCCGGTCTTGCGCTTGGAGGGATCCACCGAGATGAGCCCGATGGTCTTGTCTTTCTGGTCGAAGAGGAAGCGGCGCACGATTTCGTCTACCATGGAAGACTTGCCGGCGCCCCCGGTACCCGTGATGCCGAGTACAGGAACATGCGCCTGTGCTGCCTCACGTTGGATAGCTTCGAATAAGGGCTTGTGCTTGTCGGAATAATTCTCTGCCGCGGAGATCAGCCGGGCGATGGCAAGGGGGTCTTTCTTCTCCAGCCGGTCCAGCTCATCGGTCAGCGTTTCTCCGACCGGGTAATCACTTTTTTGAACCAGGTCGTTGATCATGCCCTGGAGGCCCATGGAGCGGCCGTCGTCGGGGGAGTATATCTTGGTGATGCCGTAAGCTTCGAGTTCCTTGATTTCCTCGGGGAGAATTACGCCGCCTCCGCCGCCGAAGATCTTGATATGCCCGGCGCCTTTCTCCCGGAGCAGGTCATACATGTATTTGAAGTACTCCACGTGGCCGCCCTGGTAGCTGGTCATGGCGATGGCCTGCACGTCTTCCTGGATGGCGGTGTTGACCACTTCTTCCACGGAGCGGTCGTGCCCCAGGTGGATGACCTCGCAGCCGGTGGCCTGGATGATCCGCCGCATGATGTTTATGGCGGCGTCGTGGCCGTCGAAGAGGCTGGCGGCGGTGACGATCCGGACCTTATTTTTGGGTGTATAGGGGGCCGGGGCCTGGTGGCCGGCGAGGTTCTTTTTCTCGGGTTTGGAAGGGGCAGTAATCCGATCGCTCATGTGACAAAAATACGCATTCGGAGGTAATGTGAGCGTGTCCCGATTCTCTATCGTTATCAGCAGGCCAGGGTTACCTATTGGCTTGTTTAAGTTTGGTATTGAGAAACTGAATGGTCCAACTTTGCTCGGCATCATTGGCCGATTCAAAGAAATATTCGGTAGCACTACCCGAGATGATGGCGGGCATTACGATGGCAGAGCCGAACGACCACTGGAAACGCCACATTAGTGCAGGGTTAGTAAAAGCGCTAAAAGGTCCCATCTTCGGGTGATGCATCTTGATTTCCATGATTTCATGGAGGTCATATTCTATGGTGACTCCCCCGATAGGGCGGCTCTTGTCAAGAACAAGTTTTCCCTTACTGATGATCAGTGATTGCGTTTCGTTGATCGAATTGACTATCCCTGCACCCATGGTTATCCCAACAATCCAGAAGGGAATAGAGAACATGGCGAACGTGATGCTTGCTTGCGATGCCCCCCAGGTCCAGAAGGCAATAAATCCAATCCAAAAAATGATGAAAACAAGCTTCGGTATGTCAGAAGCAGTTAAGCCTTTTGAAGGAAGAAACAATTTTACGCCATCCATCGCCTCTTTGCTCATCTGGATAGAGGCGCCTTTCGGTGGGGCAGCAAGGGTACTATCCTCTGGCGGCAGGATGATTTGACTGGCTTTGCTGATGGTACCGCAGGTGGTGCACTTAGCAAGGTCAGTAGCGATGTTAATTTCTTCTGGTCGTATTGAACGATGGCATTTTGGGCAAATGAAGTCCATACATTTTAGGATCAGGTTAGAAATAAAGTCAGGAAGGTAAATTGTTTTCGATCAGCTTCCTCTGGAGGTTCCAGAATTCCTTTCCATAGCTGACGAAGATCTCTTCGCCTTTCCGGATGTTTCTCGTTGCTTCGATGAATACCCGGTTTCCGTAGATCAGGTATTCGGCATTATTGCGGAGGCCGGGGACGCGGGAGATTCCCATGGCGTCGTTGGCGTACCGGCCCTTGCCGCTGTT
>JAEUUE010000137.1 GCA_016787605.1 Cyclobacteriaceae bacterium
AAATCGCCAGGGCAGACCAAACACTCCTGCAACTGGCCCGGGATACCGCGAGGGATCTGAAACTTCCCCTTCGCGAGGGCCCGCTATTCAGCACGGACTTGTTCTACAGCGAAGACGAGAAACGATACGACCGGTCGAAGACCGAGGGAGTGCTGGGTGTCGACATGGAGACGAGCATGCTTTACGCGATGGGTGGCTGGTACGGGTTCAAAGCGCTTTCCCTCCTTACCGTCAGCGATAACCTCATCACCGGTGCCGAGTCATCGGCGGAAGAGAGGGAGAAGCAGGCGAATGATATGATGAGGGTGGCGTTGGGGGTGGTGATAAAACTTTGAACCGCAGAGGCGCGGAGGCGCAGAGGCTAGTAGCCGTTGACATATCTTCGGTACCCATTTTTCAATAAGGGCACATTGAAGTTAATGAGGAGGCCTAGTTTCTTCTTTGCCAGTTTGAGGTAGCTAATAATCTGTGCTTCATGGACAGGCAGAATAACCTCTACCGCTTTAAGCTCAACGACGATTTCACCTTCAATCAACAAATCCATGACATACTCCTTATTTAACTCATAACCCTTGTAGACTAGTGGTACAACGAGGTTCGACTTAAACACAATTCCTCTGAGGTCAAGCTCCTTCATCAAGCAATGATGATAAACCGCCTCCAAAAGACCAGGACCCATCTCCCTATGTACCGCGATTGCGGCATCCAGTATAACACCCGATAATCGTTGGTACTCCTCCCGCCCCATGGTCAAAACAGTCCATTTGAAGCCACACGGCAAAGAAATCTCCTGACGGAAAACCTGATTAGTTTTTACTCTGCGTCTCCGCGCCTCTGTGGTTTCATTACCTGACAAAAGTCAGTAATCCCCATCAGCAATATCATACTATAGGCCACGGGAAACGGGCTATTTGGACGATGAAGATCGGGCTGAAAGGCCACGAAAATCGTCGAAAAACCCTATGGAAAGTTACTCGCTGCTGACCTTCTTCCTCACCGCTGCTTTGCTGGTCGGTGGGGCCATCCTGTTCTCCTATTTTGCCGCCCCCCGGTCTGAGAATGCGGCCAAGTCGGAGCCGTACGAATGCGGCATTCCCACCGAAGGTCCCACCTGGATTCAGTTCCACGTCGGCTACTACCTCTTCGCCATCATCTACCTCATCTTTGATGTGGAAACCATCTTCATCTACCCCTGGGCCGTGGTGATGCGCGAGCTCGG
>JAEUUE010000031.1 GCA_016787605.1 Cyclobacteriaceae bacterium
GCGCGCTCCCGCTCGGCCGGGCTCAGCGTCTCTTTGTCCATGCCGATGAAGTAGGTATGAATTTCGCCATAAACCAGCTTGAGGTAATCGTACTTTTCAAGGATTGACAGGTTGCGATAGCGTTCATCCAACTCAGAGGAAGAGGGTTTGTTAAGGGCAAAGGCCTGCCGATGGAAGTCGAGCGTGAGGTGAAGATATCTTCGGGTTTCTTTGTCCAGGGTTTCCAGTGCCAGATCGCCTTCCCCTGGAGGTACGCCCTTGAGGTAGCGTGCGCCTGCCTGCACGTCCGTATACAGGCGAAGCAGCAGTCGTTCGGATACATTGATGAATGGAAGGAAGATTACTATGCCGACGAAGTTGAGAAAGCTGTGAAAGGTGACCAGGGCTACCAGCGGGCTTTCCATGCGGCTCAGGTAGGTATGAATGGGATCCAGCGCCAGCATGATGATGGCAATCAAAATGCCGTTATAGCTGAACGTGCCCAGGGCCACTCGCTTTTTGGAAGGCTGCCCGCGGAAGGAAGCCAGGAGGAGCTTGATGGTCGTACCCAACTCGCCACCCAGTACGACGCAGCATCCGTCGTACAGTGAAATTGCATCCACATGCAGGGCGCTCAGGATGATCGCTGTGGTCACCGCACTGGATTGTACGATGGCGGTGATGACGAATCCAATCAGGATGAATACGATCCAGGGAAAATGCCGGATCGCTTCGAAGTCTATGGCAGATGCCATACCCACGAAACTGGACTTCATGAATTCCAGCCCTACGAACAGCGCGCCGAAGCCGAAAAACAGGCGACTCCAGTGATAGGATTTTGTTCCGCGATCAGAGGCGGCCAGGACCAAGCCTGCGACACCAAGAATGAACAAGGCGAAGGATTCTATGTGGAAACCAAAACCCACGGTGGCGACGATCCAGCCGTTGAGGGTGCTGCCCAGCCCGGCACCCAGGGAAATCGCCAGTGCACTCTTGAGGGGAACAATCCCGGCCCCCACAAAAGCCAACACCATGAGATTGACCACGGAGCTTCCCTGCAGTATCCCGCTGATGACCGCACCACCCGCCACACTCTTGAGGTTATTGGCCGTATTATTTCGCAGGAAGAGCTTGAGTTTTCTTCCTCCTAGCCGGCGAAGGGCATCTTCGAGAAAATTCATCCCCAGCAGGAATAATCCAATGCCGGCCAGCATCCTCGAAACCGCGAGGAAATACGTCATGTAATCAAGGTAAGCACCGTTCCGGACGCGTCAAATGACAATCCTCAGATGGGGAAATCCCTATTCTCAACTTAACAGAGTGTTTTCGCAGTCCTGCTAGCGCAATCGCAGGATTGTTCCCTGGGAACCTGCCGCCAACACCCGCGTGCCGGTACGGGCTTTGCGGATGACATGAAGCCCTTTCGTGTCGGAGAATGCCGACCAGGTGATGCCGTCATCCCTCGACAGATCGACTCCGGAAGGCCCCGCCGCTAACCAAAGGCGATGGCCGAGAAATTCGACACATTCCCGGTAGCCGCGCGCGGTTACCCTTGGAGTTTGCCAGGTTTTGCCCTGGTCATCGGAGTAGAAATGATGATTCGTATGGAGTGCTTCATCCTGAAAGTCACCACCCACTGCCATCCAGCGCCCATCTACCGCGACGGAGAAGATTCCGGTGCTGGATTTTCCTTGTACGACAGGCGGCTGCCTGGATGTCCATGTTACGCCCTTGTCCGCCGAATGCCAGAGCCGGGAAACAGTCCCGCCGGTACAGACCAGGATATCCGAGTCGCCAAAGCAGCGGATACCCGTTCCGCTTGCTGCAAAAGAGGCTTCTCCGGGTTCAAGCCGCGGAGAAGATTCCAGTTCCTGCCACGACAGGCCGCCGTCGATGGTCTTGAGCATGAGCATCCGACCCTTGATCGGGTCGCCATACGCAATGCCCTCCTGTTCATTCCAGAAAGCGACACCATCGACGAAGGTTTCGGGGTCGGTATTGGTGTATACGGTGGTCCAGCGTTCGCCACCGTCTTCTGTCCTCAGGATATGCCCGGGTGATCCCACGTTGGCGATAATCGCCTTCCTCCCGTCAAAGGCGTAGATCGACCGGAAGTCAGCCTGCTCCATGCCCGGGACGGTAAACAGCTTCCATGTTCTTCCCCCATCCAAAGTTTTTACCACAGTGCCCTTCGTGCCGCTGGCCCAGGCGATTTCATCATTGACAACGGAAAGCCCGCGGAAGGAAGCGTTAGTGCCCGCTTCCCGTAATTCCACGTGTAGCTCCTGGGACCGCCCAGGTTGGGTGAGAAGAAGGCCGCCGGTCAACAACCACAAGCTAAGTCTGTGTGTCATGCTGCAAGATAAGTATCCCTTCTGATGGGGTAATCGGAGATTTTCTTTTCCGCTCACCTCCAATTGAAGAACCCCTGCGGTGGCTGGCCGTAGCAAGGAATAAACCAACCCCGATTCATTATGCTAAAGTATCTACTTGTCCTTGGCTGCCTGGCTACGTCCGCGGGAGCCCAGATCATGCCCCTGACCCTGGAGCCGGATGGCGGCAACAAGAAGGCTTCTGTGGCCGAGCAGATCGGAATCGTGAAAATCGCCATCCACTATTCCCGTCCCGGCGTAAAAGGTCGTGAAGGAAGAATCTGGAATACCCCGGTAGCCCATTATGGGTTTGCCGACCAGGGACACGGAACAAGCTATGCGGCGCCCTGGCGTGCCGGCGCGAATGAAAACACCACCTTTTCCTTTTCCCATCCGGTACGCATTGAGGGAAAAGATCTCCCGGCCGGGACCTACGGCTTTTTCATTGCGCTCGGCGAAGAGGAGAGCACCCTCATCTTTTCCAACGTATCTACGTCTTGGGGAAGTTTCTATTATGACCCTTCGTTTGATGCGCTTCGGGTGACGGTGAAAAACCGGACGCTCGACAAAAGCGTGGAATGGCTGAAGTATGAATTTACCGAGCAGACCGATAGCTCTGCGGTGATCGCCATGTCGTGGGAGAAACGACTGATTCCATTTCGCGTGGAGGCCGATGTGGAAAGGCTTCAGATCGAGGCGTTCAGAAGGGATTTAATGACGACCCGGAACTACGAGGATTTCATTTCGGCGGCGCTCTATTGCGTACAGCATAATATCGAGCTGGAGCAAGCGCTCGCCTGGATGGATCGGGCGATCAGTTTTCGGGTAATGGGCCGCGCCAATTATCGCACGTTGAGTACCAAGGCGACTGTGCTGATGAAAATGAATCGTTTTGAGGAAGCCCAGAAGATCATGGCGGACGCATTGCCCCTGGGGACCATGATCGAAGTGCATTTCTATGGTCGTACACTACAGAGCATGAATAAACCCGAGGAGGCGTTTAAGGTTTTCAAGCTGAACTACGACAAGTATCCGAAAGAGTACACGACCATGCTGGGGATGGCGCGCGGATATTCCGGTCTTGGAGAATACAAGAAAGCGCTTGGATATCTCCGATTGGCTCTGCCGCAGGCGCCTGATCCCGGCAGCAAGAGTCGCGCAGAGGCCATGATAAAACTGCTGGAAGAGGGAAAGACGATCAACTGATGCAAACGAAAAGAGTCCCGCCCGAAGGCAGGACTCTTTGATGCACAAGCTGTATTGGCGCTTAGCCTTTTGCCAGCTCGGCGTTGATGTGGATTTTTACTTCTTCGCTCACCACCATTCCACCGGCTTCGGTCAGCGCATTCCAGTTCAATCCGAAATCCTTGCGGTTGATTTTGCCATTGATTTCGAATCCGGCCTTCGTGTTGCCCCAGGGGTCAACCATGATGCCTCCGAATTCAACCGCCAGGGATACAGACTTACGGGTGCCGCGAATGGTCAGGTCGCCTGCCAGCGTGTAGTCATTGCCCTTCACTTTGCTGAGGGTGCCCGTGAAGTCCAGGGTAGGGTACTCGGCAGCGGCAAAGAAGTCCGGCGACTTCAGGTGGGCATCGCGGTCGGCCTGGTTGGTATCGATGCTGTTTACATCGAGACTGAATTGGACTTTAGCTCCGTCAAAGTCTTCCGTCTCTGACTCTACCGAGCCGCTGAATTTCTTAAAGAAGCCGGTAACGGTGGCGATTACCAGGTGCTTTACCTTGAATTGTACTTCGGTATGGGTGGTGTCGATCCCCCATTTGGTGGCTGTCATCGTTGCGGTCTGCATAGGTTTTTTCTTTTGGTTTTTGTGGAACAATGTGGATACAAAGCTATCGCCGCACCATCCGGAAGGCGCTTGAACCAGGTTAAGAAATGGGCTGGAACGGCTTGAACCAGGTTAAGATCGTCAGTGGGTGGTGCGCTTGCGGCGGATTTTGCTGAGGAATTCGGGTGTGATTCCCAGGTAGGAAGCCACGTACTTCAAGGGTACAAATTGCTCCAGGTGGGGGTACTTCTGCTGGAAGGAGTCGTATCGTTCCTCGGCGGTGAACGAGTAGGCCTGGATGAGTCGCCGCTGGTGGGTGACCAGGGAGTTTTGGAAGGTAATGCGAAAATACCGCTCAAAGACCGGGTAACGCTCAAGGAGTTCATTCATCCGGACATCCGGGAGCAGGTACACCTCTGAATCGGCCAGTGCCCGGGTAGCAAAAATGGAAGGTTCCTGCGTGGAGAGGCTGTGCAGGTCGCCGGTCCACCAACCCGCCGTGGCAAACTGGATCACCTTTTCGTCGCCGTCCCGGTCGGTGTAATACGTCATCAGGCAGCCGCTATTCACATGAATCATCCCCGGGCCTATTTCCCCGGCAGGCTGAACAATCTCCCCCTGCCGGTAAGTGATCGGAATGAGTATGGCCTTGAGGAAGGCCTCCTCTTCCGGAGTCAGGGGAACATGCCGACGAATATTGGCGACTATGAGTTGAGAATCCACGGTGCGAATATACAGGGGAATTGGAGGTGAAACCTCTGCCCGGATTCAATTGAAGCGCAGGACATACCAAATTCCGTGCGCCGGTCGTTCACTAGGGAATACGTGCCAGTAGGGGGGTATTCTTCGCGTCGTTAACTTTGTCAGCAACTGAAAATGATATGCGTTCAAGTTTAGGGCTTGGGTGGGCTGTCGCAGCCATGGGATCGACTTTTTTCGCCTGCCAGGAGTCGGCAGACCCTGTCGTTAAACTCGATACCCAGGTGGAGATCGTGTTTGGTGGCAAGATTGACCTCAATAATCTCCTGAACTACGAAGGGCAGGCCAAGCCGGCGTATATTCTGCAGGATAACACCAATACGAACCCCATCACCAATGAGGGGGCAACGCTGGGGCGGGTCCTCTTCTATGATGTTAATCTTTCGGTCGACAACACGATCTCCTGTGGTCATTGCCATAAGCAACAGTTTGCGTTTGGGGACACGGCATTGGCCAGCAGCGGAGTCAACGGGTTCACGGGCCGGCACAGCATGAGGCTGGTCAATAGCCGGTTTTCCCTGGAGCAACGTTTCTTCTGGGATGAGCGGGCGATCAACCTCGAAGCCCAAACCACCCAGCCCGTCAGGGATCACAAGGAGATGGGATTCAGCGGCACCGGGGGCGATCCCTCCATGACCGATTTGATTGCCAAGCTGCAATCCATCGGCTATTATCAAGAGTTATTCGCGTTTGTTTATGGGGATGCGACCGTCACCGAGGAACGTATCCAAAAATCGTTGTCACAGTTCGTACGCAGCATCCAGTCATTTGACACGAAGTACGATGCCGGTCGTGCCTCCGCGATGAACAACATGGCTCCCTTTCTCAACTTCACGACCCAGGAGAATCAGGGTAAGCAATTGTTCTCGGCGCCACCTGTCTTCGATCCCAATGGGATTCGTCTGGGTGGTGGGCTGGGCTGCCAGGGTTGTCATCGCGCGCCTGAATTTGATATTGATCCGGGCTCCCGGAACAACGGAGTAATTGGCACCATAGGCTCGCTGGCACAGGACCTGAACGTGACGCGGTCTCCCTCGTTGCGGGATTTTGTCAGGCTCGATGGAACATTGATATCACCGGCCATGCACGACGGAAGCTTGAAGACGATGGAGGCGGTGATCGCGCACTATAATGCTATAACGGACAACCCTAACCTCGATCCCCGGCTTCGTCCCGCCGGAAAGCCGCAACAACTTCAGATGACGGTCCAGGAAAAGGAGGCATTGATCGCTTTTCTGAAGACGCTGACGGGTTCAGCGATCTACACCGACGAGCGATGGTCGAACCCCTTCAATTAGTCACATTCGGGCCCGCCTGTCAGCCTGTTAAAAGTCACCCATTTCCCTGACTTTGAGTGTCGCTAAAGGTGACTCGTTTTCGTACCTTCTCTGCCTGTAAAAGGAGACGTTATGAAATTTAACCCCGCTCAGAATATTCAGAATCTTCAGTATTTCGGCGAGTTTGGCGGCGTCAATCCGTCGATCGAAGATTCTTCCACCTACACCTTCCTCAAAGCGGCCAAGATGGAGGAGGTCTTTGAGAAGGAAGTGGAGGGATGTTACCTCTACTCCCGTCACTGGAACCCGACCAACCGGTACCTCAGCCAGGCGCTTGCCAAAATGGAGAACACTGAGTCGGCGGTGGTCACTTCTTCGGGAATGGCGGCCATCACGTCTACCTTGCTCCAACTCAGCAGTCACGGCGATGAAATCGTCTCCAGCCGCGTGATCTATGGCGGCACGTATGCCTTTCTCAAGAATATTGCGCCGCGGTTCGGCATCCGTACCCACTTTGTGGACTTCACCAAAATCGAGGAGGTGGAGAGGGCCATTACGCCGTTCACCCGGGTGTTGTATTGCGAGTCGGTGAGCAACCCGTTGCTCGAAGTCGTCGACCTCCGGAAAGTGGCCGAGCTGAGCAAGCGGCATGGATTGAAGTTTGTTGTCGACAACACCTTCACGCCCATGATCCTCTCGCCGGCCAACCTGGGCGCCGACGTAGTGATTCACAGCCTGACCAAATTCATTAACGGCACCAGCGACACAGTGGCCGGCGTGATTTGCGGAACCAACGACTTCATTCACTCGCTGAGCGATGTAACCAAGGGAATGATCATGCTCCTCGGACCGGTCATGGATAGCCACCGCGCGGCCAGCATCCTGAAGAACCTGCACAGCCTGCACCTGCGCATGGTCCAGCATAGTCGCAATGCGCTCTTTGTCGCCGAGCGACTTTCCGCAGAAGGATATGACGTTCGGTATCCCGGCCTTCCTTCGGCGCCCGGGCATTCAGTGTTGAAAAAACTGATGAATCCCGGTTTTGGATTTGGAGGCATGCTGTTGCTCAACATGGGTACGCGTTTAAGGGCGTATTCGGTCATGGAGAAAATGCAGCAGGCCAATATCGGTTACCTGGCCGTGAGTCTCGGGTTTTACAAGACGCTGTTCAGCGCTCCGGGCAGCAGTACTTCTTCTGAAATTCCCGACGATGAGCGTGAGTCGATGGGGTTGACCGACGGACTGGTCCGCATCAGCATCGGGCTGGACGCCAACATCGCCGATACCGTGGAGAAGATGCTGACGTGCATCCGCGAAGTGGAAGAACCCACGGAGGCGCCTTCACGGCCTGAACCTTCACTGATCGCCAACGCGTTGCTGCATTGACTCTCCCTTTGCATCCGGTACAGGGGTCGCGGATTCTTGTTAAATTTAGGGATGCACGACAGGAATCTCCGGGGCACTAAGCGCGAAGGAATTTCACGGCGAAAAAGGGTGGTTACCCGCAAGGGGAAGAAAACCTTTGCCTGGAGCTACTTCGATGAGCGGGGCAAGCTCATTACCCGGCCCGAGATCATTGATCGCTGCAACAAACTGGTATTGCCACCCGCCTGGGAACAGGTTTGGATTTCCCCTGATCCCAAGGCACACCTCCAGGCTACCGGCCTGGACGCCCGCGGCCGCCTCCAGTACCGGTATCACGCCAAATGGACGCAGGCAAGAGCTGCTGAAAAATTTGAAAGTATGGCGACGTTTGCTGACGTGCTCCCGCAGATACGGAAGAGCATCCGTCGCGACCTCAAACTCCCCGGGATGCCGAAATCCAAAGTCGTCGCGCTTATCGTTTCCCTCATCGACCGGTATCACTTCCGGGTCGGTAATGACGAATATGCCCGCGCCAATAATTCGTACGGGCTCACTACGCTGACCAAGGGACACATGATTCTTGACCGGTCGAAGGGCGCCGAAGGGAAGCTCGACGCCGTCTTTGAGTTTGTAGGCAAGTCAGGGAAACTCTGGAAGCGGAGGATCTGGGAAGATGACCTCGCCCTGCTGATCGAGAAGTCGGGCCAGCTCGGAGGCCGCACCCGGAGCCATGATCTGTTCCGGTACGAAGACAAAGGCGGACGGGTGTGCGACATCAAGTCTTCTCATGTCAATGAATACCTCGATCACATCACCCCTAAAGACTTTCGGGTAACCGCCAAAGATTTCAGAACCTGGGCGGCGACCTGCAAAACCGCCGCCCGATTATCGAGGCAACTGGATCCGGATACGGAAACAGCGCGCAAACGGGTAGCCAATGAGGTGATCAAGACGGTGGCCTCCGATCTCGGCAACACCGTGGCGGTCTGCCGCTCCTCGTACATTCACCCGATTATCCTGTCCGATTGGGCAGAGGGTTCCTTCCGCTCGAAATGGAACAGGGCGTTGAAGGCCAGGCGACGGGAAGGACTCACCAAAGAGGAAACCGCTACGCTGGCTTACCTGGCCTGACCGTCCGGTTGGCGGTACCGTTGTCTTATCAATATTTCTTACCCACTGAATCTTTCATCGGGACAAATAGCACGGGCATCTTCCGTTGTCTTTTGATCTTGCCTTCCTTCTTGGTGAGCAGAATGAGTTCCTGGGTTTGCTTGTCGCCCACCGGGATGATCATTCTCCCCCCTTCCTTGAGTTGGTCCTGCAAGGGTTGCGGGATATGACTCGGTGAGCAGGTGACGATGATCGCATCAAAAGGTGCCGCTTCCGGCCAGCCCAGGTAACCATCTCCAATCCTGACATTCACCTTGTATCCGAGGGCCTTCAGCGTGCTGTCGGCACGGTGGCCCAGCATGGCAACCAGTTCGATGGAATATACCTCGGCCCCAAGCTGGGCCAGGATAGCGGCCTGGTAACCTGAGCCGGTGCCGATCTCCAGGATACGTTCGCCGGGTTTAACCTCCAGGACCTCGGTCATGTAGGCTACGATGTAGGGTTGCGAAATCGTCTGTCCTTCGCCTATCGGAAGCGGGGAATCGGCATAGGCATAGGGCAGGCTGATCCGGGGAACAAACCGATGGCGTTCCACTGAACGCATGGCACCAAGGACTTCCGGCGACTTGATGCCCCGGTCGGCCAGCTGGCGTTCGACCATCCTGTCCCTGGCCGACTTGAAGTCCTGGGCCGGAAGCCAGCCGGCGATTAGCAACGCTGTAACCAGTACGATGTAACG
>JAEUUE010000035.1 GCA_016787605.1 Cyclobacteriaceae bacterium
CTACCGCCAGATGCTCGACAAAGAGCACAAGAACATTGACGCCGTGAGCGTGTCGACGCCCGACCACAACCACGCCGTGCAGGCCATGGCGGCGATGTCGCTGGGCAAGCACGTGTACGTGCAGAAGCCCCTCGCCCACGATGTGTACGAGGCACGTATGCTGACGCAGGCGGCGAAGAAATACAAAGTGGTGACCCAGATGGGCAACCAGGGCAGCTCAGGCGACGGCGTGCGGCAGCTGAAGGAGTGGTACAAGGCCGGGCTGATCGGTGATGTTACGGAAGTGTATTGCTGGACCAACCGGCCCGTATGGCCACAGGGCATCGGGTGGTCGAAGACTCCCGCCACCGTACCCTCCGAACTCGACTGGAACCTCTGGCTGGGCACGGCGCCGTATAAGGAATACATTGACGGGCTTGTTCCCTTCAACTGGCGCGGGTGGTGGGACTACGGCACCGGCGCGTTGGGCGACATGGGCTGTCATATTATCGAGCCAGCATTCAGTGTGCTCGGCCTGGGCTATCCCACCGACGTCACGGCCAGCGTGGGCTCCGTATATACCGGACCATTCCGTCGCGGGTATTTCCCAGAAAGCGGTCCTCCCTCCTCCCACATCATCTTCACCTTCCCGGCGCGCAACGGCCGGCCGGCGGTGAAGTTGCACTGGATGGACGGCGGCATACAGCCCGAGCGGCCGGAAGAGCTTGGACCCAACGAGCCGTTTGGCGACAGCGACGATGTAGGCAACGGCGTGTTGTTTATTGGAACCAAAGGCAAGATGACGTGCGCCTGCTATGGACTGGAGCCCAATCTCCTGCCCACCTCGCGCAATAAAGAAGTAAGCATTCCTCAATCTGAAAAGCGAGTACCCGGCGGCATGGAAGGACACTATGCGCATTGGGTAGAGGCCTGCATCGCCGGCTACGGCAAAATGGAACTTAGTTCTTCCTTCGAAATTGCCGGCTTCCTCACCGAGACCGTGTTGATGGGCAACCTCGCCATCCGCAGCCACGACATCCGTGTTCCCCGTGAAGGCAAGCCCAACCAGTACGACTATCCCGGCCGCGGCATCAAGCTGCTCTGGGACGGCGACAACATGAAGGTCACCAACTTCGACCTGGCCAACCAGTTCGTGAAGCGGACGTACCGGGAGGGGTGGACGCTGTAGAATAAAAAAATATCGGAGGCTCCGTCCCCGATACAAACGCTGTTTGCAAGGCGCAGCGAGACCGAGAAGATTGATCTATGATTGTTTACAATCATCTGTTTTATCACATTTACGAACTAGCTCTTCGCTCCAAAAGCAATAGAGACTCACCAATGTTTATTGTGGTGACGGTAATTTCACTTTGCTTCATCTTTAATGTTGGTGCGATAATTTTCTTTCTTCAAGGTTCGGGAATTCTTGGAGACAGAGAAACGAACTATTTTTCAAAGGAAACTCAACTTATTGGTGCATTAATTTCTGTTGGAGTAGTGTCTGCATACTATTTGATCGGGAAGCGTCATCAGGCCATTTACCAAAGGCTTAAAGAAAAGTACATTGAACCACCAAAGACATGGTACTCGATCCTTGTTGTTGTTATCCACTACATTCTAAGTTTTGGCCTTTTACTGATTATGGCACTTTATAAAAATCAAGATTGGATCTTCGCAGTAAAGTAAATTACTTGGCACTCAGGACGGAAGTAATTCGCCCTCCACACAACACAGTATAGCGCCATGCCGTCATTCGCTGTTGAGATAAATAGTTAACTTCGTTTGTGTGCGTTGGCCCGTGGAACGCGGCAACTGATCGGGACTTGCCGTGCCAGGTGTGGCACTGAGCAAGCCCTCCAAAGACCCGGCACAGCGCATACACAAACGTCGGTGGCAATGCCGCAAGGACATGAGAGTATTTGAATTAAATGCTGACGGGCAACTAACAAGGGACATCATTGACGAAGTCGGTGACGAATACTCAATTTCAGAGAGAATCAAAAATAGAATATTTGGCGTTGGACACCTTAGATATGCTTCGGGCAATTCAATACTTGACGAGTTTTACGACCGACACAATCAAACAATAAAAACTCATTTTGATTGGACGAAGAAAGGAGCTGTCGTACGTGTTCGGACAATGGCTAATCTTTATGCCATTGGACTACCCGATAAAGGATTTAGAAAAATCAAACTGACAAAAAACCCCGACTACATCTACGCTTCACCATTTATGCCATTTTGGATACTTCTAAAACTCGGGACACCAATAAGAATAGCTAAATGGTTTAGAATTCGTGGGGACAAGTTTGACGAAGGCAAATG
>JAEUUE010000039.1 GCA_016787605.1 Cyclobacteriaceae bacterium
GTGGAATTTGAGTTGAAAACCACCGATGGCTTGCTGGGTATCCAAAACGCCACCATCAAAGTCAGCGGTACCCAGGGACAAGCCGCCGCGCTGATGACCGGCGTCGATCTTCCTTCCATCGAACGGATTCGTATCAACGCCAATGACGCCGTGCTGGTTTTACCCTATGCCATCACCTTTGACCTCTGCACGGTCAACAGCACCTACAATGCCATTTTGGTCTCTGATGCCTCTTATACGTATCCCTGGGGACAACTCAAGACGCTGACAGGCGTTTCCATTACACGGAAGTAAACAACCACCCACCAAATGACCTTACTCGCCTTTCTGTTCCTCATCCTGTCTGCCCAGGATGCGGCCCCTCCGCTGAAGTCTGCTGAAGAGTTCAAAGTAGAATTGGAATACAAATTCAAGAAGCGTCCATCAGCCGATAATACCTTCATCGACCTCACGGAAACCGTGGCCGAGAAGGAAAAGCGGACGCAGGTGAGCACCCCGCTTCCTTACCTGATCATCCACCTCAGCTTCACTACCCTTTCCGACCAGGAAGTACGCGTTCGTTGCACCGACAACTTTCACAAGAACCGCTTTTCCAAGAAGGCCGAGACAGGCAAGATTTATACGGTGGACCTGGGCTTTACCGAAGACATGAAAGACCGGGTGACGGCCCACGAATACACCTTTGACCTGTTGTCGCCTGACAAGAAGGAGACCTCACAGATCGTGCTGCGCGTGGAGGAAGACGGCACCTTCCTGGTCAATGGCGCCCGGCGGGGAAAGTTCTGACAGCCAGGATAACCGCTCATCCTAACGGCGACTGAATAAGCCTCAAACTTGCTACCTTTCGCTGTTTTTTTCGTAAACAAACCCTTATGCGACTGCTCTTTGCCGGCCTCCTGTCCCTGACGCTGATCTGTTCTTTTGGACAGCCCCGACAGCCGAACGCCGCCGCCATCCAACTCAAGCTGAAGAAACTCAACGTACTGGCCTCGGCGCTGTATGTGGCCGCCCATCCCGACGACGAGAACACCCGTGCCATCACCTGGCTGGGTAACGATCGCCTGGCCGCAACCGCCTACCTGTCGATGACCCGCGGCGACGGCGGACAGAACCTCATCGGCCCTGAACTGCGCGACCAGTTGGGCCTCATCCGCACCCAGGAACTGCTTGCCGCAAGACGTATTGACGGTGGGCAGCAGTTCTTCACCCGAGCCAACGACTTCGGGTTTTCGAAGAACGTCCGCGAAGCCTTTACCATCTGGGGGAAAGACGAAATCCTCAGCGATGTCGTTCGCGTCATGCGGCAGTTCCAGCCCGACATCATCCTTACCCGGTTTCCTCCCGACGAACGCGCCGGCCACGGCCATCATACCGGCTCGGCGGTGCTGGCCATCGAGGCTTTCGACCTTGTGGGCAAAGCCGACTACCAGCCCGACCAGGTGAAACAGTTTGGCACCTGGCAACCCAAACGGGTGTACATGAACACAGGAAGATTTTTCGACAACACGATCAACGAGACCACACCCGGCGTAGTGGTCGTCAACATGGGTACCTACAATACCTTGCTGGGAAAGAGCTACTCGGAGATCGCCGCCGAAAGCCGCTCCCAGCATAAGAGCCAGGGCTTCGGTTCTTCGGGACGGCGAGGCGATTCACCCGAATACTTTCTGTACCTCAAAGGGGAGAAGGCCGACAAAGATCTTTTCGACGGAGTCAACACTACCTGGACGCGACTGCCCGGCGGCGACAAGGTGCAGCCGCTGGTCGAACAGGCCCTGAAGGAATTCAATGCAGAAAAGCCTTACACGGTGGTGCCGCAACTGCTTCGCATCCGGAAGCAGATCGAGACACTGGCGCCTTCCATGTGGCGCGAACGAAAGCTTGCCGAAGTCAACCAGCTCATCCAGGATTGCCTGGGCCTGTTTGCCGAAGTGACGGTCAACCAGCCGTGGATGTCGCCGGGGGAGCTGGCGACCAACAGCTTTGAGCTGGTGAATCGCTCGCCCGTGGCAGTGCAATTGCTCTCCATCAAGAGCCAAAAGCTGGCGATGGATTCCTCGATGAACCTGGATCTGCCCGACAACAAGCTGGTGCTGTTCCGCTCAAAGAAGCCCATCGATCCGCAGTCATCTTACTCCGACCCGTACTGGCTCCGCGAGGATCACCTCCAGGGAATCTTCCTTGTGCCGGGGCCCGAGTACATCGGCAAGCCGGAAAACGGTCCGGCCGCGACGGTGACCTGCACCTTTGATGTGGCCGGCGACCGTCTCGTCGTGGAGGTTCCGCTGGTCTACAAGTGGACCGACCCGGTGAAGGGCGAACTGTCGCGCCCGTTTGAAATCGTGCCGCCCGTTTTTGTCAACCTGAGTCAGCCGGTGTTTGTCTTTCCGAACACGCAGCCCAAGCTGGTCACCCTGCTGGTGAAATCCTCTTCCGGATCCCCCGTCAACGGGACCGCCAAGCTGATCCTGCCCCCGGGATGGAAGTCTGACCCTGTGTCCGCTGCGGTAACGCTTCCCAAGCGGGGGGAAGAAGTGAAACTTGACTTCTGGTTGTTCCCTGCCGCGAAGGGTCAGGGGTCCTTCAAGTTATTTGCGCAGGTAGAGATCAATGGCAAGGCCTATGACCGGGCTGTGCAGACTATCAGCTACGACCATATCCCTTTCCAGACCCTGCTGCCGAAAGCCGAAGCCAGTCTCGTTCGCGTGGATATCAATACGCAGGGCCATGTGATCGGCTATATCGCCGGGGCGGGCGATGAGACGCCGGCTGCCTTGCGCAACCTGGGCTACGAGGTGTGGGAGATGAAGAACGACGAGGTGACGCCGGATAACCTGAAGAAGGTGGATGCGGTGGTGCTCGGCGTGCGCGCCCTGAATACCAACGAACGCATCCGCTTCTTCATGCCCGACTTGCTCAAGTATGTGGAAGCCGGTGGAACGCTGATTGCCCAGTACAACACCAGCAACGACTTCGAGATCGACAAGGACAAGTTTGCGCCGTACCCGCTGAACATCTCCCGCGAGCGGGTGACGGAGGAAAACAGCGAAGTGCGCGTCCTGCTTCCGGACCATCCCGCGCTGAACTACCCCAATAAGATCACACCCGAGGACTTTAACCACTGGGTGCAGGAGCGGGGACTTTATTTTCCCGACAAGTGGGATCCCAAGTATGACGCCTTGCTGTCGATGAATGATGCCGGTGAACCCGAACGGAAGGGAAGTTTGCTGGTGGCCAAGTACGGCAACGGCTACTACGTCTATACCGGCTTGTCCTTCTTCCGCGAACTCCCGGAAGGGGTAGCGGGTGCCTACAAGCTTTTCGCCAACCTTGCCTCGCTGGGCAAACAGCCCAAGCCAAAGAACGATAAAGTAAAGAACACGAAATGAGCGAGCCCGCATCTGACCAGAAACCTCCCGTCTTTGGCCACTGGAGAGGCTGGTATTGGCTGGTATTTCTTGTTATGGCTGCCCAACTGATTATTTATCTCCTGATTACCCAGTCGTTCGCATGAATACGTTCGACTGGTCAGTACTTTTTGGCACCCTGTTGCTCATCGTGGCCTACGGTGCCTGGAAAACCCGCGGCGCCAAAAGCATGCAGGGCTATCTGTTGGGCAACAACACCTTGCCGTGGTGGGGTGTAGGACTTTCGATCATGGCTACACAGGCCAGCGCCATCACGTTTCTTTCCACCACGGGTCAGGCCTACGAGGATGGCATGCGGTTCCTGCAATTCTACTTCGGGCTGCCGCTGGCCATGATTATCCTGTCGATCACGGCCGTACCGTTGTACCACAAGCTGAAGGTCTACACGGCCTATGAGTACCTGGAATCCCGCTTCGACCGCAAGACCCGGTCGCTGGCAGCTTTCTACTTTCTCATGTTGCGTGGCTTGTCGGTGGGCATCACCATTTACGCACCCTCGCTGATCCTGTCCACCATCCTGGGGTGGAGCATCAATGTTACGACCGTCATGATCGGTACCCTGGTGATGGCCTACACGGTTTCGGGCGGCACCAAGGCGGTGAGCATCACGCAGAAGTACCAGCTTACCATCATCATGGCTGGCATGATCACGGCAGGAGGTATTGCCTTCAGCATGCTGCCCGACGACATGAGCTTCGGCGATACCTTCCGCTATGCGGGCGAGGTGGGTAAGCTCAACCTGATCAACCTGTCGTTCAACCTGTCTGACCGTTACAACATCTGGTCGGGACTGATCGGCGGGCTGTTTCTTTTCTTGTCCTATTTCGGCGCCGACCAGTCGCAGGTAGGACGTTACCTCGGCGGGGCCTCCATCACAGAGAGCCGGCTGGGATTGCTTTTCAACGGGCTGCTCAAGATCCCCATGCAGTTCATCATTCTTTACATCGGCATTCTCATTTTTGTGTTTTACCAGTTCCACCAGGCCCCGCTGCTGCACAATCAGCCGTTGATGAGCAAGGCTATGGAGACACCGGCGCAGACGGAGATCAGCCGTCTGTCGGGTGAGTACGACGAAGTGTTTCAGCTGCGCAAAGCCAAGGCCGAGACACTCGTGACGGCCATCCAGGCCGGGGACCGCGCCGGGATTGAACAGGCTCGCGAGGGGCTGAAAACCATCCAGGGCAAGGAGGCTGAGCTTCGCGCGCAGACCAAGGGCGCCATCAGCGAGGCGATGCCCGGGGAGAATACCATGGACAAGGACTATGTCTTCATCAACTTCGTGATGACCTACCTTCCGCACGGGTTGATTGGATTATTGCTTGCCGTCGTGTTTTCCGCGGCCATGTCGTCGACAGCGTCCGAGTTGAACGCGCTGGCGTCCACTTCGGCGGTGGATATCTATAAGCGCTCGATAAAACCCAACGAGAGCGACGATCATTATGTGAAGGCTTCACGGTGGCTCACCGTAGGGTGGGCGGTGTTCGGAATGGTGTTCGCCTCAGTAGCCGACCAGGCCGAGAATCTCATTCAGTTTGTAAACATCGTCGGATCGCTCTTCTACGGCACTATCCTCGGCATATTCCTCTCGGCCTTCTACATCAAGTACCTCAAATCAACGGCTGTCTTCATCGGGGGTATCGTCGGGGAGGCCATCATCTTGTACCTGTACTTCAACACCGATGTCGCTTTCTTGTTGTACAACATCATCGGGTGTGTGGCCGTGATTGTCGTGGCCTTCCTTGTCCAATTCATGCAAGGCGCCGGCGGTGAGCACCGCGGCGAAGCCACGGTTTAACGAAACGGTGATCAAAAAGAAAGGGCCCCACCATCGCGGCGGGGCCCTCTATCTATTCTGAATTCTGTATTCCGAATTCCAGATTCTGGCTTCTATTTCAGCGCCTTGATCAACTCATCGTTCATGCGGACATACGAGCCATCATTCTGCTTTTCAGCTTCTGCCTTGGACGCCATAGCTGATTCCATCGCACCCTTCTTATCGCCGAGACCCTGCTGAATTTTTGCCTTGGTATGCATGATCCAGTAAGCCTGGGGACGGGCGGCAGCAGCCTGACTGCACCAGTCGAGGGCCACTTTCAGGTCTTTGCCGGTTTCCAGGTAATAGGAAGCGGCGGCGTAGAGGTTGCCCGGGCTCACCTTCGTGTTGGCTTCGATGGAGGCCATCACCTTCTTGTCGAAGTCAACGGTGAAAGGAACTTTTACTGACGTTTTCTCCCACATCAGTTGCAGGTTGGCCGCCTTGCTGTCGGCCGAGAGGTCGGCGATCTCGATGGTAAATGCTTCTACAGCATGGGAAAGCGTTTCCGGCTTCACTACAGCGCGGGCCTGGTCGTTCTTCTGATCATAGCCAGACATATTGCCACCGAGGGCCACGTCCTTGTAGAGGATCACCGTCCATTCGGCTGCGCCGGGGATGGTGAGCAGGAGGTACTTGCCTTTGGGAACGTCGGTGCCGGCGAATTTCACGTCATCGGCAAACGTGACGATGGTACCTGCGTTGGCACCTGTGCGCCACATCTGGCCGTAGGGGGTAACGAAATCGGCGCCGGTCCCGAATATCTTGCGTCCCTTCATTTTCGGGCGGGAATACTCCACCTTTACTTCGGTGAGGCCGACTACGGTAGATACCGTGGCTGCCGGGCTGGCTGCCGGAGTCACCACCTGGGCCTGGGAGGCCAGGCTGACGGCAACGAGCAGAAGAATCAAAACTCTTTTCATAATTGTTACTTTTGTTTGGTTTACGTACTTAAGAGGGCCCAAAAATAGGAGAGTTTCCACAAGGGAAAAAATCCGGAACTTTTATCATCCCATGCTGCTTACTGAGGCCTTTTACCAACGACCCGACGTCACCCGCATCGCCCGTGACCTCCTGGGCAAGGCCCTCTTTACCCGGATTGACGGGAAGACCACCGCGGGGCTCATCGTGGAGACCGAGGCGTACTCATGGAAGGAGCGCGGCTGCCATGCCTACGACAACCGCAAGACCGCTCGAAATGCAGTGATGTTCGGCGAGGGAGGGCATGCCTACGTTTACCTCTGCTACGGCATGTACAACTTATTCAATGTGGTGACCAATCGGGAAGGCATGGCCGATGCCGTGCTGATCCGCGCCCTTGAGCCGGTGGAGGGCCTGGCTGTCATGCAGAAGCGGACCGGGGCAAGGCAGCCTCACCGGATCACCAGTGGTCCGGGCAAGCTGACGAGGGCCCTGGGCATCGACCGGAAGCACAACGGGGTAGCCCTGACCTCGAGGCAAGTATGGCTGGAAGACGCCGGCATGCGCGTCAGCCGGGGCATGACCCAGGCCAGTCCCCGGATTGGCATAGACTATGCAGGAGAAGATGCGTTATTGGATTGGAGGTACACAATTAAAGACAACCTATGGGTTTCAAAATAGAGATGCTTTCTACTCGTTGCTCGTCACTCGCTTTGCCCGACGTAGTCTTACGAAGTCGGGTTGCTCGTTACTCGGCGCCCGGTGCTCGGTACCTGGCATTCGGAACCCGGAGCTCCTCACTGACCACTGACCACTTACCACTTACGACTCACCGCGTACTTGCGTTACTGGTTATTCTTATCACCACGGTTCTTTCGTCGGCCACGTTCACCCTCGCTCAAACCAAACCGTTCACCCAACAGGCTCTCGACGAGCCCAATTCTCAATATGATGAGCAGTCGCCCATCATCTCGCCCGACGGGAAGGTGATGTACTTCACAGTTACCGGTCACCCGGATAATATTGGCGGCAAGAAAGACCTGGGCGATATCTGGTACTCGGTTTGGCTCGGCGACCGGTGGGGGCCTGCCGTGCATGCGGGCAACGTTATCAATGACGACAGCTACGACGCGGTCATTGGGTTTTCTCACGACGGTGAACGGATGTTCCTGGCCAACAACTACCACGCCACCACCCAGGGTTTCTCGCTTGCACACAAGACCGCCGACGGGTGGAGCAAGCCGGAGTATATCCGCATCCCTGACTTCCGGAACCGGGCGCCTTACACGTTTGCCTATTTCTCAACAACCGCGGAAGCGCTCGTGTTTTCGGCGGAGCCGTTTGGCGACACGTTTGGAGCTGAAGACATCTATGTTTCCCTCCTCGAGCAGGGCAAGTGGACCGACGCGAAGAACCTCGGATCCACCATCAACACCGGTCAGCAGGAGTGGTCCCCGAGCCT
>JAEUUE010000074.1 GCA_016787605.1 Cyclobacteriaceae bacterium
CCGCGGAAATCTCGCATCCCACCATCCAAAAATGGCCTTCAGGCCTGCCAGCGCACGGTCTTCAATTGAAATTCCACCTGCCCTGGTTATCTTTTGTAACCTTTTATACTCCCCCCGGTAACCAAGGCAAAATTCACGACCCCACTTGCGCGCATGACGGATGAACAGCTCATGGAAGCCGTGAAAAACGGCGATCTGCAGCAGGCCTCCCTGCTGTTTGACCGCTACCATAAACGGCTGTTCAACTTCCTGGCGCGCATGACCTTCGACCGCGATGCAGCGGAAGACCTGACGCAAAATGTCTTCCTGCGGATGATCCGCTACCGCAGTTCGTACCGGGAAAACCAGAAGTTTCAGTCGTGGATTTTCCAGGTGGCCCGCAATGTGTTCTCCGATCACTACCAGGCCACCCGCCACGAACAAAGCGCCAGCATGGATATCGAAAAACTGACCGACCACCTCGCCGACGAAAACGCCGGCCGCCTCGAAGAGGAGCAGGAACGGAAACTCATTCGGTCTATGGCCATGCTGAACGATGAACAACGTGAACTCCTTGTGCTTACCCGGTTCACTCACCTCAAGTATGAGGAAGTGGCTGCCCTGCTGAATACTTCCGTGGCCAACATCAAAGTGAAAGTGCACCGGGCCATCGGCAAACTCAGAGAGAACTATTTCGAACTGGAAAAGACCTGACTATGGAACGCGAGAAACTGGAGTCCCAACTGATTGACTACATCGACGGAAAGCTGTCGGAATCGGAACGCATCGCGCTGGAACATCAACTCAGCCGCGACCCCGAAGTCTTGCGGCTGTATGAGCAGCTCCGCGAAGTGATGCGCGCGATGGATCGCTCTGTCTCCCTGGAGCCTTCCGCAGGAATGCGTACCCGCTTCGAGCGGATGCTGGCCGAAGAAATGAAGCAGCGCCCGACCGGACGGCAGGTTTTCTTCCGCCCTTCTTTTTACCGCATCGCCGCCGCTGTGGCCCTGGTGGCAGCCGGACTCGCCGGCGGCTATTGGATCTCCGTGCAACAACGACAAAACGAAGAACTGCTGGCGCTGAGAAAGGAAATGGAATCCACCAAGCAACTCATGCAAGCCATGCTGCAAAACCAATCGTCGGCCAGCCAGCGACTCCAGGGCGTTAGCGTGGCCATGCAGATGAACTCCGCAGACGATGACGTAGTAAACGCTCTGGTGCGCACCATGAACGAAGATCCCAATTCAAACGTACGTCTGGCCGCCCTGGATGCCCTGGCCAACTTCAGCCAGGAACCGGACGTGCGAAAGGCCCTGGTTTCCTCACTGTCGACTCAAACCGATCCCATCGTCCAGATTGCCCTGATTCAACTCCTGGTTCGAATGAAAGAGAAAAGTGTGCTCAAGGACCTCGAACGCATGGTGGAAGACGAAACCAACCTCAAAGCAGTGAAGGATGAGGCTTATAACGGAATCCTGAAGTTGTCATAACCCAAAACATTTTAATCCCACAATCATGAAATCCATTTTTTGTCTGCCCGCTCTCCTTCTCCTCGCCTATTCGGTATCGGGGCAGGAATTTAAAATCAGCAAAAGCTCCGGAAGGCTGGAGCTTAAAATCGGGCGCGTGACCGTAGAGGGCTACAACGGCAACGAGATCATTTTCACGGGCCGTGACCGCGACAAGAAAGACGATGAAAGATCCAAAGGCCTGAAGGAAATCAGCGGCCTGGGAATCGACGACAACACCGGGCTGGGCATCAACGTGGAAGATAAAGGGAACACCATTGTCGTCCGCCAACTCCGGAAAATGAACTCGCCGGACATTCGCATCCAGGTTCCCAAGGGCATTACCGTATCGTACCAATTCGAATCCCAGTACGGCGGCGAGGTGATCTTCCGAAACCTGGAATCTGAAATCGAGTTTTCGTCCAATTACAACAGCCTGGAGATGGTCAACGTGACCGGCCCCGCCGTGGTGAAAACGATCTATGGAAATGTAGAAGCCACGTTCGACCAGAATGTCAAAGGACCGCTTTCCATCGTGTCGGTCTATGGCTATGCTGACGTTACCCTCCCGGCCGCTATCAAGGCCAACCTCAAACTCAGCACCTCTTACGGCGAACTGTACGCTTCCCCCGACCTCAAGATTGAAATGGACCGCAGCCAGGAAGACGAAAACCGCGTCATCGGGAAGATCAACGGCGGAGGCATGACCGTGGATATCAGCAGCAGCTACGGAAAAGTCTACCTGAGAAAGAAATAATTCTACCATGGCCACCATTATCGCGCTCCGCCCAAGCCACCTGTTGCCGGTCCTTCTTCTGGCCGCCTGTTCAGCTGCGCTGGCCCAAACTCCGCTCAATCAATCCATACCGCTCAAAACCGGACAACGCGTAAAATTTACGTTCGATTACCCGGAATTGATCCGGATATCCACCTGGGACAAGAACGAAATTGCCGTACGAGGTACGGTGAGCATCAACAATGGCGAGAACGATGATGCTTTTGCTCTCGACGTCTCCTCCAACGGCGACGTCGTGGAGGTACGTGGACGGATCAACGACATGGACAACCTGCCCCATCGCATCACCGTAGTCAGCGATGGTGTAAAGACCACCTTCAAGGATGAGGCCGAGTGGAGAAAGTACCGCAAAGAGAACGGGAAGTCAGGATATGACAGGATGAGCCGAGGTGTGGACCTCAATATCCAGCTGGAAATCTTCGTGCCGGTTCGTGTGGCTACGCAGCTCGTGTCCGTCTATGGCATGGTGGAAGTCCGGCAATTTGACGGACCGCTTCGCGTGGAAGCCACTTACGGCGGTGTGGATGCCTCCCTCACGGAAAGCGTCACCGGTGAACTGGTGGCAGAGACCAACTACGGTCACATTTACAGCGACCTGAAACTGCAGTTCGATGCGTCCAACACCCGGGAAGAAAATTTTCACACGCTCGTAACGGCCAAGCCCGGCAAAGGACCCGCCTATCGCTTCGAGTCGGCCTATGGAAATGTGTATCTCCGGCGCAGCCAACCGTAACCAAATCGCTCCTTGCCGGTAACCAAGGAAAAAACACATCATGAAAAAGCAACTTCTTCTCCTGGCCTTTGTTTCGTTTTTCACCTGCACGGCCTTCGGCCAGGAATACAAACTTGCCAGGAGCAGCGGCAAGCTGGTCATCAAGGAGGTCAACCACCTCACCCTGGAGGGAACATCCGGTAACGAGATTGTATTCGTCTCCCTGGATGGAAGTGACGAAAAAGACAAACGGGCTGCCGGACTGCGCGCCATCAGCAGCATGGGATTAGAGGACAATACAGGCCTCGGCCTGGCCGTCCTGGACAAAGGCACCACCTACGAGGTGTACCAGCTTAAGAAAATGGACGGACCCCGTGTAAAGATCCTGGTGCCCAAAGGCGTCGCCATTTCCATCATCCACTCCTCTCCTTACGGCGATGACATCAAACTGAAGAACATTGAAAGCGAGATCGAATCGTCCACCGTTCACAGCGGCATTCATCTCGAGAACGTGACCGGCCCGATGAACATCAAGACTGTTCACGGCGAGATTGAAGCCAACTTTAACGCAGGCATCAAAAGTCCTGTCCGTCTCGTCTCCACCCATGGCCCTGTGGATATCACCCTTCCGCAGGCAGTCAAAGCCACGATGACGATGAGCACCACCTATGGAGAAATCTATGTCGATCCTGCGTTTAAACTGGAAATGGAGACCAAGGGAGACCTGGTCAAGTACAGCTCCAACAGCGTCAACGGAAAAATAAACGGAGGCGGGCTGGAGATCGAACTGAAGTCGACGCACAACAGCATTTACCTCCGGAACAAGTAAGCATCCTGGTCACCTTCGCAGTGCTGCTCCCCGCGCGCTGCGAAGGTTTTTCATTCTAGTCGGCCAAACTCCTCCACAGGTACAGCGTGGCATACGCTTCCCAGCCCCGGTAGTTCCTGAAAATTCGCCTTACCCGCTCCACGCTCGGCTTTGACGCAAGGCCGAGTTGGCGCTTTATCGCGTTGTGCAGGCCCGCGTCTTCGAGCGGGAAAGCGTCGGGATAACGGTACGTCTTCATGAGGGCGTAATTCGCTGTCCAGTTGCCCACGCCCTTTATCTTGCGCAACTCCGCCTTCGCTTCTTCCAGCGTTTTTCCGGCGAGTTTCTCACGCGAGATATCTCCGCGAAGGAAAGCTTCGGCTATGTTGATCGTGTAAGCCGCCTTCTGCCGGGAGAACTGAAGATCAAGCAATTCCTCCGGTCGGATACGGCTCACCACATCCGGCGTAGGAAACACGTAATGAGGCACACCACTCCAGTCCAGCGATTGCCCGAACGAGGAGACAAAGCGGCTCTTCAGGGTATAGGCAAACGACAGGTTTATTTGCTGACCCAGCACCGCCCACACCAGCGACTCAAACAAGTCGGGCTGCCCCACGATCCGATAGCCCTTGTACGCCTTGACCAGCGGTTTAAGGAGTTCATCCTTGCGCGCCATGTGATAAAATGGCTTGAGGTCGGTGTGCAGATCAAACCAGTCGCGCACATAATTCTTCAGGTAGACGGCTCCTGTTTTCGTTACGCTTCCCGCCACCCATTCCATTCCCAGCCCATCCTTATGCTCGCTCACCCTGAATACAACCGGCTTCCCTTCCACGACCAGTGCTTTGGTAACCGCGTCATCCTCTACTCGGTGAAGGACTTCCTTCGGCGATCGCTTCAGAAAGGTAAGCGAGTGCCTGAACTCAAAATCTTCCGGCGTTTCTATACACTCCATGCTCAAAACTAACCATCTCGCCTCAGCGCCTTCGCGCCTCTGCTGTTTATTTTCACCTTCGCAACTATCGGGTTGATCTTGCCAATAATTCCCGCTCTTTTCGTGCTATGAAAGAAATCTCCGGCCTGCCCTGGAACGACATCCTCGGCCAGCTTAATCAATCCGGTTTTGTCCGCGTCCACCATCTTCTCTCCAGGGAAGAGTGCGAGGAATTGAGCAGCCAGTATTCGACGGCATCGTTGTACCGAAACGTCATTTCGATGGAGCGGTATCGTTTCGGGAGAGGGGAATACAAGTACTTTGCATATCCCCTGCCACAACAGATTGCACGGATTCGCACAGATATGTACCCGCCACTTTCACGGCTTGCCAATCAATGGATGCAGGCTTTAGGGATTACCCTTTCGTATCCAGAGAAGCATGCTACATTCCTCGATCAGTGTCATGATGCAGGTCAAGCCCGGCCCACGCCTCTGATCCTGAAATATGAAGAAGGCGGGTACAACACATTGCACCAGGATTTATACGGAGAGATTTACTTCCCCTTCCAGGTGGTTATCCTTCTCACCGCACCCGGCCGGGACCACGAGGGCGGAGAATTGGTTTTTGTGGAGCAACTGCCGAGAGCGCAATCCAAAGCCACCGTGATTGCTCCGCACCAGGGTGACGCCGTCATCTTTACGACCCACTTCAGGCCCGTGATGGGTGGACGCGGTTGGTACCGGTCGAAGATGAAACACGGCGTGAGCCCCGTCACTCGCGGAACCCGTTACGCTTGCGGGGTTATCTTTCACGACGCCACATGATTTCTCATGCCAGCATTACCACCAATGAACTCCGTGGGTTGCTCAAGTCAGGTGCAGTCACCCTGGCCGGCCATCGCACGCTGAAGATCTACGGGTTGCTGACTTGCGGCTCGGGGAAGCGGATGAAGAAGGAGAACCGCGTATTTTTTGCCGACGAACGCGAAGCGCGCCGAGCCGGCTACCGGCCATGCGGTAACTGCATGGGGAGAAAGTGAGTAAAACAAAAGGTCGAATAGATATCTTTGGCTATTCGAATCTCGCATGATCGATCATATTGCCCTCTGGACTGAAAACCTCGAATCGCTTAAGACTTACTATGTTCAACACTTCGGGGGCGTGGCCAATGAACTATATGTCAATCCAAATACCGGCTTTCGAAGCTACTTCATCACGTTCGCCTCGGGCGCCCGCCTCGAACTCATGCAGCGGCCCGGCATCCCGGCGAATGCGAACGATACCATCAACGCCCAACACCTTGGCCTCATTCACCTGGCCTTCAGTGTAAACAGCCGCGAGGAAGTAGATGCCAAAGCTGCCGAATTCCGCGCCGCCGGCATCCCCATCCTGCGAGGACCCCGCGTCACCGGCGACGGCTACTATGAGTTCGAAACGCTGGATCCGGATCAGAACCGGCTGGAAGTGATGTGCCGGGCGTAGGAATCCTTGATGCCTGCCGTAATGTTTGACGGGCTATTTCTTCTTGCGGACTGGAGCCATCACCTTCACTTCGTCGGCGACAAGGAGCACGAAGTCTTTTCCTTTAACGAAGCCTTTGCCAAACTCCGGATCGTACTTGGTCGCGATGGGCAGCGAAGCAAGTTCCTCCGGCTTGGTTCCCTTGCTCAGTGCAGCAATCACCTGGTCGCGAATGTCAGCCAGCTTGTCGTGCAGGGCTTTCACATCCGAGCGCGTGGCCAGCGCGCCGTGGCCTGGAATGATCTTCGTCTGGTCGTCGGCCAAATCGTAAATCTGTTGCAACGTGTGGATGTAACCGAGAAAGGAACCGCCACTGGTAAGGTCGATAAACGGGTAACGCTCACGCACGAAGGCATCCCCTGTGTGAATCACGTTGGCCTTCTTGAATTTTACAATTACATCGCCATCGGTATGTCCGCGGTCGAGGTAATGTAACTCCAGGTCTTCCCCGTTGAGATGCACATTGAGGCGCCTTTCAAAAGTCACTACGGGCCAGGATTCCGGATTTCTCGGAGGCACCGTCTTTCCTTCCCGGTTTACGGTTTCCTTCATCATGCGCGCCCTTACGTTGTCATGGGCGACCAGCGTAGCCCCCAGTTTGCGGAAGTTTTCATTTCCCCCGGTGTGGTCGCCATGCAGGTGCGTGTTGATCACATAGCGCACCTCGCCGGGGTTGATCGCATAGACCGCCTGGCGGATCTTGACAGAAAGCGGGGCGTACTGGTCATCGACAATCAGGTTACCCTCGGGGCCGACCAGCAGGCCAATATTCCCACCGGAACCCGTAAGCATGTACACGTTATCAGTCAACGGAAACGGCCGGATTTTTACCGTGTCAAAATTTTGCTGGGCCTGCAGCGAAAGGGGAAGCAACAAAACAAAGAGGAGGATTCTCATGGGGAGTCTGGAATAATGTAGAATGTAAAATACTAAATGTAAAATGTAAACGGGAATGAGCCTTGGGCTAACTTCAACATTTTGCATTTTGCATTCATCATTTTACATTTTTCGATCTCTGCCGCCCAGCCCCCAAACCCCCGGTCCCTGGCCCCTATTTTCAGCAAGAAGCAGGTTGAGCAGGCCCTTTTGCCGTCCCACCTTTGCTCAACAAAACACTACTTTTATGATGGTGATAAGCGAAACCAACATCAACTACAAGCGCATCGAGCAGGCCATCCGGTACCTGGAAGAAAACGTACAGCGGCAGCCTGAACTCGACGAGGTGGCCGACAACGTGCACCTGAGCCCGTTTCATTTCCAGCGGCTCTTCACCGACTGGGTGGGCATCAGCCCGAAACGATTCCTCCAGTTCCTCACCGTGGATTACCTGAAAGGCAAGTTGCAGGAAACGCGCAACCTGGTGGAGGCGGCGGAAGCGGCCGGACTGTCCAGCCAGTCCCGGGTGTATGATCTGTTTACGACACTGGAAGCGGTCACTCCGCAGGAATATAAGTTGAGTGGCTCCGGCATTACCGTTGAGTACGGCTTTCATGAGACGCCCTTTGGAACCGCCCTGGTCGGGGTCACCGAGCGCGGCGTTTGCTGGATGTCGTTTCTCTCCGTGGATGCCACCCACGAGCAGGAACTTGGGCACATGAAAGAACACTGGCATCAGTCCATCTTCAGGCAAAACCAGGCCCGCACGCAGGCCGTCATCGAAAGCGTGTTCGGCGAGCACGACCCCCGGCAACCAAGAAAACTTCACCTCTTCGTGAAGGGCACCAATTTCCAGGTAAAGGTGTGGGAAGCGCTGCTTCGCCTGCCGATTGGATCGGTGACTACCTACCAGGGCATCGCCGAACAGATCCACAACCCGAAAGCCATGCAGGCGGTCGGATCAGCCGTGGGTTCCAACCATATCGCTTACCTCATCCCCTGCCATCGTGTCATCCGCAAAGACGGCATTCTCGGGGAGTACCGCTGGTCGGCAACGAGGAAGAAGAGCATCATTGGATGGGAAATGGCGAGAACAGTAATCGGTAATCGGTAATCGGTGCATCGGTAGCTCGCACCACATGGGCGGGAGCTGTATTTCATTCGGGCTAATTCGTACAATTCGTGGCTTACCATCCGCGCCGCGTCCTATCTTTGCCAAATGAAGCTGAACCTTCCGCTGCTCAAGCAACTGTGCTCGATTCCCGGCACATCAGGTCACGAATTCCGGGTGCGTGATTTTCTGCTGGCACACATCCGAAAGGCTCAAAAGAAGTGGAAAGTCACACCCGAGATCTTTCACGGCGGTGATTTTCAGGACGGGCTCATCCTGAAGTTCGGCAAGCCGCGAACCGCCGTGTTCGCTCACATGGATACGGTAGGCTTCACGGTG
>JAEUUE010000079.1 GCA_016787605.1 Cyclobacteriaceae bacterium
GAAGAAACGAGTAACGAGTAACGAGCAACAACACACCATGAAAGAAGTATACATCGTCTCCGCCGTGCGCACCCCGATTGGGAGCTTTGGCGGTTCTTTGGCCAATGTGCCTGCGACCAAACTGGGGTCCATCGCCGTGAAGGCCGCGCTCCAGCGCATCAACCTGGACCCGAAACAAGTACAAGAATTGTTTATCGGGAATGTCATCGGCGCGGGCCTGGGCCAGGCGCCGGCTACCCAGGTGGCGGTAGGCGCCGGGCTTGGCTATGAGATCCCCTGCACATTGATCAACAAGGTTTGCGCTTCGGGCATGAAGGCCATCATGCTGGGTGCTCAATCGATCATGTTGGGCGTCAACGACGTGGTGGTCGCCGGCGGCATGGAGAACATGTCGAGCATCCCCTACTACCTCCTCAAGGCCCGCTATGGCTACAAGTACGGCAACGGCGAAGTTGTCGACGGCCTCACTTACGACGGGCTTACCGACGTGTACAACCGCTGCGCCATGGGCGTGTGCGCCGACAATACTGCCAAGGAGATGAAGATCTCCCGCGAAGACCAGGATGCCTTTGCCATCTCTTCCTACAAGCGGTCGGCAGCGGCCTGGGCAGCGGGCAAGTTCAAGGATGAAGTCATCCCCGTCGAACTCACCGGAAAGAAGGGTGAAGTAACCCTCTTCGCCGAAGACGAAGAATACAAGAACGTGAACTTCGACAAGATTCCCGGCCTGAAACCGGTGTTCACGAAGGAGGGTACGGTGACCGCCGCCAACGCGTCGACCATCAACGACGGGGCAGCTGCCGTTATCCTCATGAGCAAGGAGAAAGCCAAGGAACTGGGCGTCACCCCGATCGCGAAGATCCGCGGCTTCGGCGACGCGGCGCAGGATCCCATGTGGTTTACCACCGCCCCTTCCCTCGCCATCCCCAGAGCGATGAAGATGGCCGGCGTCGACAAGAAGGACGTAGCCTTCTACGAAATCAACGAGGCCTTCTCGGCTGTGGCGCTGGCCAACAACATCAAGCTGGGCCTGGACAACAACATCGTAAACGTCAACGGCGGCGCCGTGGCCCTGGGCCACCCGCTGGGCGCTTCCGGTGCCCGCATCACTATCACGCTCGCCAACGTGCTGAAGCAGAACAACGCCTCCATCGGCGTGGCCGGCATCTGCAACGGAGGTGGAGGGGCGTCGGCGATCGTCATTGAACGGATGTGACCCCTCGGAGCTGTCTTCGCGGCCGCGTCTCGCGTGCCGCGAACTACGGATCAACCGATGGAATGCTCTCGCCTTTCACTTGCTGAAGTTATTCCGTGCGATAGGTCAAGTGTGTTCGTACCCGGTCAGTGCGAAGCTCGCGGTATTCGGCCAGCCAGAGCACTGGAAAGGGCCGAGCACAGATACGGCCGAAACCGCGAAGACATGCCTTTTTAACTTCATTCCGATTTCTTCATACTATCAATTGCAAGCATTCCGTTTTAGCTTTGCATTCTAATGACTCGCCACCTCCTTCTTATTCTGTTTCTGCTCTTTGCCTTCGTCGCCGAAGCCCAAAAGCTGCGGGCAGTGAAGAACTATTGGGACGGGGCGAAGCGAAGGGTGCGCGAGGATTACTACGTCACCATCGAGAACGATAATATCCTGGAAGGCCCTTACAAGCGGTACTATCCCAACGGGAAACTGGAGATGGAGGGCGCCTTCCTCGACGGCCGGCGGCACGGCAGCTTCAAGGAATACTTCCCCAACGGGCAACTCCAGCGTCTCCTCACCTATCGCAATGGACTCCGGCACGGACCGGTGGAAGTATATGATGAGTCCGGCACGCGACTGCAGAAAGGACAATACGAAAACAACCACCTCGTCGACAGCGTCAAGTCGTTTTACCTCAGCGGCCAGACCAGGCATGAGTCGACCTTCGTAAAAGGGAAACCCGACGGCATCCTTAAGGAATACTACCCGTCGGGAAAGATCTGGAAAGAGATCACCTACAAAAACCAGAAGCCGAACGGCCTGACCACGACCTACTACGAAGACGGCAAGAAGCAGGCGGAAGCCAATTTCAAGGACGGCATCATCCACGGGTTCTATAAAACCTACTACCCCAATGGCCAGCTGGAGACCGTCTCCACCATGAAAGACGGCGAGAAGACGGGGCAGTTCAAGAACTACGACAGCGAAGGGCATCTCCTGCTCGAAGGCTTCTTCACCAACGGCCGCCTCACCGGCGAGAACCTGGGCTACTATGCCAGCGGAACGCTGCGTCACCGGTTCCAGTACAGCGACGGCGCCAAGGTGGGCACCAACATCGAGTACCATCCCAACGGGAAGATGAAGACCCGGGAAGTGGTGTCGCTCAACGGCCTCGAGCTGATCGAAGAAGAATTCCGCTCCGACGGAACACTCCTGTACGAGAAGACCTTCCGCAAGCAGAAACCCCAGGGGACGTGGCGGTACTATTTCCAGGACGGTAAGACCGACAGCCTGCGGGAGACGTACGACAACGGGAGGCTCCACGGGCTGCGCACGCTCTACTATCCCACCGGAGAAAAGAAGCTCACGGAAGAGTACCAGTTCAACCTGATTACCGGCACCGTGACCAACTACTTTGAAAACGGCAAGCCTTCCATGGTCGAAGCCTACCGGTCAAGCCGCCCTCACGGGCTACACACCGCTTACTATCCCAACGGGAAGATCAAGGAGCAGGGAGAATTCGTCGCCGGGAAGAGGCACAAGACGTGGACCGAATACGACGAGCAGGGCAACGTGGTGAAAACATATGTGTTCCAGGCGGGGATTCTGGTAGAAGACAAGAAATAGTTTCTGCATTCCTTTGCCTCTTGGCGTCTTTGCGGTGAATACCAACACTTTCCGTAAGGCAGGAGACACTCGGTTCACTGCCTAGTCCAGAAAAAAATCCATCCTCATCCCTCACTTTTCACTTCATTTTCGGAGTTTCGCAGTGCCAAAACGCATTTCCACCCATGGCAGCGATCAAGGAGACCAATTTTAAATTCCCCGGCCAGACAGGCTTCTACCGCGGCAAGGTCCGCGACGTGTACTATTTCGGCGACCGCATGGTAATGGTAGCCACCGACCGCATCTCCGCCTTTGACGTAGTGCTGCCCCGCGCCATCGACGACAAGGGGCGCGTGCTGAACCAGATCGCCGCCATGAACCTGGAAGCCACCAAATCGCTCGTGCCCAACTGGGTTGAGGCTGTACCCGATCCCAACGTGACGGTGGGCTTCCGCTGCGATACGTTTCCCGTGGAGATGGTCGTGCGCGGCTATCTCGCCGGGCATGCCGGCCGGGAATACCGGGCCGGTAAACGCACCCTCTGCGGGGTAGCGCTGCCGGACGGGCTCCGCGAGAACGACAAGCTGCCTCAGCCCATCATCACCCCTACCACCAAAGCGCACGTTGGTCATGACGAAGACATCTCTCGCGAGGAGATTCTCCGCCGGAAACTGGTGAGCGAAGAAGACTACGCCACCCTCGAACGCTATGCGCTGACGCTGTTTCAAAAAGGCACCGAACTGGCAGCCGCGCGTGGCCTCATCCTCGTCGATACGAAATACGAGTTCGGTAAACACAACGGCACGATCTACCTGATCGACGAAGTCCATACGCCCGACTCCTCGCGCTATTTCTACCGGGAGGGCTACGACGCCCGCCAGGCCAAGGGCGAACCGCAGAAGCAGCTGTCGAAAGAGTTCGTCCGCCAGTGGCTCATCGAGAACAATTTCCAGGGTAAGGAAGGGCAGCGGGTGCCCGAGATGACCGACGCCGTGGTGGCCTCCATTTCAGAGCGCTACCGCGAATTGTATGAGCAGGTTACCGGGCAAAAGCTGGAACCGCTCCGCGACCAAAATATTTTGGAACGAATTCAGCGGAACATCGTTAATTACCTAAAATGAGCTACTTTTGAGCCCTACAATACTCCGTGAGATGAAATATACGATCGATAAGCAGGAAAAATACAGCCTGTTGCGCCTCCATGAGGAAAAACTGGACTCCAGCGTGGCGCCCTCGCTCAAATCCGAGCTCATCACCCTGCACGCGGAAGGGATCAAAAACATCATCCTCGACCTCGGCGAAGTGAAGTATACCGACAGCTCCGGCCTCAGCGCCCTGCTCGTCGGCAACCGCATCCTCCAGGAAGACGGCGGCGTCTTCATCCTCGCCAGCCTCTCCGACCACACCGGCAAACTCATCAAGATCTCCCAGCTCGACAGCGTGCTGCATATCGTTCCCTCGGTACAGGAAGCCGTAGACGCCGTGTTCATGCACGAGATCGAAAAAGACATGAAAGAGGG
>JAEUUE010000104.1 GCA_016787605.1 Cyclobacteriaceae bacterium
CATCGACTTCCGCAAGCCTCCCATCTCGGTCATCAGGTTGCTGTGCACGGCGTGGATCACGGAGCCGGCTCCAAGGAACAAGAGCGCTTTGAAGAAGGCGTGGGTAAACAGATGGAAGAGCGAGGACATGTAGCCCAGGCCGGCTTCGGCACCGTATCCGGATACGCCGAGAGCCACCATCATATAGCCGATTTGTGAGAGGGTTGAGAAGGCCAGGACCCTTTTGATGTCAAGCTGGGTGCAGGCGATCACGGCGGCGAACAGCGACGTGAAACTTCCCACATACATGATCACATCCAGTGCTTCCGGTGCAGCCATGGCGTAGGCAGGGAACAGCCGGGCAACAAGGTAGACGCCGGCCACCACCATCGTGGCGGCGTGGATGAGGGCAGATACCGGCGTGGGACCTTCCATGGCATCGGGCAACCAGATGTGCAGGGGGAACATCGCTGACTTGCCGGCGCCGCCCATGAAGATGAGCAGCAAGGCCCACGTGGTGGTAGAGACGCCTAAAAACAGGGCGGGTACCGCCTGGGTGATCACTGGTCCGTCAATGCCGGTGAGCAGGTTGAAGTCGAAGGTGCCGGACTGGTACGACAGCAACAGGATGCCGATGAGGAATCCCAGGTCGGCAAACCGGGTGACGATGAAGGCTTTCTTGGATGCGGCGATCGCGGAAGGCTTTTCATAATAGAACCCGATGAGCAGGTAGGATGAAACGCCCACGAGTTCCCAGAAGATGTACATCTGGAAGAGGTTGGTGGCGACCACCAGCCCCAGCATCGAGAAGGTAAACAGGGAGAGGAAGGCGAAGTAGCGGGTGAACCCCTTTTCGCCTTTCATGTACCCGATGCTGTAGAGGTGGACCATCGACGAAACGAGTGTGATCACCACCAGCATCATGATCGACAGCGGGTCGAGCAGGATGCCGAGGTGAATGATGAGGTTGTCGGTGAGCGGCAGCCAGACGATCTTGAAGGCTTCGACAGCGACATAGCCCTCATCAGCATTGGCCGAGGTGAAGTAGGAGTAGGCAGTGGCCAGGGATAGCGCGGCAATAACGAAGAGCCCCGTCGTACCCACCCAGCCTGAGACGCTTACCGGGAGGCGCTTGCTGAGCAGTCCCAGGAAGAGGAAGCTCGCCAGCGGGAGGAGGAGAATAAGCAGGGTATACGCGTAATCCATAGACCTTAGTATTTCAATTCGTCAACGTCGTCGACGCTGACCGTGGCAAACTGCCGGTAAATGTTGATGATTAAGGCGATGGCAACGGCGGCCTCGGCGGCGGCGATGGCCATCACAATCAAGGCGAAGAAGTGTCCTTCCAGCCGGTGAGGGAAGAGGTAGTGGTTGAAGGCAGCGAAGTTGATGTTCACCGCGTTCAGCATCAGCTCGATGCCCATC
>JAEUUE010000136.1 GCA_016787605.1 Cyclobacteriaceae bacterium
TTCGGGAAAAGCTAATTTTCACCACTTAACCGGATTCATTATGACCTCCCTCTTCAAAGACATCTTCACGTACCACCATCACTTCAACCAGAAGCTGATCGAAGAATTCCGGATGCACGGGGCCAACCTGCCTGACCGGAGTTTTCCACTGTTCTGCCATATGCTGAACGCCCACCAGATATGGAATGCCAGGATCCTGAAGGTCGAAGAATATGGCGTCCAGCAACAGCATGCCCTTGAGCAATGCGCACTGATCGATGAAACGAACTACACAACTACGCTGAATATCCTGGAGACGATCGACCCGGAGTCGGTCATCACCTACCGGACCTCCAAGGGGCAGCCCTTCTCCAATTCCGTACGCGACATCCTCTTCCATGCGGCCAACCACACCACCCACCACCGGGGGCAGATCATTTCCGACTTCCGCCAGGCGGGCATTCCGCCGTTGGTGACGGACTACATCTTCTACCTGAGGAAATAGGGACCAGGGGCCAGTACTTGGGGATACCAGGCTATCGACCATGGACCATCGACTGTGGACTATTCAACGTGTACTTCCCGGCTACTACCTGTACCACACTTATTTACCTAATAGGGTTGAATCGAATGCACCAGCCCCTGCTTTCAATCCAAAAGCAAACGGTTGGAGAAGACCAAAGCAGGAAGATATTTCCTTTCAGAAAGCCAGCTCAAAATATCTCTTGCTTCCTCTTTCCTATTCATAACTATAAGAATTCGGGCTTTCAAAAACAGATACTCACTCTTCTCTCCATCCGCCGAAATCAATTGATTCAACCGAACTTGCGACATCTCAGCCTGCCCCTTTTGCAGATAAATTCGACACTGAATATACTCCGCTCTTTTTAACCATTCGGAGGGAAAGTCATTCAACTTAACAACCTTGATAACCCGATCAATAATGGATTGAGCTTGCTTAAGGTCCTTACTATCCACTAGCCGATCAGCGAAATAGAGATCGTAAACCTGATTAAACCCGAACTTTCTTGATGCTTTACGCAACACACTCACCGAGGCCGCAGTATCTCCAATAAAGAAATAGCTATCACTTAGGCTGACATATATATCAAGGTCTAGGTCAGCCACTTTCAACAGACCTTCCAAGCCTTCGATCGACTCCTTATACTTACCCAAATGCATTCTAGCAATGGCAAGTTGCTTTGTGGCCTCTATATCATCAGGGAATTCCCTTAGATACCTGCTCAAGTCATGCTCAGCGCCTTCATAATCCAGAACTCGCATACGCATCACGCCCGTAAAGCGAGCCAAGTCCACACTTACCAATGAATTTTCTGCCAATTGAAGGAGATAATTCTTGGCGCCGTTTAAGTCACCCTTTATACTTAAGTGATTCACTAGGTAAGCCTTTGCCTCCACTACGTCTCGGTCCAAGAGGAGAAGTCGCTCGAATGAAGTCGCGGCACTATCGGGCTCCAGCAAGATTTGATAGGCAGCCGCTTTGAGGTAATAGGCCAAAGAATTAGGCTTGGTTGAAAGTACCACATTGGCTTGAGAGATACTTTCATCTACCTTACCCACCAACATTAAAAACAGACCTTGCCTGACGAGTTCAAATGACTCCTGATCAATCGTTGTACGATTTTCTGCCACATACCTGATCAATCCATCGATTGGAAGAAAGCCCTCAAAGAAGGGTAACCATTGCTCGCTCTCAGCGGACTGAATTGATGCATATTGGGCCCACAGTTTGCTAAAAGCATGTACGTTCCTGCCCAATTGCTCTTGTATAAACTGGGCATCCCGATCACTCCACTCCTTCCTGCCACCAAGATAGTATGCACCTGAACGGAATAGATAGGCTGGAAAACTACTTGGATCATCATTAATGACGCCTGTAAACAGGGCACTCGCCACCTTCCAATTTCCACCCTTCAATGAATCCAATCCGTCATTCATCCACCTTTCCTGCTCTGTCGCCTTGGCCCAGTTAAATTTCAACTGTCGAAGAATCAAGATAAGCTCAGAACTGTAACGCGACGTGTTCGGCTGGGACTGAGCCGAGGCAGGCTGTAAAAACCACAGTGAAAATCCAGCCAGAACGATTAACCACAATCGAGCTAGTGATTGATTATTCATATACATAGATCGCCACAAAGCTTACCATCGGATTGGATAGTGGGATACTGGTTCCTTTTGGCCTACCTAGTCAATTTGGTGGAATATATTCTAATTCCCCTTACCTCAAACCCCATGATAGCAGCTTCCGAGACACCCGGCACGTGACTTCCAATATATTTATTCACATCCTTAATCAATTTCTTCCGGTCTCCTTCCGAAAAGTAGAAAAAGTTGCCCGATCCCAGAAAAACATACACCCTTCGATTGCGATGGGTAAAACAAGCGGACGGAAAATCAAAAAGGAATGCATCAGAGTTTCTGACCAAGGACATTTTGACCTTGTATGACATCTTAGCACTCCCTACTATCATTCTGCCTTTCGTAGCATTATCAACAACTCTTTCAGAATCCACTTCCACCAGGTTGCTAATTGAGGCTTTGATAACGCCATTCTCTGGATAACCATAGCTTCTCGTGCTATCAATAAATCTATCAACTAGCATTCGAAATACGGAGTCATGCACACCCCCCTCAGGGATTTGCCCAAAGGACCTGTATGAAAGAAGCACAATAAATGCAACTGTGAATTTCATCGCTCAGTTAGGATAAGCCTGGTTGGTCCGGACACTCCTGCCCGACTGACGAAGATAAGTAGAGTTCAAGAAAGGCTATCTATTCGGGCGGGCGCCCAGGCAATCCAAAGACCCCCCCATAAGGGATCAACCTCGACTATTGTCTGAACTGTGATTTTCACCTGATTCCTTTGATTTCGCTGAGGCTTCAGGGAAATCATATCAATCACAAAAATCAAAGTTCAGACAGGTGGTACCAACGAATCTCCTGACTAACCCACATATACCGACTAACGCCGATAGCCTTTTCTGCGCCATTATCCTGACGACCTTCGACCATCGACCATGGACTATGGACTTTCGACTCCTACTCGTACTTCAGCGTCTCCGCCGGATTAGAAAGTGCCGCACGGATGGCATGGTAGCTTACCGTAACCAACGCCAGCACCAAACCAGCCAGCACGCTCACCGCAAATAGCTCCCAGCCAACGGTGATCTTGTACTGGAAGTCGGACAGGAACAGGTGGGTAATGACATACCATGATACGGGTGCGGCGATGGCAAAGGCGATAAGTGCCAGGACCAGGAAAGGACGGTTGAGCAGGATAAAGATGTTGGTCAACTCGGCGCCCATGACTTTCCGGATCCCGATTTCCTTGGTCCGGTTTACCGCGTTGATCCCCGACAAACCAAACAGTCCGAGACAGGAGATCAGGATGGCAAACCCGGTCGACAACCCCATGATGCTCATCCAGCGCGTGTAGGTCTTGTACTGCTTCGCCACATCCTCATCGAGGAAGGCGGCATCAAAAGGACGGTCAGGGTACATCTCCCTCCAGATGGAGCGGAGCTTGTCCATCGTCGCCGGTATGTTTCCCGCCTGCACTTTGATCATCATGTTTCCCAAATGCCCCACATGCTTGGTGTCCATGCTCAGGATCATCGGGTCGATGCCGGCTTCCAGCGACCGGAAGTGGTAGTCCTTAGCCACACCGATAATCTTCACCCCTTTACTGAGCGAATCCTCCTTCCAGTTCAGCAGGGAGTTCAGGGGGTCCGTCCATTTCATGTCGCGCACCAGCGCTTCGTTGACGATCAGCGCCGTGCTGTCGGCCGGGTTGGCGGGATCAAAGTTGCGGCCCATCACCAGCTCAATGCCCAGCGTGGGTAAGTAGTAGGGATCGACGCCGTAGACGTACGCCGACTTCTGTTCGCCTTCGATCTGGTATCCGTACCGTGACCACCCCCGGTTGAATGACGAGGTTGTACCGGTGACGGAAATCACGTCCGGCTCCTGTTCCAGGCGGGCACGGAATTGCTGCACGGTCTGGTCCGACTCCGGCGTCCAGCCTTTCTGCGTAGGCAGTACGATGACCTGGTGCTGGTTATAGCCAAGGTCTTTGGTGGCCACGTAGTTCATCTGCCGGTACATGATCACCGCGCAGATGATCAGGAAGGACGACAAGGCGAACTGGAGCACCACGAGGGGCCGTGTGAAGCCGGCCTTGACGCGTGAAGTAAACCCGCCCTTCAATACCTGGGCGGGGCGGAAGGCTGACAGGAACAAGGCGGGATAGCTGCCTGCCACCAATCCAACAACGAGTGACAACAAGGAGGTGAAGCCCAGCATGGCAAGCCAGTCGCCATCCATTAACCGGATGCCCTTTTCGGTGAAGGCGTTGAAACTGGGAAGGAACAGGAACACCAGCCCCCACCCAATGATCATGCTCAAGAAAGCCAGGAGAACAGATTCAACGGTAAACTGGCTGATCAGCTGCCCCTTCTGCGCCCCGACCACTTTCCGGATACCCACTTCGGTACGCCGTGCGGCGGATGTGGTGAGGGCCAGGCTGATGTAGTTGATGCAGGCGATCACGAGGATTAGTACCGCGATGGAACCGAGGATCAGGGAATACTGGGGGTCGCTTACCTTGTGCCAGCCGATCTCCTTCATCAGGTGAATGTCGGGGAGCCTGGCAAACTTGTATTCAAACATGACGGTCCCTTCCGGAATGGGAACCGTCGCGCGCTTCTTCCATTTCTCGATCCGGTCGCCCATGCGCTTCTGCACAAAGGCCGCCAGGTTGCTTTTGAAGGTCTCCTCCGTAACGTTTTCCCTGAGGAGGACAAAAGTCGGTGTGTTAAAATTGCCCCAGTTGTCGAGATTCCGGTCATAATACGGACGGTTCTCCTGGGGAACCAGGATCTTGAAATCGAAACTGGAATTGGCTGGCGGCGCTTCGATGATTCCCGCCACGATAAACGACTTCTCCCCTTCCACATCG
>JAEUUE010000172.1 GCA_016787605.1 Cyclobacteriaceae bacterium
GGATCTTGTCGTCGGGCTTGAGCGTCTGCGGCTCCGTGTCCGGGGCAATGGTCTTCAAAATGGCCAACAGCTCACGTTTTATTTCGTCTTCTCCCATAACGATTCCGGTTTTTCGAGAAACTCCTTCACCGCCGCGAGGAAACGACTTCCCGTTCCCCCGTCCGTGGCCCGGTGGTCGGCCGCCAGGGTGACGGTGAGCACCGGTCGAACACCCAACAGGCCCTGCATCGCCCACGGCTGCTCGACAACTTTTCCAAATCCCACCAACGCCACCTGCGGAGGATAGATCACGCCGTAGACCACTTCGGCCCCCTCGTCGCCGAGGCTGGTGATCGTAATGGTGGAGTCGCTCAACTCCGAACTGCGCAGCCGCATGGCGCGCGACCGCAGGATCACGTCGGTGAGGGCACGCATCAGCTCATCGGCAGATTTCTTGTCGGTATCGTGAATGGCCGGCACCATGATGCCGCCGGTGCGCAACGACACAACGAACCCGATGTGAATATCCTGCTTCGGCTGCAGCCGGTCGACCCAGTAGCTGTTCAGCTCGGGCACAACCCGCAAGGCCTTGGCCACCGCCCTCAGGTAAAGCACCGCCGGCAGTAACCGGTCTTTCACGGCCCTCTCCTTGTTCTCATACGAAAGCCAGGCGAGGGCCTTGCTCATGTCGACCCGCGTCTCCAGGTAGTAGTGCGGGATCTCCCGGTTCGACTTGCTCATCGCTGCCGCCACCGCCGCCCGGATGGCCTCGGCAGGCATGACTTTGATTTCGACGGCCGGGGCCACTTGTTCCTGGATTGCCCTTTCCACATCCGCTTTCGTGATGGCGCCATCAGGCCCGGTGCCCTTCACCTTATTCAGATCTATACCTTTCTCCTGGGCAAGCTTCCTCGACAACGGCGAGGCGCGCAGGTGATGCTCCGGGGGAACGACCACTGGCTTGGGTGCCTCTTCGGCACGCGGCACCGGGGCTGATTCTTTCTTCGTGACTTCACCGGTCGGGCTGATCAGGGCCATGGCGGTGCCCACCGGGACCTTGTCGTCAACCTTGATCAGGAGTTTTTCAATCACCCCGTCGTCGAAGACCTCGATGTCGATGATTCCTTTTTGGGTCTCTACCTCCGCGATGATGTCTCCCCGGTTGACATGATCGCCGGGCTTCACTTTCCACTCGCGCAAGAAGCCGGCTTCCATGTCGGCCCCGAGGCTCGGCATCCGGAATTCAAGGGTCGGTGTGAGCACTTCTGTCATGCGATGTCAGTTTAATACGGGCGCACAAATGCTTTTGGCCATTTCGATGATCTGCTCCTTCTGCGGAACGGAGGCGTCTTCCAGGTGCTTCGGGTATGGGATGGGAACTTCCACTCCGCACAACCGCTGCACCGGTGCTTCCAGTTCATAGAACGCCTTTTCAGTGATGCGCGCACTCACTTCCGCGGCGATGCCCACCGAACGCCACGCGTCTTCCACAAGGAGTACACGATGCGTCTTCTTCACGGATTCAAGGATCGTGGCTTCATCCAGCGGCCTCAGCACCCGCAAGTCAATCACTTCGGCTTCGAGACCCGTCGCCGCCAGTTCATTGGCCGCATCAAGCGCTTTGTACACACCGGTACCATAGGTCACGATCGTCAGATCCGTACCCTGCCTGCGCACCGCCGCCCGCGTGATGTCGACTGCCCCGGCATTGTCGGGAAGTTCACGCTCCAGGTTGAGCATGCTGGTGTATTCGAAAATGATGACCGGGTTGGGGTCTTTGAGCGCCGTCAGCAGCATCCCGCGAGCATCCTCGTGGGTGCCGGCCGACAACACTTTCAATCCGGGTATGCCCGCATAGATGGGTTCCCAGCTGTGGGAGTGCTGTGCTGCCAGCTGCCGTCCAATGCCGCAGCTCATCCGGATGACGACGGGAACGTTGATCTGCCCGCCCGACATGTGGAGCAGGGTAGCCGCATTGTTGGCGATCTGGTCCAGCGCCAGGAGGCTGAAATTGACCGTCATCACCTCCACGATTGGGCGCATGCCGGCGATGGCGGCCCCGATGCCGGCGCCGACAAACCCGGCTTCCGAAAGCGGGGTATCCATGATCCGCTCCGGGCCAAATTCCTGGAGAAGCCCCTTGCTCACGGCGAAGGCCCCGCCGTAGCGGCCAACGTCTTCGCCCAGCAAGAATACCTTCTCATCACTTCGCAGTGCTTCCCGGATGGCTTGCTTGATGGCTTCTCGATAGGTGATGTTCATAATGGCCTTTGCTTATTTTATCGTGAGAAACTTGATGTTGTCTTTCTTGCGCTCATGCACTTCCGGCTGCTCATCCCCGTATCCCACAATGATGGCCAGGTAGATGTGTTCCGACTTGGGGATGCCCAGGCTGGCAAACTTGTCCGTCTTCTCCAGGAATTTCACCAGCCCGATCGGGCAGGTGTCCAGTCCCAGCGATTTGGCCGCCAGCATGATGTTCTGACTGCACATGCCGATGTCCATGGCCGCCCATTCGCTCCTGGCAGGTCCCGTGATAAAGATGACGGCCGGTGCGCCGTGGAAGATGATATCCCCCGCGGTCGCCGGGTCGGCCCCGTGCGCCCAGTTCAAAACTTTGCTGGCCACTTTGACGATGCCGGGCGAGAGTGAGGCGATCGCCTTCTTGCCCATCAGCACATAGAATTTCCACTCCTGCCGGTTCATGACGGTGGGCGCCATCCGGCCGGCACTGATGATCTGCTCCATCAAGGAGGGGTCAACGGGCTGGTCCTTATACTTCCGCACAGCCCTCCGCTGGTAAATGGTCTCCATCGTAGGATTCACTGCCACCTCTTGCATCATCGTTTCCATAGTTACAGGTTAAGAGTTGCTAGGTCTGATAGACAAATTCCTCCAGTTGCTCCACCGGCTCCCAGGTTCCTGCCTCCGCATAGCGCACGGATTCGTTGACCTCCTCCTCCACTTTCTTCTCCAGGGAGGCCAGCTCTTCGTGGGTGGCCAGGTTGTTGTTCACCAGGTAGTCGCTGAACATCACGATAGGGTCGCGCTTCTTCCATTCCTCCACCTCGCTCTTGTCGCGGTAGAGTTCGGCATCGAACATCGAGTGGGCGCGGAACCGATAGGTGTTGCATACAAGGAAATACGGCCCGCCTTCTCTCCGGATCGTTTCCACCGCTTCCGTGGTGGCCTGCAACACCGCGCGGATATCCATGCCATCCACGGCGCGGGACGGAATTCCGTAGCTCGCTCCTTTCTTCTCCAGCTCGGTGACCGCGTGGCTGTATCGGATGGCCGTGCCCATGGCGTAGAGGTTGTTCTCGCAGACGAATAGCAGCGGGATCTTCCACAGCGCCGCCAGGTTCATCGCCTCGTGAAATTCGCCTTCCGCCATGGCGCCTTCGCCGAAAAAGCAGACCGTTATCCCGTTGCGCTTCATTTTCTTGTCAGCCAGGGCGAATCCCAGGGCCAGCGGCAGGTGACCCGCCACGATGGCATTGCCGCCATAGAACCTTCGCGACACATCAAACAGGTGCATGGATCCTCCGCGGCCTTTGCAGCATCCCTCCTGCTTGCCGTACATCTCCGCCATGATCTTTCCCGCTTCGATCCCCCGCACCAGGGCCTGTCCGTGCTCACGATACGTGCACAGGACATTGTCCTCGGGTGTCAGCGCACTCATCACGCCCACGGCGACGGCTTCCTCACCAATGTATAAGTGGAGGAATCCCCGGATGAAGGTCTTGGTGTACATCTCCGCGGCTTTCTCTTCAAATCGCCGGATCCGCATCATCTCGTAGACGAGCTTCGTGCCCAGGGACTTATCGATAGGAAATTCAACTGATGTTGCCATGACGCTGCTATTTCTCTAAAGTGGACAGATCTCCCTCCGGCAAACCCAACTCCCGCGCCTTGAGCAGGCGTCTTAGCGTCTTCCCACTTTTTGTCTTCGGGAGACTGTCCACAAAAGCAATTTCTTTAGGGGCCACCGCCGGGCCGAGTGTCTTTCGCGCGTGGGCCATGATGTCCAGGCGGAGTTCGGCGCTTGCATCCTCACCGGGTTTCAGCACGACGAAGGCCTTGACCATCTCGCCGATCAGCGGATCCGGCTTGCCGATCACGGCCGCTTCCGCCACCGAGTGGTGACTCATTAATGATTTTTCCACTTCAAACGGTCCTACCATGTGGCCGGACGTTTTGATGATGTCATCGGCCCTGCCGACGAACCAGAAGTACCCCTCCTCGTCACGCCGGGCGAGGTCGCCGGTGACATACCATTCTCCCCGGAAGCACTTCTGATAGCGCTCCTCTTCGTTCAGGTAGGTGCGGAACATCGAGGGCCAACCTTTCTTCAATACGAGATTACCGCTCACGTTGGGTTCGGCGATCATCCGGATTCCATCCGGGGTAACCTCCGCAATGGCGGCCTCTATGCCCGGCAATGGCTTGCCCATGGAGCCGGGCTTCACTTCCAGCGAAGGAAAATTGGCGATCATGATCCCCCCGGTTTCTGTTTGCCACCAGTTGTCCAGGATGGGGATGCCGAAGGTTTGCTCTCCCCACCGAACGGCTTCAGCATGCAGCGGTTCGCCGACGCTCAGAATGAGTCGCAGGCGTTCCAGGTTATACTGCTCTCTCGGCTTTACGTTCAGGCGCATGAGCCGGCGAATGGCCGTCGGCGAAGTGTACCAGGTCGTCACCTTCTGCTCTTCCAGGATAGAATACCATCGCGCGGCGTCAAACTCCTCTTCATCGACCACGTTGGTAACGCCGTTGACCAGCGGCGCGAGGATGCCATAAGAAGTGCCCGTCACCCATCCCGGGTCGGCGGTACACCAGAAAATGTCGTCCGGCTGAAAGTCCAGCACATACTTCCCGGTCACATAGTGCATGAGTACCGCTCCATGGACGTGCAGGGCGCCCTTCGGCATCCCGGTCGTTCCGCTGGTGAAGTGCAGGAGCGCGGGATCCTCCAGGGAGGTCGGCGGGATTTGGAAAACGCCCGACATCTTGTTCATCAGGAAGGGAAGTGAGAGGACCAGGTCGTCAAGATCGAGATTGATGTCGGTGATCAGCACATGCTTCAGATCGGGGAGCATGCCGACGATCCCTTTGATCTTCTTCTCATACTGTTCCAGCGTCGTAACCAGGATCTTTGCTTTGCCCTTGCTCAGTCGCTGAAAAACGGGTTCAGGTCCGAACACGGAAAACAGCGGGCAATAGACCGCGGTCTTGCGCAACGTACCCAGGGCGGTGATATAGAGCTCAGGCACTCGTCCCAACAGCGTGAAGACCGTGTCCCCTTTCGAAATACCGAGTGCAGTCAGCACATTGGCGAACTGGGAAGAAAGCACCTTCAGGTCGTGGTAGGTAAAGTCGCGTGCGGCCCGATCCCCCCGGATCCAGCGCAATGCCACATGGTCGCACAACGCTCCGTCGGCGTGGCGGTCTACCGCTTCATGGACCATGTTGAGCCCAGCACGCCCGGGCAAACCGTCGAGATTCTTCCGTTCATCCTCCCAGCTGAAGGAAAAACGCAAGTCGGCGTAGTTCTCTGCATTATGGATCGCGGTCTTGATCATGACGATTTATGAATTCGGTGAGTTCATGTTCGACAAATGCTCTTCAAACCAGGCCGCCGCCAGCATGGACACCTGCTCCAGGGCTCCCGGTTCTTCAAAGAGGTGGGTGGCGTTGGGCACAATGGATAATCTCTTTTCGCAGTCGAGCCGTTCGTAGGCTTCGCGGTTGAGCCGCAGCACATCGAAATCCATCGCTCCCACGATGAGAAGTGTGGGCGCCGCAACTTTTCCGAGCAGGTCGCGGGCCAGGTCGGGCCTGCCGCCGCGTGAAACGACGGCTTTGATGAGGCGCGGAAGAAGGGCGGCCGACCTCAGTGCCGACGCGGCCCCGGTGCTGGCGCCGAAATAGCCGAGCTTCAGATCTTTCCCCTGGGTTTGGTGCAGCCAGCGGGTAATTTCCATCAGCCGCTCCGTTAACAACTCAATATCAAAGCGGGTGGAGTAGATCGCATCTTCTTCCGGCGTGAGCAGGTCGACCAGGAAGGTGCCGATATTCTTGCGCTGAAGTTGTTGGGCGACAAAATTGTTGCGCGGGCTGAACCGGCTGCTCCCGCTTCCGTGAGAGAAGATCACCAGGCTGTCGGCCGTGGCAGGCAGCACCAGGTTTCCCGCAAGAGAGATTCGCCCAACTTCAATCTCCAGTTGCTTGACTTTTTCTTCCCGGGATGGCGCAGCGGTTGTCATAAGGCCACTTCGGATGTTAATCCAAAGCAACTTCCCACCGGCAAGAATGCCAATGACCGTTATCGCAGGGAAGACCTGTATTTTGGCACGAATTGCTGAAAAGAGTGGTAATTCGCATCGCAGGAAAGCCTCCTGGGGCCCCTGCGGCCATGGGTTTCAGAACCCCGCGCTGGCCGGAGTACCTTTCAGCAGGTCCGCCACCTGCTCATCGGAGACTTCGGAAAAGTCTTCATAGAATTCTCCCACGGCGAAGAAATCAGAAGGGATATCGAGGCAGACAAACCGGTCGGCCTGTTCTTTGATTTTCCGGGCCGCCGAACGCGACGAAACAGGTACCGCGACAATAATCCTGGCAGGCTCCCGCTTCCGGATGTCTTCAATGCAGACCAGCATGGTATTACCCGTGGCCAGGCCGTCGTCAACAACAATCACCTCTTTTCCTTTGATCGGATACGGTTCGCGCACGCCGGTGAATCGGTTGTATCTCTCCTTCAAACTCTCGCGCAGCCGCTTGACCTCCGATTCGATGTAATCGCGGGGAACCTCATCGGCTGCTTCGCTCAGCACGAGATCGTGGAGGGTAACCGAGCCAACGGCAAACTCCCGGTTCATGGGATGCCCGATCTTCTTCGACATCAGCACGTCGAGCGGGAGATGAAGCTCACGGGCCAGGATCCAACCGATGGGAACGCCGCCTCGGGGAATCGCCAGCACGATGCCATCGTCCAACTTCAATGGCTTGAGTTGGTCGGCCAGCTGCAAGGCTGCGTCCAGACGATCGCGAAACAGGGCTGCCATGCGGATCAGGTCTACGATCTCCTTGTCAGGGTTTAGCGGAAACAGGCACTAACCCAGCACTCCCCAAACCTTGAAGGCAATCGAAATGAATAGAATGACGAGCAAAACGGCCAGCAAAACGTATTTCTTGTGGGTACTCATAAAATAGACGTTGTTGCTACGAACTCACGAAACTCTTCTCAAGGATGAGACGGCTCCTTACGGACGGCATACTCCTCAACCCAGGACTGGAAGGACTCTTTCAGTCCTTTCGGCAAGGTGCCGAAGGCCTGCATCAGCTCCCCCTTCGAGACGTAGTGCCCCATGGTTTCCACCACGGCCCTGATGGAGTCGATGATCTCTTCACGGTTGCTGAAATCTTTCCAGATCACCGATCCCTCCGACTCCGCCAGCTCGTTGACCAGGCTATCGAAGGTTCGGGCTCTTTCTTTGGCGTGGCTGAGTGTCCATCCATCTACATAAACACCTTTGATGGCCACCGGCAATTGTGAGAGCAGTTGCAGCGACTCTTCGGGGGAAATGTGGTTGCGCAGCACAGC